>JAFYWF010000045.1 GCA_017558145.1 Lachnospiraceae bacterium
ACAACTTTTTTAAATTATTTTTTTGTTTTTTTATTAAAACAATTTTATCTACTTTTTCTTTAGATTTGGAAGAAAAAGTCCGTTGCTTTCGCAACAGACTGTATGTTATCATCTCTTTATTTCTTTGTCAACACATTTTTTATATTTTTTTGACTTTTATTTTCAAATCTTTTTATACCACAAGATAATGTGTTGTTTCTTATTATAATACACTAGAATCCTGCCGCAATCCTAACCAAATAGTTATATTCATATATGAAAGAAAGAATTTGACTTCTTGCAGTATCTTCCCGAATTATTTCTCCAAGATTCCCCAGAACACCACTTTCATTCAATATATATATCAGCCATACAATCACTAAGCCTTCTGCCGCACCTATAACAATTCCTAATAATTGATCGAAAAAATGAAATAATGGTAATTTAGCTATGCTTTTCGCTGGTTTAAAAACAAAACGTATAAGGGCATAAATTACACTTGTTGCTATCAGAAAAATAATTGTAAAAATTATGTTTTTACCTTCGCTACTACGAAAACTACTATATAGCATTATAATAAGTGACATCACAAACAAAGTTACTGCCCAAGAAATTAAAGCAGATATTTCTTTTGTGAATCCTTTTTTAAATCCATGCACAATAGCAAGTATAAAAATAAATATAATAAGAAGTAATGTTATGTTCATTGTTTCTTTCCATACCTAATTTAATTCTATGATATCAATGGAATCCGAAGTTACCATAATAAATCTATTGATTTTATTTGCCGGGATTAAAAGACTTACACTTTTTCCAAAAGTACCTCTGTATTTTTCTTTTCCTGACATACTGTACATTACGCATTCCGTATTGTTATACACTACAATATTATTTTTTTGTATCAATATTTTTTGATACTCTATATCAATACTCTGATTTAATACAAGGTTTCCTTTCTTGTCATATACATCCATACGATATAATGCTGCTCCCGTTGTATCTATATAGATTAATCCTACATATTCATCTCCGGTATACACTGCCTGTATTTCTTCACTTAATAATTTCTCAGCAATACTTACAGGCTTGTCTGCTCCCTGATAAAAACTAATTCTATTATTCCCTACAGCATAAGCAGTATCCTTTCCCGAAAAACCAATATACGGCACAACCGTATCTGCATATTCATTTCCACTAACCAATCTGTCAACGCTGTTTTGTCCCACATCAGAAAAATTATAAAATGCTACACTGGATTTCATGGTACCACTGTCAACATACAGATAGGATACTTCCATTACTTCTCCTGTATCAGACAAAGCTACTGCAATAGGATATCCATTCTGGTTCATTCGGGATTCTGATTTTACCAACTCTTTCCCTTTTGCATTATAAAGATTTAATCTTGTTACTTTATGGTCTTCTAAAACCACAGCAACAATTCCCGTCTTAGAAACACACAAATCTTTTATTGGGAGGTGGGTATCTATTTCACCTACCTTACCCTTCTCATCCATTACATAAATAATATGACCATCATAATCACCTACCGCAACAGCATTTTCATTTACTTCCACAATTGGTTTTTGCATCTGATAAGTTTCATTCCAAATCATATTCCCCTTGGTATCCACACAATTGATACCATCTTTACTATAAGAAAGAATCCGTCCATTATGATTCAAGCAACTACTGTTACTACTACTTACTCTTGGAAAAGAACTAATTTCTGTATAAGATGTATATACAGAATTTTTCCATAAAAATACAATTGCTGCTATTATCAATGCTACAATTGTTGTAACAGAAATAATCTTCATTGCACGGCCTCTTCTATAAGCCCTAATTTTATGTTCAAATTCCAACTTTCTGTTTCTTCCTTGAGCAGGCGAAACAAAATTCTTTATTCTTGCCATAATTCCCTCAATCTTTTGCATTTTACTGTTACACAAAGTTTTCTTTTTTATAACACATTTTGAAAACCACTAAGTGCACCCATTATACCACAAATTTTTTAAGGTAAATATATTTTTTGTCCCGGAGCAATATAGTCTGCATCTTCTATACCATTAATTTCACATACTTCTTTCATTTTCGCAGTAGTTCCATATCTATTTTTACATATACCTACAAGTGTATCTCCTTCTTGTATAATATATTCTTGCATTTTTTCTTCCAATCCATCTTCTTCATCTTTCGAAATCTCTAACTCTTCCGATATGACTTCTTCTTCCTTAGGATCACCTTCCTCCTGCATAACTTCTTTTATTTTCTCCTCTTGTGATATGCTATCCTGCTCCTCTATCCGAGAATCTTTTTCTTCTTTTTCATTATTTATATTAATTTCTTCTATCACAAGCTCCTCCTTTATATCCACTTGTGATATGGTTTGAGCCATTACTTCCTTTAATATTTCCACTTTTTTTCTTCCGTTTGGTGTGGAAATCACAACTAAAATTAATACAGCTATTACAATACCACTGATAGGCAACATAAATTTTTCATTTTGAAAATCTGAAGTTTTAACTTTTTTTGTTCGTATCGGAATATAGTCTTCCTGTCTTACAAAATATTTTTCTTTTACTTCTCTTTTTTTGAGATCATCTTTTTTCTCTTCTGTTTCTCCCACTTGATGATCAACTAAATATTCCTGCATTGCTTGATTGGGTGCATAAAAAATATAGCATCCTGTTATTTCCACTTCTTCCCCTTTTAAAGATATCCAAAATGCTTTTTCTTCCTTTATTTTCAAAAAACCCACCGGATAGTATTCTTTAAAATAGGTCTGTTCTAATTTAGGTTTCTCACTAACTCCATAAATATATATTTTCTCGTTATGTTCCCCTTGTTCTCTTTCTCCATACAAAAAATATTTTGCTTTTAAATTTTCTTTTTGTTTTTTTAGGTATGTATAGGCATAATCTTCAATATATATATGTATATCTTCCCTGATTTCACCCATTAATATTACTTGGTTCATTCTAGACATAACCTTCACCGCCTTTTTCTTTTCAATATATCATTACGGTCTTTCGATTTATGTCATATTCTGTCTTTAGATAATTACTTTTTTTCGACATTTTATCTAATTATTAATTTTTCAATTGCAAAAATCTCTTTCTAATAAATAAAAAAGGGGTATTACAAAAGACCAGTTACAGATTTTCCTATTTAATATATCTCTCTGCATTACAATTCAGATATACAAAATCCTTCACTGTTTTTTGCAACAACCCCTAAAGATTATTACTTTATAAAATTATACAAATTTATAAATAGTTGTTGATTGATAATCCTTGCCCGGACCATAAACCACAGATGGGAAGTTTGGTTTATGAATGGAATCAGGATAACACTGTGTTTCTAAACATAACCCGCTACGCTTTCCATATGTCGCTTCTGCTTTTCCACTTTGAGAATCAATAAAGTTTCCTGCATAGAATTGCACTCCCGGCAAATCTGTGTAAACCTCCATAACTCGTATATCATCAGGTGCTTTTACAGTAGCAATTTTACGTACCTGTCCTTGATAATCATCAGTTACCCAGTTATGATCGTATCCTACTGCGAAGTTTAACTGATCATAGTCCGAATCAATTTTCTCTCCTATCACAAGTTCTTGTCTTAAGTCCATCGGTGTTCCTTCTACAGAAACGATATCTCCATACGGAATAGATGTTGGATCTGCTGGAGTAAAATTAGAAGCTAATAAAGTAATCTTATGATCCTCTATTGTTCCTTCTTTATGACCTTTTAAATTAAAATAGGAATGATTTGTTGGATTAATAATAGTATCCTTATCACTACTTGCTTCATAACTGATTTTTAATCCATTTTCTTCATCCAAAGAATAAGTAACCTTAAATTCTTTGTTTCCTGGGAATCCTAATTCTCCGTCAAAATTTTTTAATGTAAAGGTGACACTATTATTTCCTTCTGCATAATCCCAAACCTTTTTATGAGAACCTAATTCTTCGTCACTATGAAGATTATTTTCTCCATTATTTTTTTTCAGAAAATAAGTTTGTCCATTTAACTCAAAGCTTGCACCGCCAATACGATTTGCACTTGGCGCAATCACTGCACCAAAAAAACTTGGATTTGTTTCATATCCGGATACCGTATCAAACCCTAAAACAACATCTTCTACATTGCCATCTTTATCCGGAACAAACAAATTAACTAAATTAGCACCAAAATTGGTTACTTCAGCTTTTACACCATTTTTATTTTCCAAGGAAAACAAAAATACTTCCTGACCATCTTTTGTTGTTCCAAAACTTCTTTTTTGCATCTTATTACCTCCTCTTTATCCTTTTATAGCTCGATACGTCCTTCTAACGCTCGGAGCAATGTAACCTCATCAATATATTCCAAATCTCCTCCCACAGGAACTCCACTAGCAATTCTAGTAACCTTTACCCCTGTTGGTTTGATCAGCTTACTAATATACATTGCCGTGGTTTCTCCTTCCAGACTGGAATTGGTTGCAATAATTACTTCCTTTACATCCCCTTGTAATCGTTGCAATAGCTCTTTCAATTTTATATCATTGGGACCTACACCTATCATGGGTGAAATCGCCCCATGCAAAACATGGTAAACACCCTCGTACTTCCCTGTTTTTTCATAAGCAGCCAAATCTCTGGTATTCTCCAATACCATAATGGTAGAATGGTCTCTTTTTTCATTGACACAAATGGGACATAATTCTTGATCTGTTAAAGTGTAGCATTCTTTACAATACTGCACATGTTCCTTTGCGGATATTATAGTGTTCGCCAATCGTTCCACCTTTGCTTTTGGCATATTAATCAAATGAAAAGCTAAACGAGAAGCTGATTTTTCACCAATCCCCGGTAAATTACTCAGTTCTTCAATTAATTTGTTAATATGTCCGCTATACAAATCCATTAGAATGGGTATCCTCCGCCAAAACCACCTGTCATCTGGCTCATCATATTAGCACTGGCATCATCTGCCATTTTCATAGCTTCATTTGTTGCTGCCATAATCAAGTCCTGTAACATTTCGATATCGTCCGGATCTACTACATCCTGAGATAAAACAATATTGGTAACCTGTTTTTTACCAGTTACAGTTACTTCAACAGCTCCGCCACCGGCTTTCGCTGTAAATTCTTTTGCTTCTAATTCTCTCTGATTTTCCTCCATCTGACGCTGCATTCTCTGCGCTTGTTTCATCAAATTATTCATATTACCAGGCATACCACCTGGGAATCCACCTCTTTTAGCCATTTTAAATTCTCCTTTTAATCCTCTTCTTCTATTTCTATATTAACGATCTTGGTCAGATCAATATAGTTTCTTTCAAATTGCCTACCTGCTTCTAATACCTGTATGGAAATTTCTACATGTTTACCTATAGAATTCTCGATTAAACGCTCGATTGCTTCTTTACATTCGTCCTGTTTTAAATAATCCGAAGCAACACCATCTTCCACCACCATCATAAGCTTATTATCACCGCCTAAACTTAATTTGGTAAATCGATTGCTTAAATATGATTTCATTGGCATTTCTGTATTAGCTACAATACCGGACCATTTCTGCACTACCCGCTTTACATCTTCAGGAATCGCTTTCGGAACTTCCGGTTTAGGTTGATTTACATCTTGTACCTGATTTACTACACTCGTATTTGATGTTGCAACTGCTACCACGCCCTGTTCCAATTTTTCTTCCACGGCACGGATACGGTCTATTAAAGAATCCTGCTTAATTTCCATAGCTGGGGTACATAATTTTATCAATGCTACTTCCAATAAAATTCTTTTCTGTGTTGCATATTTCATCTTAGCAGCAAGTTCCGAAAAAATTCGAATATAACGGATAATGGTTTCCATATCTGTTTTACCGGCTTCTTCTTTTAAACGTTCCAAATTTTCACTGGAAACATCGATCACATCCTCCATATTATCAGAAGTTTTTACCAAAAGCAAATTCCTCATATACCAGGAAAAATCAGAAACAAACTGCGTTAATTCCCTTCCTTGCATGATAATATCTTCTAATAAATTAATGCAGCCTAAAACATTTTTTTCCAGCACTTGACGATAAAGTTTACTGAATACTTCTGTATCAACAGCCCCTAATACATCCAAAACTTTGTCATAGGTCAATTCTTTTCCGAAATGGAAAGCAATGCACTGATCCAACAAACTTAATGCATCTCGCATAGAACCATCTGCAGTTTTAGCCACATAACGAAGAGCTTTTTCTTCTACTGCTATCCCCTCTGCTTCCATTAGCTCCTGCATACGTGATGTAATTGTTTCAATACTGATTCGCTTAAAATCATATCGCTGACAACGGGATAAAATTGTAATTGGAATTTTATGAACCTCTGTTGTTGCTAAAATAAAAATTACGTACGACGGTGGTTCCTCTAGCGTTTTTAACAATGCATTAAAAGCACCTATAGAAAGCATATGAACTTCGTCAATGATGTAGACTTTATACTTTCCCTGTGCCGGAGAATATGATACTTCATCCACGATTTCTCGAATATTATCAACACCATTGTTGCTGGCCGCATCAATCTCAATTACATTCATACTGGCACCAGCCGCAATTGATTTACAAGAAGCACATTCCCCACAAGGACTTCCATCCATGGGATTTTCACAATTCACTGTTTTGGCAAATAATTTAGCTATGGAAGTTTTTCCCGTCCCTCGAGTTCCGCAAAACAAATAGGCATGTCCAATACGGTCTGCCTGAATTTGATTCTTTAATGTAGTTACAATATGGTCCTGACCTTTCACATCTTTAAAATTGTCTGGTCTAAATTTACGATAAAGAGCTGTGTACGACATCTGCTATTACTCCATTTTTCATTTCTCCTTAGTTTATCATATCTTTTTTTTATTGTCATCACAGGCACCTAAAAAAGGGCCGTTTTCATCAGCCCTTTTTCAATCTCAATCCTTAGTCACCAAAACTAATTCCTAGCATTTTTGCTTCTTTGATAATACTGGATTTTGGATCTACCATTTTCAATTTTCCTGCCACTTCATCCAATGGAACTTTAACGATTTCTCTATTTTTATATCCAACCATGAATCCATATTCACCCTTTAAGATTAACTTACCAGCTTCTGCTCCCAAACGGCTTGCAAATACACGGTCATATGGACAAGGACTTCCACCTCGTTGAGTATGTCCCGGTACGGTAACACGTACTTCTTTTCCTGTTTTCTGTAAAATCTTATCAGCAATTTCATAAGAAACAGATGGATATTTACTCTTGGCTTGTTTTTCTTTTAATTCTTTCTTAGAAAGTTTTGCATCTTCTTTAGAAATGGCACCTTCCGCCACCGCAAGAATTGTAAAACGACTTCCTCTTGCATTACGCTGTTCAATCGCTTTCACAACCTTATCAATATCATATGGAATTTCAGGAATAAGAATAATATCTGCTCCACCGGCAATACCTGCATTTAATGTTAAATAGCCTACCTTATGTCCCATAACTTCTACGATAAATACACGGCCATGACTGGATGCTGTTGTATGAATCATATCAATACAATCCGTTGCAATATTTACTGCAGATTGGAAACCAAAAGTCATATCTGTTCCATATAAATCATTATCAATGGTCTTTGGAAGTGTAATTACATTTAATCCATTTTCTCTTAAAAGATTTGCTGTTTTATGCGTTCCATTTCCTCCTAAAACAACCAAACAATCAAGACGAAGTTTATGATATGTCTGGAGCATTGCATCAACTTTATCCACACCATTTTCATCAGGATCTTTAATAGTCTTAAAAGGTGTACGGCTACTTCCTAAAATGGTACCGCCCTTTGTTAAAATACCCGAAAAATCAGCCCATGTCAGCATACGGAAATTACTATATATCAATCCACGATATCCATCTAAAAATCCATAAATCTCTACCTGTTCCCCACTATTCAAGAGAGATTTTACAACACCACGCATAGCTGCATTCAGCGCTTGACAGTCACCACCACTAGTTAACATACCTATTCTTTTCATAGAGAACCCTCCTTACAAATACTGTTGGAATAATTATATAGTATTTTTGTAATTATCACAACATTTTTGTATATATTGTCAAATTTTCGCACATTTCTTTTTAATAAATATAAAACAAAGGGTCGAGAATTTAACTTCTCAACCCTTCCATATATACTTATTTTAAGAATCCATTGATAATCTGTTCTTCGGCTTCTGTTTCCGTCAAACCTAATGTCATTAACTTAATAATCTGCTCTCCTGCAATTTTACCAATGGCTGCTTCGTGGATTAAGGAAGCCTCCGTACTGTTAGCACTAATTTCCGGAACTGCACGAATGGCTGCTCTATCCATAATAATTGCGTCACATTCTGTATGTCCATGACATGCTGCATTTCCGGACATCTTAGAAATAAATAGCTGAGTAGATTCATCTCTGGCTACCGCTCTGGAAACAATATGCGCTCCGCTCCCTTCCCCATTTAATTCAATTTCAAAGGTACTATCTGCATTTTGTTTTCCATGCGTCATAAGACGCTCTGTTACAACAAAAGTTGCACCTTCAGCTAAATCTGCTTTGGTAATTCTATTGGTAGAATCAATTCCTTTAATCTGCACACTTTCCATTTCCATATAAGCATCTTTTGCAAGGTGTACAATAGTTTCAGGATTCATAATACGCTGACCATTACCATCACCTTTACCGTAATGTTTTTCAATGTAACGAACTTTCGCACCTTCTTCTAAGAAAAACTGATGAATTCCATCATGTTTACTATCTTTGTCTCCTCCGTTGTGAATACCACATCCGGCAATAATAGTAACATCTGCACCTTTTCCTATATAAAAGTCGTTATACACAGATTCTTCCAACCCTGCTTCACTTATTACTACAGGAATATGCACGCTTTCTTTCTTCGTTTCCGGTTTGATAATAATATCAATTCCACTTTTATCTTCTTTTGTAACAATCTCAATATGTTCCGTACAGTTACGTGCTGCACTGGCTCCATTAGATCGAATATTGTAAGCTCCGGTGGGAATTTCGTGGAGCCCGGCTACCTGTTCCAGTAGTTCTTTCTGTATTGCATCCATCTCATTTCCTCCTACTTATTTATAAAATCTACATCCTGCCTGATCTTCTGCGCCCAAAAGCTCCGGTAAAATATCTTCTTTTTTTCCCTGAGCTTTTATTTCACCACCGGCAATGACTACGATTTCATCTGCAATATTTAAAATTCTTTCCTGATGTGAAATGATTAATATAGAGCCCTTCAATTCCTGTTTCATATCTTCAAATACCTGAATTAAATTTTTAAAACTCCATAAATCAATTCCCGCTTCCGGTTCATCGAAAATAGAAATTGGTGCACTTCTGGCAAGACTAATAGCAATTTCAATTCTTTTTAATTCTCCGCCAGACAAACTTCCATCTACATCTCGATTAATATAATCTCTGGCACATAAACCTACCTTGGACAAATATTCACATGCTCCTGCCGGAGACATATTTTTTCCCGCTCCTAAACGAATCAGATCTAAAACCTTAATACCTTTAAAACGTACCGGCTGCTGGAATGCAAAACTAATTCCCTTTTTTGCTCTTTCTGTAATGGAAAAATTTGTAATATCTTCTCCATCCATAAAGATTTGTCCACCATTAATTTTTTGAATACCGGAAATTACTCGGGCCAAAGTAGACTTTCCTCCACCATTTGGACCTGTAACTACAATAAATTTATTATCCGGTAATGTCAGATTTATATTTTTTAAAATCTCTTTTTCTTTGTCATCAGCTTGTACCAAACAAGACACATTTCTTAATTCAAGCATGTTAAAGTTTCCTTTTTCTTAATTTCGCAACCTTCAGGTTTCATCCCTTTTGTTGCCTTAATTATTTAAATAAGCAATTTGTTCTTCTGTAAGAACGTCAATCTGTTTACCCATAAATGCCAATTTACGAGCTGCCACATCCAAATCTACTTCTCTTGGAACATCCTGAATCATAGTATCTAATTTTCCTGCATTTTCCACAATATATTTCGCAGATAAAGCCTGAATCGCAAAACTCATATCCATAATTTCTGCCGGATGTCCATCGCCTGCTGCAAGATTAACAAGTCTGCCTTCTGCAAGAACAAAAATCCACTGTCCCTGTGGCATCTTGTAGCCCATAATATTTTTACGCATTTCTCTAATTTCTACTGCATGTTCTCTTAAGTATACCATGTTGATTTCACAATCAAAATGACCGGCATTACAAAGAATTGCTCCATCTTTCATTACTTCAAAATCATCTGCATCGATAACATTGTCACAACCGGTAACTGTAACAAAGAAATCACCAACTTTTGCAGCTTCATTCATTGGCATAACTTCAAATCCATCCATGATTGCTTCAATAGCTTTGATTGGATCAATTTCTGTAACAATAACTTTAGCACCAAGTCCTTTGGCACGCATAGCAACACCTTTACCACACCAGCCATAACCTGCTACTACTACATTTTTCCCTGCAACAATTAAGTTTGTTGTTCTATTAATACCATCCCACACAGACTGGCCTGTACCATAACGGTTATCGAATAAATGTTTACAATCTGCATTGTTTACACGAACCATAGGGAAACGCAGTTTTCCAGCTCTATCCATAGCTTCCAAACGAAGGATACCTGTAGTTGTTTCTTCACAACCTCCAAGTACTTTTGGAATTAAGTCTGTATATTCTGTATGCATCATGTGTACTAAATCACCACCATCATCGATGATAACATCCGGACCAACTTCCAACACACGTCTGATATGATTAAAATATTCTTCTTCTGTTGCGTCATACCATGCAAATACATTTAAGCCATCTTCTACTAACGCCGCTGCAATATCATCCTGTGTGGATAATGGATTGGAACCTGTTACATACATTTCTGCTCCACCTGCTGCAAGCACCTTACAAAGATATGCAGTTTTTGCTTCTAAATGTACAGAGAGAGCAATTTTCTTTCCTGCAAAAGGTTTTGTGCTTGTAAATTCCTCCTCTAAAGTTCTTAAAAGATCACAATTTCTTTTTACCCATTCAATTTTTTTTGCACCGGATTCGGCCAGTTTAATGTCTCTGATTTCGCTACTCATTTGTATTCTCCATTCTGCAGACTTTTGAGAGAGGTTCCGTTACACGTCTGCCTTTATTATATTTTTTGGAACTCCCTACCAGCCGAATTTTTATTTGAGTGATGGTCGTCTGTCCTATCATCACTGATATATTTTATGAGGTTACCCTCAAATATCCACACGGTTTCTATTTTCACCCTTAACAAAAGCTTCTATATTTTTATAAACTTCCTGAAGGCATCGGGTTCTTGCCTCCACACTGGCCCAAGCCATATGAGGAGTAATTAATAATTTACGACTGTCTTTTATTTTTCCCAACGGATTACTTTTTTCCATAGGTTCCACACCTAATACATCCAATCCGGCACCGGCAATAACACCTTTTTCCAAAGCCTCATATAAATCTTCGTCGTTTACCACCGGACCTCTGGCTACATTTACCAAAATTGCAGTTTTTTTCATTTTAGACAATGCATCTTTATTAATAAGATTTCTGGTTCTGTCTGTCAATGGACAATGAAGAGATAAAATATCACTTTCTTTTAAAATAGTATCCAAATCTACCCGTTCATATTCTTTTGTGTCATTATTACCGCTGGCTGAATAAAAGATTACATTACAACCAAAGGCTTTGGCAATAGAAGCTACTCTTTTTCCAATATTTCCCAAACCAATGATTCCCCATGTTTTTCCTTCTAATTCATTATATTTTTCATCAAAATTAGAAAATCCCAGCTGATTACTGTAAGCTCCTGATTTTACGTAATCATCATAATATCCAATTTTTTCTAAAATATACAAAGCTAAAGCAAAAGTGTGCTGTGCCACTGCCGGTGTAGAATAATTTCTCACATTAGCTACAGCAATTTTTCTTTCCCTGGCATAAGCCAAATCAATATTATCAAAACCAGTAGCAGTAACACACAATAATTGTACATTAGATGCGTCTTTCAACATATCTTCGTCCATACGACTTTTATTAAAAATTACCACATTGGCATCCCGTATCCATTCTTTACACGACTGCCTATCCGCTACATCATGAGCTTCGAATTCTCCTAAACGTTGAAAAATGGAAACATCCATATCCATTCCAACGCTGTTACGATCCAACATTACTATTTTCATATTTATACTCTTTTCAAAAATTTAGAGATATTAACAAAATGTATAATCTTAATGATTTTAGGTTCAATATCGTCAGAATTATAACATGCAAAAAGAGGGTATGGCAACCTTTTTACAAGGAAAACCCACCCTCTACAATCCATCTCAAATTAAAATCTCACGAATCAACTCTTTTAACTCTAACTCTTCTTTTTCTCCAAAATATTCACTCTGTCTCTCTCCCAGCGTTAGATATTCTTCTCTTATATATTCTTTCATTTTCCCATTTTGAAGATAATCAGTGACATTCATACGTATCCGTTGTTTCTTATCTTCCAAATTCATAACTCCGGATAAGGAAATGTGTATATATATTGCCAACAAACTTATAATATAAAAAGGCAATATTTGTCCTAAGGTTTTTCCTTTTATAATTCCAATGCATGCACCCATTCCTGCCATAAAAATCATAACCAATAAGGTTTGTCCCGAAAAATGCTTGATACGAATAATACTATATTTTCCAATAGAAATTTTCTGTATTTTCTTATCTACAAATACAGGGATATTAGTAATTTTATGTTGATTATTTAAGTATTCTTCCATCCATACCCCCAAAATTTGGGGCCCTTCCTCTAAACTTTCTGATTCTTTTACCATTTTTGCCATATAACAAATAACAATAATCTGACAAAGAATACTAATTACCATCATAACAATAATAGTAATAAACAAAGGCCATTCCTGCATTACATAAGTTCCCATAACAATATCTCCTAGTATTTCATTTATTTTTTACTGTTTCAATGTACCTCTAGTATAAAAAATAACTTTCAAACAAACAATGAAATACGGTCGTCACTTTTCTCTCTATCTCGAATTCTTTCGACATTTTTTACCCCAAAAGAACACTAGTAAGAGTTTCTTTTTTCTGCTATACTACCTATAGTAAAATGTTAGAAATGAGGGTATATTATGAAATATAGAACACAAGGTGTATGTGCCAGTTTTATTGATATTGAAATGGATGGTAATGTAGTTAAATCTGTAAACTTTACCGGTGGTTGTAACGGAAATCTTCAAGGAATTTCTTCCTTGGTAAAAGATATGCCTGCAGAAGAAGTTATTCAACGTTTAAAAGGTATTCGTTGCGGGTTTAAAAATACCTCTTGTCCTGACCAATTAGCACAGGCATTGGAAAATATTATGACAAATAATTAATGTTATTTGAAAGGTTTTTGTATGAATAAAAAAATCGTATTTACCGGTGGCGGAACTGCCGGACATGTTACTCCCAATATTGCACTTTTTCCCTTTTTAGAAAAAGAAGGATATGATGCTTACTATATTGGCTCTTACAATGGAATTGAAAAACGTTTGATGGAAGACTTTGATGTTCCCTATTACGGAATCTCTACCGGGAAATTACGTCGGTATTTTGATCTGAAAAATCTTTCCGATCCTTTTCGCGTAATTAAAGGTTATTCCCAAGCCTTAAAAATATTAAAAGAATTAAAACCAGATATTGTATTTTCCAAAGGCGGTTTTGTTTCTGTTCCGGTTATTCGTGCTGCTGCGGCTTTAAAAATTCCATGTATTATTCATGAATCTGATATGACACCTGGTTTGGCAAACAAATTATGTATTCCTGTCGCTACAAAAGTATGCTGCAATTTCCCTGAAACCGTAAAATATGTTCCTGCCGGAAAAGCTATTCTTACCGGATCTCCTATCCGTACAGAATTAACCACAGGAAGTAAACTTGCAGCTTTAGAATTATGTGGGTTTACGGCAAATAAACCGGTTGTTATGGTTATTGGTGGTTCTCAAGGTGCTACCAGTGTAAATGTTATGGTAAGGGAAGCTCTTCCTAAATTATTGGAAAACTTCCAAGTAGTTCATATTTGTGGAAAAGATAAAGTAGATAATTTAATGTTAACCATTCCTGGTTATAAACAATTTGAATATTTAAAATCTGATTTAAAAGATGTATTTGCCATGGCAGATGTTGTTGTTTCCAGAGCCGGCGCAAATGCGATTTGCGAGCTATTAGCTTTAAAGAAACCAAATCTCCTAATTCCACTTCAAGTTGGAAGTCGCGGCGACCAGATTTTGAATGCTCGTTCTTTTGAAGAACAGGGATTCAGTATTGTGTTACGCGAGGACTTTACAGATTGTGATATTCTAACTGAAAAAATATATGAATTATATGAAAACCGCCATACTTATATAAATAAAATGAGCGAAAGCGGTCAAATGAATTCTATTGATACTATCGTAAACTTAATAAAAGAATATAGTAATTAAAATAAAATCGACAGATTTCAAGATAACTTTTCTTAAAATCTGTCGATTCTTTACTTTCATGTAAACATTATTTTGTAATGATTTATTTTAACAAATCACAAATTGCATCCAACTCTTCGGCGGATGGTTGGCCAGGTTTCCATCCAATCACCTGCCCATCATTTTCAAAACGTGGAATTACATGCATATGAAAATGGAACACAGTCTGTCCTGCTGCTTCTTCATTATTTTGTACTAAATTCACGCCGTCACAATTTAATTTTTCCTTCATTTTAAGAGCTACTTTTTTTGCCATTCTTATTACTTCAGTAGCTGTTTCTTCGGAAAGATCATACAAATTTTTTGAATGATTCTTTGGTAAAATTAAAGCATGTCCTTTCGTAGCCGGTCCAACATCCAAAACAACTCGTAAACTATCATTTTCTTCTATTGTTCTGGAAGGAATTTCTCCATTAGCAATTTTACAAAAAATACAATTATTATCTTTCATATCATCCTCCATCTATTATGAACTAAAAGTAAAAATCTGATCTAAAGTTCTTAAAATTCTGAAATCACCTTTCATGGTCATTTCTCCTGCCATGAATGCTCTTTGGAATGTCATTCTTCCCGCAACTATTCCACTTAACACATCCTCTGCAATTTGAATGGATACATCAGCCTGGTCAAGAGAACCATAATAGATTTCTAAGCTTGCTCCATCTACTTTAATAATAAGACAATTTTTCTGGGAATCTATCGTAAATTTATAGCTTCCTTCAAAACCCGCCTGTGGTTTATAATGACTTTTAAAATCATTAATAAACAATCCTTCTTCCAACATATCCGCCGTTTTCATCATACCACGAAACATACTTGCCAATTCTTGCAAATCTTCTTTCTGTCTCTGTACATAATCTTCATCAGAAGCATACTGCGATAACTGTTCTGTTTCCTGAGGTGTAAGATTAATTGTTTTTGAAACAGCAACCTTTTGTTTCACTGCCTGATTACTTGCAGGAAAACTAACCATTTTTTGATTAATGGTTCTATAAATATTTTCTGCTTTCTTTTCAATCAAATCCACATATCTATCATCCATCTCTAACATAGCGGAATCAGCAATATAACCACACATTCCGGTACAAGGAAGTCCTCCTAAAATTTCCCAAGCCATCCTAAGATTTAATTTAGCTTCCCTTTCACCATAAGTGGTTGACATTACTACAGGACTCATATAAATTTTAGATATTTTTTCCTTATCACCATAAAGCCAACATGCATCCAAAAATTGTTGCATATAACCTCCAATACCATACCATTCTACAGTACTTGCCAGAATGATTCCATCAACATCTTTTAATGTTTGAGGTAATGTAGTAATAGAATTTTTTAATTCGTGCAAATTATAACGATCAACTCTTACATTTAACTCTTCTAAAACTGCCTGCATCTTATTGATGACAAATAAAGTTGGATCATCCAATAACCCTCTTCCGCCATAATAGATATTTATCTTCACCTTACTATTCCTCCTGATAGGTTTTCGTAAATCATAAGATGATTATACAACAAGAACCTTCACTTTACCAACGAGGATTTCATCATTTTTTTCAATTTCCTGGATTTCTCCATTTTCCAAAGGTAAGCCATTTAAATATGTGCCATTTGTAGAATTCAAATCCACAATTGCAATTTTGTTTTCTTTCTTTATAAATTGACAATGGATACGACTGACAGAAATATCATTGATTACAATTTGTACTTCTTCTTTCATTTTTCCCACTTTACAAGGAAAATCTTTTAATACAATTTGTTTTTTTCTTCCATGTTCTTTCCATTGTAATTTCCATTCTTCATCTTTTTCCATGGATTCAAAAAATACAGTTTCTCCAACTTCAAATTCTTTTTTCAAAGAAACTTTTTCTTCTTTGACTTCTTTATTTTCATTTTTTTCTTTTCCTTTATTTTTATCAAATATTAAACACACGAAAAACATAATAAAACACAATATCGAAATCGCCAAACAAGATATCTTAATTCTAATAGGAATATGATTTAAAAACTGTGCGCCCAAACAAAGAATAGATACTAGAAGCAAAAAATATTTTCTTCTTTGTTTAAATATTTCCTTATGTTGTATATTTTCCTCTCCGTTTTCTTCTGTTTCTATATTATCGTCCCATTCCTCTATTGAAATTGGTTTCGTTTCTTTCGGTATATTCTTTTTTTGTCTCTTCATTATATTTTCTTTTTCCAGTATCGTCATAAAATGATATAAAGAAAACTGTGTTTGGCTTTGTTGGCGATAAAAATGATATGCTGCATTAACTCCATATTCATCCTTATGGTTAATTTTTTCCAAAAAAAATTCTGCTAATTTTCTAAAATTTGCCGCCTCATCCTGCCACGGTAAAATTACAACATAATATCTTTGATTTTCTTCTTCTTCAAATATGTATTTAGGATCTAAACAAATCATTTTTTCTGTTAATAAAAAATTTCTTAATTCCTCCAACACTGGTAGCAATCCCTGGAATATTCTTGTCATTTCTTCTAATTCCATTTCTTTTTCTTGATAAATGTCTATTAGATTTCTTTTATTACTGACATCTACATAAAGAAATCCTCTACCATCTTCCATCCTAGTCTTAGTTGGAAGCACTCCTTTAATCCTATTCTTTTCCATCATTTTGAAAGAATAGGATTGAATATCTACATACTCTGGAATTTCAATTAACATATAATTAGCATACAAATCTGCACGATACTTAACTTCCATACAATCTCCTTGTGTTTCTTATTCTATTAACCGGATGTATAATTCCGGCTTTTGCGTCTGTTTTTAATTCTTTCCAATTAAGATTTAAAAAAGGAAATTCTATAAACGGTAAGTTTACTTTTCCTTTTATAGTTACTTCAACTTTTGCGTCTGTAACGGTAATAGTTTCTTGTGTTTGGGTGATAAATAACGTTTTTTCTTTCCATAAATTTAAGATTTGTTCACTCACATAGGATTTTATTTCTTTTTGACTCATATCTGTTTGCAAACTGCCTCGTAATGCCGCAATATATGAAATCTGGTTTAATACAGCTGCATTATATAAATATATACTCAAACATATTGTGAATATAATTCCACCAAAAACAAACGGATATACCAAAGTTGCTTCTACCGTCATATACGCATTTATCTTTTTTTTACACATATTCCATACCCCATAACAATAAATGAGATAACCATAAAAATGGCAAAAAAGGAATTTTGTCTTTTGTCGTAATTTTTTTGAAAGCTAACATAATTATTGTAAAGCTTGTAATTAATAATATTGAGACTTCTAGCAACTTCCATATTTTTATATTTAAAAAACAACTACCAAGAATTAACAATACATAACCATCTCCATATCCAATTTTTTCTTTCGTTATTTTCGCTATTACCAAAAATATCAATCCCGGAAGAAGACTTATTAACCATTGCTTACCTATAAAATTATTTCTCCATATAGAAAGACAAAATATAACAAAAGCAATTATGCCACCTATTCTTAAATAATAAGAATTTATTTTATAAGTTTTAATATCTTGTATCATTCCCCATAACAAAAATATATTAATAATAATGTTTTTCATTTTCACCCACATTTTTGACAAGCTGGTACTCCGTTCACCTGCGATAGAGGTAAACTTCTCACATATCGTCTTAATCCTCTGCATTTTATTGTTGTGTGATATCTATCTCCATAATTTGTAATATATACCAATGTAACAAATCCATTTTCTCCACAATATTCACAAGGAGTATAACTTCTTCCTCCTTCATTTGTACTGTATTCTAATCCTATCAAATCCACTGGTTGTATAGATAAGGATAAATGCGTACATCCTCTATCTTTATGATAGACACTTCCATATTGAGTCATATATACTAGGATATCTTCTTCCTCACGATTTTTTCCTCCTACCACATCATAACCAGTCCATGGTTTTACAACACAGCTTGCTCTTAATCTTGCATCCGGAACTGCAATTAAAGAATACATAGATTCTACTTTTCTACTTTTATGTAATCGTATTAATTCATCATTCCTTCCTTGTAACCCTTCTGTAACATAAGCTATCGATGCCAATTGTTTCCCTTGTTGCTGTAAATTGGTCATATCTTGCGTATATGTTCTAAACAAAAATATCAAAGAAAAAATATTGGTTAAAAAGAATAAAAAAAAGGAAAAAGATAAAGACGCTTCTACACACATAGAACCATTATATTTAGAAGGTGTTAAAAAGAATGTTCTTTGGAATTTTCTTTTTATATTTTTGTTTGGATTGAGTTCACTGTCACTTGAGTTGGGGTTGAGTTGTTCGTGACATGCCTGGAGAGAAGTCTTTTGATTATTTTTTTTATAGTAAAGTAATATATAATTTTTTCCAAAGAACATCCTTTTTGACACCTCCTATTCGAATCTATATTTTCGTGTAATTTCATATCCATATCCATAATTACTACTTAGATTTGCTTTTGCAGCTACACTATAAATACATCCATCCATTTGAAAATATTGATTTCCATCCGTTACTCGTATATCCATTTCACATATATCCGCAAACTTATTTAGTAGCTCTTCCTCTTTCTTTAAAGAAAGGAAAAATTGTAAATAATTCTGATAATCAAGACCTTCTTCAGATGTCTTATATTCTCCTAAAAAAGAAGTAAAGGCGAATAATTGAAGTAAAGGCGTATTCCAATTTTCACTTGTTTTTTGTAGTGGTAGTTTGTTTCCATCCATTAAAATTCGGACATCTTTCACACTTTCTGCATAATTCCATGCAAAAAGTATTGTTAACTTTAATGCATCTTTTATTTCCGGTGATAAAAATACTGCACTCAATAACCATGCTAAAGTATCTGCTTCACTTTGCTTTGTACCATCAGAAAGTAAATGTATAAAATTAATTCCTTGTCTGATCCATAAAATATCCTCAACTGTCGCTTCTAAATTTTCCAAATCACTTTTTTTACCATGTAATAAATATTCTATCTGATATTTCAAGACAGCTTTTTCCATAGGTGTTTGATAATTACTGCATTTTTCCATGAAATATTCATTTAACAATAGTTTTCCTGTTACTTGATCTAAGGAGGATTCTTTTATCGTTATTTCACCTTGTCCCTTTCTTGGCGTTCTATGACTGTAATAATATTCCGGTGTAATTATCATAGAAGAAATCTTATTTTCTTTTCCTAAAACTAAACCTAATGTTCCTTGTGCTTTTATCGCTTTAATATGGTTTGCAGGATTATCAAATTCTATTGGTATTTCTTCCCCTGTTTCCGGATCTATAAAATCTTTTTTCTTTTCTTCTACTAAACTTTGAAGTCTTTCCTCCGCAGCATCCCATTCTCCATCAAAATCTCGTTCTTGTTGCTTTTGTACTTCAATTATTTTATTTGTTGTTTTTATTTTATCTAAAATTTTAATCCCTTTATTTAATTGCATATAATCTAATATCTGGGATTTTAATATAATTCCTCCCGCATCTGTTGCATAAATATATTCTAAAAATTCTACATTATCAGAATGCAAGCCGGTTAAATCACGAATTCCAACAACTCCTTCCACTCGCTGCCTGTCGAAATTTTCATTCATATAATATTGTAAATGCTCTTCGCTTTTTCTAATTTCAGGTTTACCTTCTCCATAGGAACTATCAATAAAAAATAAATCATACTGATTTAAAAGTTCTCTATGAAACTCTCCAAAAGCAGAAAACAAAGACACATCCATAACACCCTCTGCTTCTGTTCTAATCGTCTGCACTCTGATTGCTTCAAATAAAGTAAATATTAGAGACAACATGACTCCCAATGTTAATGCAAGATAACATGTGATATAACCACTTTCATACTTTTTCATCAGATAGTATTCGCCTGACTTACAATTTTTTCAAAAATAGAATTTACCAAATCAGTAAGTTGTTTTTTAAATATAATTACCAGACTAATTAAAACGACAATAATCAAAATAACTTCCACAGTTCCCATTCCATCATCTTCTTTCAAAAAATCTCTCCATGTTTTTAACATTTTTCTTCCTCCTTTGTTAATTTTTCAGCTAGTATTTCTTACATTTGAAACGAAAATAATGCCGGTACCATAATGAAAACCATAACAATTCCCAACATTATAATCATTGGAAACAATAATTTTGTTTCTATTTCCTCACCTTTCTTTTGAATTCTTCCCTTTTGTTCTTCCTGCGCTTTTTTACCTTCTTTTTTTAAAGTCTCTAATATTGTGATGCTTCCCTTTTCCACGTGTTGAATAATTAAACCAGATAATTTTCGATAACATGGCAAATTACATCTTTTTGCCAAAAGCTCATATCCTTCTTTTTGAGGTAAACCATTTTTCATTTGTCTACAAACGTAGGATAATTCTTCAAATAAATAATTTTTTTCTTTTTATATTCTTGTTCCATTCGAAACAAAGAACCTTGTACACTCATTCCAGCTTCTAGATACAAAATAAGACGACTAATAAAATCAGGAAAGGAATAAAGCAATTCTTCTTTCCTTATCTTTGTTATACGATGTATTTCCATATCCTTTTGATAAGATATAAACGGAACTAATAATAAACACAAAACAAGGATTACTTTAGTAGAATTATTAGAAGGATATCTCCATTGCAAATTTTTACTATCATAAATTTCGGGCAAATGAAAATTTGATGTTTCCTTATCTTCAGATTGAGACTTTTGAATCTTATGTTTCAAATAATAAAGCGTATCTTCTTTACTTTTAGGCAACACAGTAATCGAAATCTTTTCTTCTTTTTTCCATAATCCATATTGTAATTCTACTTTTAAATCTACAATTTCCGGTTTTCTTATATTTTCAAAATTCAACACTCCATCATTATCTATAAATTCCGGTTTTGTACTTTCCCATTGTATTACAAATGGATATTCATCAAATTGGACAATAAGATTTAAATTATTCTCGACAGCACTTAAACTCTCATTTTCATTTAATATTGCCTGACAAAGTTTTTCCATTGCTCCCTCTGCCAATACTTCAATCTCTTCAAGTGTATATTCTTTTTCTTCCAATATGACAGAAAAAGGTTGCCATTCTTCTTCACTTACTTTGATTTCCAACTGGTATTCTTTTTTCCCTTGTCCTTTAATATTTCTTGTTAAATTATTATTTTCTATCTTCCTTTGTTGCTCGTCTGTCACAAAGGAAATGATAAGTATACCTATTATTACTAATAAAAGAAGCAACATATCTTTTCTTTTTTTCTTATAATATTCTTCTAATTGAAGATTCAAATTTGCTTCACCATATAGTTCTTTCAAATCTTTTTCAATTTGTACCTTACTCACTGAGTTCTCCTTTTTAAATGATTTCAGTCATTTTTTCTACCATTAAAAAAGCCAAAATATATGCTGTCATACAAAGTGTCATAATTCCAATTCCTATCATATTGTGATACATAACATCAAAATATCCTTTGGATGTAGCATCCATATAGTATAAAATCACAAATGGAATGATACACATGACTCTACTTTCTGTTTTTTTACCGTGAATTAAAATATTGATCTCTTCTTGCATTTCAATTCTTGTAATCACATTTGTTACAATTTTTCCAATAATATCATTCCAATCTCCACCTGTTTTACATACAATAGAATAGATATCAGCAAAATCTTCTAATGCACTTTTAGGACATCGTTTACCTAAATCTAATAGCATTTGTTCTAAAGTGTTTCCGTTTTGCAGACCTCTTTTTATCCACAAAAGCTCTTTTGCCATATCACAACTATCCCCATATATTCCAGTGACATATTTATAACTTTCTACAAAAGCATTTTCTATAGAATATCCAGATTGTAAATTTGTTTGTATGGACAATAACGTTTCTTTAAATTCTTCTTCTAACTTTTCTCTTCTTTTTTTCCGTAATTTCTTTTGTTTTTGTTTTCTATAAAGCCAAAGACCTGGACTTAGAATTAGAATTGCCAAAAAACTTCGATAAAAGAAATAAGAAAATAATAGAATAATAATCCCCCCCTCAAGAAAGCACATAACTTCTTCTTTTATCGAAAGTGTAGGGTTTTCATAATCTATTTTTTTCCATTTTATGAGCCTTGTTTTATTCCTCAAACTCCAATCCGGCACTTTCCATTTTATATGTGTGAATAAGTGTTCCAACTTTTACTAAACTTCCTTCCACTTTATCTTTTTTTGTTTCCTTATTTTCTTGAAAACGAAAGATAGGATTCAACATGATTTGTTCATCTTCTATTCCTTTAACTTCCACAATTTCTAATACTTTTCGACTTTTATCTCTTAACCTCCCCAGGTGAATTATTAAATCTATTCCTGATGCAATTTGCCTTCTAATTGCAGAAACAGGAATTTCCGCCGACATTAAGATCATATTTTCCAATCGAATTAACATATCTTTTGCGCTATTTGCATGAGCACTTGACATACTTCCATCATGCCCGCAGTTCATAGCACTTCCAATCATATCCAAAGCTTCTTCTCCTCGAACTTCACCTACAATAATTCTGTTCGGACGCATTCTTAAAGATGTTTTTATTAAGTCGCGTATGGAAATCAATTTTCCACCTTCTACATAGACATTTCTAGTTTCCATACGTATTAAATTTTCGATTCCTAAAATTTGAAGTTCTGCACTATCCTCAATCGTAATAATTCTTTCATCAGAAGGAATATATTGTGATAAAGCATTTAAAAAAGTGGTTTTTCCACTTCCTGTACCTCCACTAATTAATATATTGTATTTTGCTTTTACTGCTTTTTGTAAAAAAACAATTGCTTCCTCAGTAATAGCTCCTATTTCTTTTAATTTTTCCATAGTAATTGGTTGACTTGGAAATCTTCGTATCGTTAGGATTGGACCATTTAAAGCAATAGGGGCTAAAACAACATTTACCCTTGCTCCACTTCCGAAAATTCTTGCATCTACTATTGGCATAGCCTCATTAACAGTTCGATTACAAGAAGATACAATCTGATTAATTACTTGTAACAACATTTCTGTAGATTCAAATTGTTGTTTTACTCTTTCTATAGCTCCTTTTTTTTCAACGAAAATATGCTCCGGACCATTGACCATAATTTCTGTAATTTCTTCATCGTCTAATAAATCTTGTAAAATATCATATTTTCGTAACGCATCGAAAATTTCTTTCCCCATTTGCTTTCTTTGAGAAAGTGTTAAAGAATAAGATTCTTCTTTTTCCAACAAATACATACTAATCAAATCTTTTAACTCTTCTTCACTTAATTCCTCTGCAAATTTCATATCTGACATTATCTTTTGTTTTATTTGAGATACTATTTTTTTATCTTCATGCATTTCTATTCTAAATCCTCATGAATACAATCTTTTACATACTCTACCAATTCCGTGTAGGTAAGTTGCTGCAACCCCGGAGGTAAATTTTTAATTTCCGGGATACTATAACATTTCGTTTTTCGCCAAATATCTTCATAATTACTTTTTTTCAATACTTCTTCATATTGAGTGATTTTTGCCATAGAAAATCCATCTTGTCGATGTAGGGTATATACCACATTACAAACTCTAAGAATATCGTATAATCCTTGTATAGCATCCGATAAATCTAAGATTAAGTATTCATAATCACTTCCTATTTCAATTTCACGAAATAGTTGAATCCATTCTTCCTTACTAACAGAGATAAAATCTAAATAGGAATGAAAAGGTGGTAAAATATCTAATTCCCCTGCTCTTTCTGTCATACTTCCCATTCGATAAATAAATTTTTCTTTGGAATTTTGTAAATGATATATTAATTCAGACATGTCAGTTTCAAATTCTTTATGCAAAAGATTTCCTAATCCGGAATAGCTTTCCATATTAATGTATAGTACTTTGTGTTTTTTACTTAAAAGTTGACCTAACACAAAAGAAAAAGATGTTTTTAAGCATCGACCTACAGGTGAATATACGCCTATTAGTTTCATGCTTTTTCGATCTGAT
Organism: Lachnospiraceae bacterium; assembly: GCA_017558145.1. Taxonomy (GTDB): domain Bacteria; phylum Bacillota; class Clostridia; order Lachnospirales; family Lachnospiraceae; genus SFDP01. The sequence goes on from JAFYWF010000045.1 coordinate 24,530, forward strand.
GTGACTCTTCCTACAATTCCTTCCTTTGCAACCCAATCAAGTAATTCTTTTATAATTTGTTCTATAGACTGGAATTTAAAAATAGATTTGATTTTTTCTTCTAACACTAATGTATTTTCACTTAATATTACTACTTTACCTATGGGAAGCATTTGAATTTTAGGAGAATAATTTTTTTCTGCGATTAAAGTAACTGCAATGGGATGATTTAAAGAATAATTAGCTAAGGTTTCCTCCGATGTAAAGAGTTGTACTTGAAACGGGAAATTCTTTTTATTACTTAAATAATCCACTAATTGGTAGGCATATTCGATCTCACTATCACATACAGCTAATATCTGATTCATAAAAAACCACCTCCCAAATGAAGGAATATACTTAAAAATAATGGAATTGCCATATGTACTTTTCTACGATTATTTTCTTTAATACAATCATTTCCTTCAAAATCCTTGTAATAATAGCGAATATTTCCTGTTGTAAAAATATCTCTTACATAGGATAGTAAATAAGAGAATCTTTCCCTATAATCTTTGTCTTTTACCATGATTAGCAAAGAGTATCCTGCAGCAATCACAAACGCTAAAAGAATACAATATATTGTTTCCATAAATGGAAAATAGAAACCTATCATAGCAAATAATTTTAAATCACCTGCCCCCATTGTACCTATTTTGTATAAGGGAAACATAACAATGATAGGAAATATAATTCCCGGAATATACACAAAAAATTTTTGGTAATAAAACATCCGTAAAAGACCATAAAATGCTCCAATAAGAATTAATGGATTAGGGATTTTTCCTTTTTTTGCATCCCAAAGGCAAGTCAAAAATAATACTAATACTAAAATAATCAGTACTTTCACCTTCCTTCATATTAAATTTTAAACATTGATTTTTATTAAGAAACGCTTAAGATGTTTCCTTAGATTTGTTTCAAAGCTTTGAATTCTAATTTGTGATTGTGAGTATATACCTCTTTTCTTCTTTTGTCTATAGAAAAAAGAAGAAATCATCATCTTTGTCATATTTTCACAACAGCATCATCTTTAAAACATCTAAACCTCTAATATTCTTTGTAAATTCAAGGTTTTTGCATGTCAAATTTTTTTCATATTGTTTTTTTATAACCATTTAAAAATATAAATACCACTATTTTTTAGAAAACATGTATATATTTTCCACCTGAAGACTATACTGTCTAAAAGGAGGAGTCGTTATATGAAATTAAATTTTTCCATTTTCTCACAATTACCTATAGAAGATAAACCTAAAACATTACGAGACTGTATCTTAGAAGATTTAGAGAAAACTAAATGTGAATTAGAAACCGCTTATTTGGGTTTTGATAATGTAACAGATCCCGATTTGATTGATTGTTATATCTATGAAGTGAATGCTATTATGAAGCGTTATCGATATTTATTAAATCAGGCAGCCACACTTTCGCAGCTGCCTGAAGAAAATCTTATGGAATTAAACACAGAATCCACGCTTGGTGTTTTGGTCTGATAAATCTACATTTAAACTGTCTTTACCATATGTTAAACCTGCATAAACAGACTGCGTATTTTCCATGATGGGAGCGGAAGTATCTTCCTTAGAAATTTTTTCATAAGATTCTTTCAGCTCCTGAATCATTTCCATTACAATTAATACATTCTTTTTTTCATGATATACTTTTGCTGTAGTAAGTTCTCGTTTATAAAAAAAATATAATCCTCTTAATATCCCTGCAATTTCATATTCCAAATTTAAGGAATTTAACAATTCATCCAAACAGTCTTTCGCACGTTCAATGTTCCATTTGAATTCTTTATATTCTTCTTCTTCCAAGCTTTTCAAAGAATCTTTTAAATATTCCAACACCATATCGTAAAGAATGATAATCATTTGTGTTTTATTTGCTTTAGTGATACGTAGTGTAAATTCTTGTTTTTTTTCTTTTTTCATTATTTATTTTACCCTTATTAAATCACATTTACTGCTATAACTTTACATTACTGTAACAACTGCAATACCTGGGAAGGTCTTTCATTCGCTTGAGCCAACATAGATGTTGCTGCCTGAGAAATTACCTGCAAACTACTATATCTTGTCATTTCTGTTGCCATATCTACGTCCATAATTCTGGAATATGCACTTGTCATATTTTCGCTGGTTATATCTAAATTATTTACAGTATGCTCTAAACGATTCTGATATGCACCTAATGAACTGCGGATGGAAGATACAAAGGCGATTGCTTTATCAATTTCATCAATAGCTCTACTACTGTTCTCTTTTGTTAGTACATCAGTACGAGAAATCCCTAAATTCTTTTTTGTAATCGGTGGCATACGAAGCTCTACAGCCTGATTTTCATTCGCACCAATCTGCATTGTCATGGAACCGATTCCTGTAAGATCAAAATCAATCATATACATATCATAGATTTGCTCTGTTCCCAAATTATCTTCAAAAGGAAGTCCGTTTTGATTTATCAAGGTATCCGTGTTTATGGTAAAACGAATCTCAAATCCCTCTGCCGCTGTAATGGTAATTGCATCATAATTTACAGTTACCTTAAAATCTTCTACTTCTTTTCCATATGGGTCCTTAATTGCTGGTCTATCTATATTAATCATCTGCGTTGGATCATTTGGATCCGGTATCTGTCCTTGCCATGCTTTGATTTTGGTTTCTTCTGTTAGCTTTCCTTCTTCGTCAAAAACACAGTAAATACTTCCAAACTCATAGGTACCAAACTTCATGGTTTCATTATAATAATCTGCAGAAACACTTACACAATTTGTATACCCCTTCAAATCGAAACTTCCATCCAAAAGATTCTGCCCGTTAAACTGTGTTGTCTGACCAATTCTTTCTACTTCATTATTTAATGCCTGAAACTCTTCATCAATCATACCTCTGTCTTCATCTGTCAAAGTACCATTGCTTGACTTAACTGCCAATTCATTCATTCTCTGTAAAATATCATGTACCTCAGACATAGCTCCATCAGCAATTTCTACAATAGAAATACCATCGCTGGCATTATCTCCTGCCACTTCCAAGCCTCTAATCTGTGCATTCATTCTTCTAGACATGGCTAAGCCGGCTGCATTGTCTTTTGCATGATTAATCTTATATCCTGATGATAATCTTTCCAATGATTTTGATAATACGGAATCATTTCTCGCTAACGCATTATTTGCTATCATAGAAGAAACGTTATAGTTAATAATCATTTTTATGTCTCCTTTATATCTTTCACATAACTAATAAATTCTTTTGCCACTTTGTACAATAAAGTAATATCTGTTTTCTTATTGTTGCTTATATGTTGTAATGAATTAATATCCATTTTTTCATTTATTCCAAAGAATATAGATTTCACTTCTAACTTTGTTTCCTGTAAAGCTTCTTTTAAGGCCTCCTGCAAACGATTACTATGACCTTCTAATCGTTTTTTGCCATCCATGTAATCAGTTAAAACAGATCCTTCTAACCCATCATCAGTTTCCACAAATCTAGCATCTATTTTACCAAAGTCCTCTGTATCCATGGTAATTCGTACTTCTCGTTTTTCTGAATTTCTATGAACTACCTTTAGATTCACTGAGGTAATTTCTTCACCAATCTGTATCGGAATTTCATAATTTTCTTCCTTTGCTAAGTCTGATGCAAAAGAAAGCTGCTTATACAAAGATTGTAACTCTTTCAAATTTAAATATTTGCTTTCTCTGTTCAAAGATTCCTGCAACATTTCTTTTGTATAAGAAATCATATCATCATAAACAGCTTCCGGTTTGTTTTCCTTTTCCATATTTTCAAGAAATTTTTCCGCCTTTTTCAAAATTCCTTCTTCCAAAGCTTCCCTTTGGACATTAGAAAGTTTATTTTCTAATTCCATTACTTTCTTGAAAGTATTTCCTCGTTTATGTCTTAAATTATAAGCACTTTGTAAAGTATCTAAATTTACAGGTTGATGATACTCTTCTAAGAAATCTTTTTCTTTGATAAATAGTTTTGCTTGTTCTCGGATTTCTTGCATTTGCTCCTTGGCAAACTCTTTTTCTAAATTTTCTTCCAGCTGCAGTTCTTTTACTTCTTTTAAAACATCATCTAACTTTAGATTTAAACTGCTACCTTCCAAAATTTTATGTGCTTGCTGATAACCTTTTTTTATTTGATCTGAAATCGATTTTTCTTTTCGATAAACTTCGGTTATTCCACCAATCGAATCATCCACTCTTACATCCGTGTGTTTCGCCTTTCTGGTTCTGACTGCTGACAATAAATTGGAAAAGTTTATTTCCGCATTTTGTTCTAAAAGACTTCCAATTACTGCTCCATCACTTTTCTCGATTTGTCGAAGCATGCGATAAATTCCAATATACGCTTCTCTTTCTTCTTCTGTAATTTCCTTTTTCTTATCTAATTTATACAAGAAACTACTGAACTTTCCACTATCAGACAAGAAATCTTTTTCTCTTTCTAATATATAATCCCGTACTTCCTCTATAGACATTTCTAAAGGATTTTTACCTTGTCGAATCATAGATAGAACCATTCCCGGTTTCATTCCTGCGATAATTGTTCTAACTTGTTTGTCTGCTTCCTTAATTTTAGATAAATTTTCTTCCGTAATTGTAATCTGGTTATAACCCATGATACGAATAGCTCTTTGGTTAGCCTCATTGACTTCCAAGTCCATATCTTTCAAAATATCATCTACATTTCGAAAAGCTTTTTTTATACTATCTCCTAAATCTGCTCTTGGTGCTGTCATAATAGTTTCATAGGTTGCTCTTGCCTGCTCATAACCCTGACGAAGTGTTTCCCCTTCTTGAACCACAGTAGAAATAGTTGCCTTTTCCATAAATGGAATTTTTCCAACTATAGAAATTGGTAATTTAGGAAGCTGTTGAAGATAATTTGTAGTCTCCTTAAAAAGCTCTGATTTAGTATTTGCCTCATTGCTTCCCCACAAATTTTTATCTAATTCTTGTGTAGCCTTTTCTAATTGCTTGATGAAATCCTCCATAGGAGCAGTTTCAATGCTGTATCCGGACTGCAGTAACTTTACATTAGCCTCTACGGTCATTTTTAATCGTACTTCTTCCAAGGTTTTTCTGGCCTGTAATTGAGGAATATTGTGACTCGTTTTAGAATCATATTCCTCCATATTTTTTAAGGTACACTCTTTTCCTTTATTTACTGTATCATCCACTGCTTGAAAAGTTATTTTTTGATAACGATGATATAACTTTACAGCTTCTTTATAAACCCCTTCATCTGTTTGATTTAAATTAACATCAAACGGTGATTTTCCTTCTGCAATACCTATTGCCGACTGACGGATTGTTTGTAATACATCTAATGGAAATACAACATTCTTTAACTGTTGTAAAAGTTCAATATTTTCACCTGTTACCGGAAGTCCTTTTTCTAACAACCATTTACCTGCTTCCATGTTTTTAGAAGATACTTCTAAACCATCTGCTTTCATTCTTTGTTTTATTTGTTTTTCCATTTGCAAATAGTCTTTTTCAGTAACATTCGTTTTTCTAACACTCAGAGCGTCAATACCTTGTTTACTATAAGCCGTAGAAGCATATCCTGTTTTTCTAATAGGAGTATTACGCATTCCACTACTATGTGCTGCTTTATAAAAATTACCTAAAGTAGGTGACATCTTTTGTCCCACCATATAAACCAGGTTGTCTTCTTTAGGTTCTTTCATGATAAGAGCTTGATCTACAACTTTATCAATAGCTTTCATATTTTCTTCTGTTACTGGCGCATTAGCATAGGATAATTCTTTTGCAATCGTTTCTGCATATCCACTATTTCCTGTAATTTCTGTGATTTTATCCACAGACAGATTGTCATTATATCCTTCAATATGAGTTCCTGACTGTGCCAAGACAGTTTTAATTTTATCTAAAATTGTTACGATCTGCTCCGGTTCCATTTGATTTAAGGAATATCCATCCTCTTTCATTTTTTGAAAATCAGAGGCAGACATAGAATGAGACATTACTGTCATAAAATCACGTTGTACACCTAGGTAGTCTTCACTACCTATCATTCCATTTAACTTTTCTGCGACCCCTCCTTGGTCAAGATAAGTAAAGTCATCCGTAACTTTATCAGAAATGTCTACGATGGTTTGTTTATGAATAAATCCTGTTCCTATTTTATTTTTTTCTTTGAATGGAACCTCATCTATTATTTGTGATGTTTTTGTGGTCTCATTTTTTGACATTATGCTTTGCCAATCAAAATTAATTTTCATAAAAATCACTTCATTTCAAATAGATTTTATTTTTTAGGAATATAAAAACTTTCCTATAATATAAGAAAAGAGTGAACACAAACCATTCTGGCTTCTGTTCACTCTCTATTTCGGCTTTTTTTAATTAATACTTAACCCTTATGACACATTCACTCTTTGCTTCATCAGGTTTTGTTTATTATATTTCCAGTTAAATCTGGAACACTGCAGAAGTAAATGGAGGTAAAGAAAATCCGATAGAATATGGTTTTCCATCACATTCACCTTTTTCAGGTTTAATTTCTGCAGGAATTTCATTTCCATTTCCTCCAAAACGAACATCATCGCTATTTAAAATGAGTTTGCATTTCTTTGATGCATCTACACCTACACGATAATCATCCCTTTGAATTGGTGTCATATTAAGAACAAATAAGAACTTCTTCTTACCATCTGCTGTTTTACGAATAAAACTGTAAATGCTTCTATCATTATCATTACAATTAATCCATTCAAAACCATCCCAGTTATTATCATTTTCATACATAGCCGGATTTGATGTGTAAAGTTTTAATAATTCTTTTACATACTCCTGCATACCTTTATTTAAAGGATTCTCTAATAAGAACCAGTCTAGTTCTCTCGCTTCACTCCATTCTCTTTCTTGTCCAAATTCCTGGCCCATAAAGAGAAGCTTTTTACCTGCATGTCCAAACATGAATGTATAACCTGTACGAAGGTTCGCATATTTATCCACCTGATATCCCGGCATTTTATTTACCATAGAACATTTCAAATGAACGACTTCATCATGAGAAAGTGGTAATATGTAATTTTCAGAACTGTTATAGCTCATAGCAAATGTTAATGCATGGTGATTATTTTTCTTAAATAATGGATCTAATTTCATATATTCACAGAAGTCATGCATCCAACCCATATTCCATTTAAAACTAAATCCTAAACCATCCTCTTCTACTTTTGCTGTTACTTTTGGCCAAGCTGTAGATTCTTCCGCAATCGTCATAACACCAGGGAAAGTACCTCTGATAACGGAATTAAAATGTTTGAAGAATTCAATGGCTTCTAAATTCTGATTTCCACCATATTTATTAGCTACCCACTGACCATCCTGTTTACCATAATCAAGATATAACATGGATGCTACTGCATCTACACGAAGTCCATCAATATGGAATTCTTTAATCCAATATAATGCATTTGCAATCAAAAAGTTTTTAACTTCTGTTTTTCCATAGTTGAAGATTTTTGTTCCCCAATCAGGATGTTCGCCCAGTCTTGAGTCCGGATGTTCATAAATACACTGGCCATCAAATTCTGCAAGACCAAAAGCATCTCTTGGAAAATGTGCAGGAACCCAATCTAAAATAACACCAATTTTATTTTTATGAAGCGTATTTACTAAATAAGCAAAATCTTCCGGTGATCCATGTCGAGATGTAGGAGCATAATATCCTGTTACCTGATATCCCCAAGATCCGTCAAATGGATGTTCTGCAATACCCATTAATTCTACATGGGTATATTTCATTTCTTTTAAATATTCTACGATACGATCTGCAAATTCACGATAGCTATAATATCCATCTTCTGTATCCGGATGTTTCATCCATGATCCAATATGACATTCATAAATAGCTATTGGTTCCTTATTCATATCTTTTTTATCACGAGCTGCCATCCAAACGCTATCTGTCCATTTGATAGTGCTAAGATCAAATGTCTTGGAAGCTGTTCCCGGTCTAAATTCTGCCCAAGTTGCATATGGATCAGCTTTATATAACTTTCTTCCATCTGCTGTGGTAATTACATATTTATATAACTCTCCAACACCCAAATCCGGTACGAATAATGCGTGAATTCCTCCAGGGCCTAATTTTCTAAGTTCATGGCTACCTTCGTTCCATCCATTAAAATCACCAACAACATGTACTCTCTGAGCATTTGGTGCCCATACTGCAAAATAAATACCCTTTTTGCCATTTTCCTCAGATACATGTGCACCTAGTTTTTTATAGATGTCATAATGTGTTCCCTGGGCAAATAAATATTCATCGTCTTTTGAAATGAATACATTTTCTACTGGCTTGTTCACAGCTTTTACTGTTTTTACACTGGTGTCTTTTGTTTCTTTCTTAGCTTTTTCTGCCATTGTGTTATCCCCCATTTTTTACATAAAATCTTTTTCTCTTAAGATTATCATATCGTCTTCATCGTACCTTTTCTTCATAATGATATCGAAGAAATGACCTAAATTTTTACGATTTGCATTGGCTATAGCATCATCTACTAACTCTCTTACTTCTGCTACGGTTACAATATGATCACTGGTTTGACGATCTTCGATTTGTGTTTGAAGTGCCAACATACCCAACTCATCGATAGCATATTCTAAATGTGCTGCATATTGTCTTCCATAAGCTGCCAAAGCATCATTATTCAATTCTTCCACTTCAATGCGAGCATTAAAAAATGTACTCATAGATGGATACGCCGCAAGCATACGTTTCATGGCTTTCTTAGTATCCTCCATAATAACTACAATTCCTGTTTTTTCCTGATTTAACGCTTTCAAAAGTTTCATCACTGCCTGCGAATTCATTCCACTGGCTTTTTCAATAATAAGACCACCATTGTTTAATTTTGCAATAGTATGTTCCACACTCTTACTATTTAAAGATGCACCTGAAACTTTTGCAATTACACCTGAAAAATTAGCATCTGTCATTTGAATATCTTTCATAATATTCTTAGCCAATTTCAAGGTATCAGAATCCGCTTCTCCGGTAACAATTACATTACCCGTATATGCTGCAAGACTAATTAAATCAAGTGCCTTTAAAAATCTTCTTTTTGCACCTTTTGTCTGAATAAATGGAGCAAAAAGCGCCTTCTCTTCTTCGTTCAACTCACGCAACTCTTCTTGTGCCTGCTGAATTTTTAAAATAGTTTCCTGCTCATCCACAGAAGCTTCTGCACTTTTCAACATGGTAGCTTCTTCAGCTGCTTCTTCTTCCTCAAGAATCAGTTTTTCTAAAGCCGCCGTGTCTTCTAAATTAGTGTAAGTACGCTTTTCCTCTTTTTCTTCTAAAGCTTCCTCAGTAATAGAAGTTTCTGTTTCTTTCATTTCAAAACCTTTATCTTCTGAGGTTAACTTTTGCTGCTCTTTTGCATCCTGCATAATAGCTTGTTTAGCATCAGCTATTTTTTCCTCAGTCGCCTTTGCATCCTCTAACTCTTGCTCTTTTTGCAATTGTTCTAAAATACCATCTCTTACTTTTTCTTCAAAATTAGTAAACATGGCTCCTGTCTGCTCCAATACCCTTTTGGTAAGCTCGGCTCTGGTTTTTTCTTCATATTCTTTTTTTGTTTTTTCCCATTCACCTAAAACATCTTCAATATTCATCTGGCCGGTAATCTGCTTTTCAACTTTTGCACTTTCTTCTACCACCAAACTAATCTGACCATCATATCCTTCAGATAATAATTCCACCATGTTCATAGGAATACCATCTTCTGTATACTCTGGTTTTGGAATCACTTCTGTTACAGATGTAGGAACTAACGGACGTCCCATAATTTCTCTAATAGAAGGAATTTCTTTTGTCGCATCCCCCGGTACCTCATATGGAATACCACTGAAAGAAACTGAAATCTGCTTCGATTCCTTAGATATGGAATCCACTTCCACATCTTCTACTTTGGAATGCTGAACTTCTGATGTTATATCTTCAAAAATATTTTCCTTGGAAACCGAAACCTCAGGTTCTTCGATTACTTCTATCTTAGATTCTTCGATTGCTTGCTCTGTTTCCACTCTTACTGCTTTCATTTCAGCCATAGCCGGTATTGCAATCTCTTCCACTTCCAAACCAGCAGGTTCCATAATGTCTTCTTCTACAACAGATACCTCTTCTATAGCATCTTCTACTACAAGTTCTGTCATTTGAGAAGGTGGCGGCACCATTTCATCTGTTTTATCCTCAAAATATACTTCTTTCATATCAGAAGTATTTTGTAACATAGGTGCCATAATTTGACTGGTAATTTCTCCCATAACCGATTCTTCAGTTTCTACCACCGGATCGCTTACTACCGGACTTAAAATATCTTTCATACTTTCTGCCAAAGCTTTTTGGAGATCAATCGTATTATATTCACTCACATTCACAGATGGTTCTTTAATCTGTTCTTCAATTGGTTTATCTACCACCGGCTCTGGTTTTGGAAGCAAAGCATCTTTTCCTATAAAAGAATTGTAGCTTGCCTCTTGAGCAGGTGTTAATGGTTGATGAAGCATCTTCAACTCCATCGCTTTTTTCACATATTTTCCATCAGTAAACCAAAGAATTAATTCATCACATTCCTCTACACATCTGGTAGCAAGACCAATTCTGTGATAAAGATATGCCAATTCATATCCCCATTTTTCGCGATAATCACGTTTCTTTAATTCCTCCAAAACGGCAATCCGTTCTTCTAAGCTCACTTCTTGAGCGACATATATTTTGTATTGTAAAATATATTTTCCGTTATCCATTGGAGCCAATTGTACAAATTCTTTATAATATTCTGTTGCTTGTACAAATTCTCCTAATTTGATACAAAGCTCACATAAAGAATAAAGAATCATCCTTCCATTGGGATGACGTTCATATGCCATTAATAAAAGTGTCTTACTATCTTTATATCTTCTATTGGCTTTGTATAAATCACTCACGGTACATAACATTGCAACACTTCTAACTCTAGTCCAATCAATACTATCTGCAATTTTCGCTGCACCAAAAAAATCTCTTTTTGCAATCAGGCTTTTAATTTCTTCTGCCCTTAATTTATATTCTTGTTTATCCAAAATGCACCTCAAACAATTTGTTTTTGTGTAAAGTATCCCACTTTTCTATCCTTTTTAGTCTAACACAATGAGTATAAAAAAACAATTATGTTCTTTTTATAAACTTTTTGCCACACAATGGACAAGTTATTTCAATCTTTCCTTTTCCCTTGGGTACACGAATCTTACGTCCACACCCTTTACAACGATAAATCTTATGAGTTTTTCGAACAGAAATGCGCAATTTTAAAAACTCGATTTCCTGTAAAAATTTACGATTTTCTTCTCTTCGACGATTGACATCTTTAGAACAAAAACGAAACAAACTATAAAAAATTCCCATCCAACATATCATTCTGAAAAAAGGAACCGGAAGCAATTTATCAAGCCAAGGTGCAAAAATATATAAAACCAGAGATGCATATGAAACTATCATCATGAGTTCATCTCGACCATTTCTTCCTATCATAAATCTTTGTAGATACCATTTAAATTTATTCCACATATTATTCTCCCTTTTTTCTTACTCTTATTTACACTCTATTTACTCCTATGATAAGATACTTCTGTTATAGTATGTATTATATATTATTTTATATTTGAAAGAAACTAATTTTGAATTAACTAGTGAGGGAAAAATGAGTATTTTAAATGTTGAACACTTAACTCATGGTTTTGGTGACAGAGCCATTTTTAATGATGTATCCTTTCGACTCTTAAAAGGAGAACACATTGGACTTATTGGTGCCAATGGGGAAGGTAAATCTACTTTTATGAATATCATCACCGGAAAATTAATGCCGGATGAAGGTAAAGTAGAATGGTCTAAAAACGTTCGTGTCGGTTATTTAGATCAACATACTGCTTTAGAACAAGGTATGACAATTCGTAGTGTTCTTGCTTCTGCTTTTGACTTTTTATTTGAAATGGAAACTCAAATGAATGAAATCTGTGACAAAATGGCAGATGCAACCCCAGAAGAATTAGAAACATACATGGAAGAATTAGGAACCATTCAGGACTTATTAACAGTTCACGATTTTTACTTAATTGATTCTAAAGTAGAAGAAGTTGGACGTGCCCTTGGTCTTGCAGATATTGGTTTAGACAAAGATGTCACCGATTTAAGTGGTGGTCAGAGAACAAAAGTATTACTTGGTAAATTATTGCTAGAAAAACCTGACATCTTATTATTGGACGAACCTACTAACTATTTGGATGCAGAACACATCGAATGGTTAAAAAGATATTTAAATGATTATGAAAATGCATTTATCTTAATCTCTCATGACATTCCTTTTTTAAATAGCGTTATCAACTTAATCTATCACATGGACAACCAGGAATTAAACCGTTACGTTGGTGACTATGATAAATTCCAGGAAGTTTATGCTATGAAAAAAGCACAGTTAGAAGCTGCTTACAACAAACAGCAAAAAGAAATCGCCGACTTAAAAGATTTTGTAGCCAGAAACAAAGCTCGTGTTGCAACCAGGAACATGGCTATGTCCCGTCAAAAGAAATTAGACAAAATGGATATGATTGAATTGGCTGCAGAAAAACCAAAGCCGGAATTTAATTTCAGAGAAGCTCGTACACCTGGTAGATATTTATTCCAAACAAAAGATTTGGTTATCGGATACGACGAACCTCTTTCTTCTGCACTTAACTTAGAAATTGAGCGTGGAGAAAAAATTGCTTTTGTTGGATCCAATGGTATTGGAAAAACAACTCTTTTAAAATCTTTACTTGGCTTGATTCCATCCTTAGAAGGTTGGGTAGAACGTGACCAATATTTACACATTGGTTACTTTGAACAGGAAATGCCAAAAGGAATTGAAACCACTTGTATCGAAGAAATTTGGAATGAATTTCCCGGATTCTCACAATACGAAGTTCGTTCTGCGCTTGCAAAATGTGGTTTAACTACAAAACATATTGAAAGTAAAGTTAAAGTTTTAAGTGGTGGAGAACAGGCAAAAGTTAGATTGTGTAAGCTCATTAACCGTGAAACAAATGTTTTATTATTAGACGAACCTACCAACCACTTAGATGTGGATGCAAAAGACGAATTGAAACGTGCATTAAAAGCATATAAAGGTAGTATTCTTATGGTTTGTCACGAACCAGACTTCTACGAAGATTGGGCAACCAGAGTGATTGATTGTACCAAGTGGACAACCAAAATCTTCTAAAATAAATTCAGGAGGGTTTTTATGTACCGGATTACCGAATGGTGTCATCATTTTATCAAACAACATGTTCAGCCCGGTGATTTCTGCATTGATGCAACTATGGGAAACGGATATGACACAATGCTTTTATGCCAGCTTGTTGGTACAGACGGTAAGGTACTTGCTTTTGATATCCAAAAACTTGCATATGATAATACGCTAAAAAGGCTACAAGAAGCAGATGTCCCTCAAAACTACCAGCTTATTTTGGATTCTCACAGCCATATGAATCAATATGCAAATGCCGATTCTGTAAACTGTATCATTTTTAATTTTGGGTATCTGCCAGGTGGGGACCATAGCCTCTCTACAAAGGCTTCCAGTAGCATAACTGCCATCGAACAAGGGTTAACTTTATTAAACAAAGGCGGTTTAATGAGCCTTTGTATCTACAGTGGCGGGGACAGTGGTTTTGAAGAGCGTGATACCATTCTTGCCTATTTGAAGGAATTAGATTATAAAAAATATTTGGTTATTTGTTCCTCTTATTATAATCGTCCCAAAAATCCACCTATTCCCGTACTTATATGGAAATTATAGTACAATGTTAAATGCGAAAGAATAAATTGGCATTAGCTGCTTTTTCATTTATTATTGACATAAATCCTTTGTTGTACAATACATAAAAAACGAGTTATATATCATTGTGCATTCCTATTACACAAAGTATATACAACTCGTTTTTTTATTTGCTTATAACACCTTAGATAAAAATTCCTGTAATCTTGGATTCTTCGGATTCTTAAAGAATTCTTCCGGTGTATTTTCTTCTTTGATTTGACCTTCATCAATAAACATTACACGAGTCCCCACTTCTTTGGCAAATCCCATTTCGTGAGTAACCACAGCCATCGTCATTCCCTGTCTTGCAAGACCACGCATAACACTCAATACTTCTCCAACCATTTCCGGATCGAGAGCAGATGTCGGTTCATCAAATAAAATCACATCCGGTTCCATGCAAAGAGAACGTACAATAGCAATTCTCTGTTTCTGACCACCGGATAACTGACTTGGATAAGCATTCGCTTTTTCTTCCAATCCAACTTTTTTCAAAAGCAGCATTGCATAGCTTTCTGCCTCTTCTTTAGATTTCTTTAAAAGCTTCATTGGCGCCAAAGTCATATTTTCTAAAATAGTTTTATGTGGGAACAGATTAAAATGCTGGAACACCATACCAATTTTTTGACGATACTTATTAATATTACATTTTGGATCTGTAATATTTAAACCTTCAAATGTAATACTGCCTCCTGTTGGCTCTTCTAATAAGTTCAGAGAACGAAGAAAAGTAGATTTACCGGAACCGGATGGTCCAATAATAACTACCACTTCCCCTTTTCTAATTTCTGTGGAGATATGATCTAATACAAGATTATCTCCAAAGGACTTACATAAATCTTTAATTTCAAATAAAACCTGATTATCTTGCATCTGTTCTTAATCTCCTTTCTAATCGTTCTACAAGCATCGTTAAGATACTAACTATAATAAGATAAATTAAGGCTGCTGCCAAAAGTGGGAGCAATGGCGAATATGTTTGGCTTCGAATGGTATTTGCACCATGGGTAATATCTGTTAAAGCAATGTAACCACAGATAGATGTTTCTTTCAGCAAGGTAATAAATTCATTTGCAAGAGCCGGTAATACATTTTTAAATGCCTGTGGTACAACAATATAAATCATGGTCTGTGCATAACTAAATCCTAAGCTTCGTCCGGCTTCAAACTGTCCGTTATCAATAGACATAATTCCGGAACGAAAAATCTCTGCCACATATGCTGCTGAATTGATACCGAAAGAAAGAATTGCAACAAACTGTTTGCTAATTCCAGGACTTGTAAAAATAATATAATACATAATCAACAACTGAATCATCGCAGGTGTTCCACGAATTACTGTTAAATACACCTTACAAATAGAGTCTGCAATTTTTAAAACAACAGATTTGCTTCCGCTCTTATCTGTAGTAGAACGAATCAAAGCAATGAGCAAACCTAATAATACACCAAAAATAATGGAAAAAAATGTTACTGTAAACGTTGTTCCTAATCCATTTGTAATATAACGCCATCTTTCATCTTGTATAAAATTCAAATAAAATTCTTCTCTAAAATTCACCTTTGTTTCCTCTTTCTAAAATAGTGCTATCTGTATATTCCTCTATTTCAATAAAAGCCTATACAGATAACACTCATGAATAGCTTCTATCCTTACGTATCATCCAGCCATTATCCGGATGCTTAATATAATACTGCTGCCAAAGTATCTACTTCGACAGCAGTTATTTTGATATATTATACTGAGCCAGTAGGAAAATCTTTCTAACTATTCTCCACGAACAACGATAACCTGAGTTGCTGTTGTATATGGATCAGAAAAATCCACGCTCTTTAAACGGTCTTCTGTTACAGTCATACCAGCAACACCGATATCTGCCTTACCCATTGTTACTGCATTGATAATGGAATCAAATTCCATATCTTCAATTACTAATTCCATACCTAAAACATCACATAATGCCTGAGCCATATCTGCATCGATACCAACGATTTTCTGGTTCTCAAAATATTCGTATGGTTCAAAAGCTGCGTTAGTAGCCATTCTTAATGTACCATTACTTCTGTCAACATCTGCTGGAGATTCGTAAGGCATAGTTCCTTTTGTTTCATCTCCAATGTAGTTCATGATGATCTTTGTTAAAGTTCCGTCAGCTTCTAACTGTGCTAAAGCAGCATTGATTTTTTCTGTTAATTCCGGATTTTCTTTAGAAATACAAATCGCATATTCTTCTAATGCAAATTCTTCTTCTAAGATTGCTAATTCAGGATTTTTTTCTACAAATGCGATTGCAGGCTGTGCATCAATGATTACACAATCAACTTTACCCTGTTTTAAGGACTGGATTGCGTCTGCACCTTTGTTGTAACGTTCAATTGTAGAACCTTCTGCTTCATAATCACTTGCATAAATATCACCAGTTGTTCCTAACTGAACACCAATTGTTTTTCCCGGTAAATCATCTACGGA
>JAFYWF010000046.1 GCA_017558145.1 Lachnospiraceae bacterium
AACAGTTCAGCCTTTGGCTTCCTGTTACATGCAGCACCCGGATTCAAAGTCGCTTTCAGCGAGCCGGGTGCTGCTTTCTCTGTATTTACATTTTCTCACATGACCAATCAGCAAAGTGATTGGTCATGGCTGAACTGTTACGAACTGTCACATTATGATATATTTCTTACTTTTTCTTATTGATTTTTTCTTAATATCTACTATCATTTACATGAACGAAGAAGATCGTGGACGTTCGGCTTACGATCGGAGTTCCCAAATGAGAGTCGGTTCGCTCTCCCGAATAGGCTTAAGGCTGAAAAACAAGGAACCTTACAAAAGAAACACTAATGCTCCTGATAATATCAGGAGCATTTTGTATTTTACGCAAATTGGTGGTTTATTATGGTTGACAAGTTATTAGAAAAATATAATGATTATATTTGTTTGAAAAATTGCAAAGCAGAGTATAAATTATCTAATGGTATAATAATTGATTTTATATATAAAGAAGAAAATTTTATACATTTACTTGGATTACACAAATTGACAGATATTCAGATGATTCAATTCTTTAATGATAAAAACAATAAAAAAGTAAAAACCAAGTATATAATTAGTCGTATTAAAAAGGGTAAATTTACTGATGCTATGGTAAAATCCAGTGTGTTTTATTCATCTATAAAGCCAAGATACGAAAGCTTTTCTTACGAAAATCTAACCACACTAACTTATACAGATGCAATAATAAATTTTAATCCTAAAATAATAAACTCTAAGATTAAAAGTAACTACTTGTTATTTGAACAAAAGCCAAATAAAGAAATTCATCATCTTGGAATTGCAGAAGATGTTAATTAAAAAAAACGATATATTGAAACTTTTTTTCATCAAACAACAGATATGTATATAAGGGGGCAGACAATTATAAATGTTGAAAGTTTTTATACTTTATGCACCTGATGGACAAATTATTGTAAGTGATTCATTTCATCATTAAAGATATTTTCACATGCTAACATTATTCAAATAAGTTAAGCAGATATCCATAGCCCTCCTCTTCCATATTTTCATAAGGAATAAAGCGAAGGGCGGCACTGTTAATACAATATCTGATTCCGTTAGGAGATTCCGGCTCCCCGGTAAAAACATGACCTAAATGAGAGTCACCGGACCTACTTCTGACTTCAATTCTTTTCATTCCGTGACTGGTATCTAAAAGATTGACAAGGGCAGGCTCTTCCAGTGGCCTGGAAAATGCCGGCCACCCACAGCTGCTTTCAAATTTATCCAGGGAAGAAAAGAGTGGTTCTCCTGTTACAATATCTACATAAATTCCCTTTTCAAAATGATTCCAAAACTCATTGTTAAAAGGTGGCTCTGTACCGCTTTTCTGAGTTACAAAAAATTGTTCCTCAGTTAATAGAGTAGAGAGAGTGCTTTCCTCCGGCTTGGGATATTTTCCCGGATCGATTTTAAGCCGGGAGAGTAAGCGGATTTCTCCCGGAGAAATATGACAATAGCCGGTAGGATTTTTCACAAGATAATCCTGATGGTATTCTTCAGCAGGATAAAAATTTACAAGAGGTTCTACCTCTACATAAAAGCTCGAGTGACGGCTTTTTTCTAAAGCAACAATACGTTCTACAATTTCTTTATTTTTCTCATTAGTATAATAAATACCTGTCTGATACTGGGGACCAATATCATTTCCCTGACGATTTTTTAAGGTAGGATCTATTACATAAAAATAGGCATAAAGAATAGCATCCAGAGAAATTTTCTCAGGATCATATACTACCCGTACTGTTTCCTTAAAGCCGGTAGTTCCGGTCAGCACCTTTTGATAAGAAGCATCTTTCTCACCGGTACCATTGGCATACCCACTTTGGGCATCAATTACACCGGGAAGGGCTTGCATCAAATGCTCCATTCCCCAGAAGCATCCTCCGGCCAGGTAGATGATATTTTCTGTTTCCCGGGAAGTTGCCGGAAAGCTAGAGGAAGTGTTGGTGGAAGTATTGTTATAAGCGGTATTATTATTCAAACTTTATTTAGCCTCCTTTTGTGGGTGATATGTTGGTAAAATTAGTGCAATAAATATAGACTAATTGGAAGATTGATTTTCCTGATTGTTTGGTTACCGGATTAGATGCTTATATTCGATATAGAGACAATGAACCACAATAAATTGGACAGAAATAGTCTTGTTTATTATGATTTATAGTATAACCTAAAGGAACTTAATGTGTCCACTTTTATAATATAATTTGTTGTGATATTACCTAAGCAGATATAAGGGAGTGTTTTCGACTTTCTATCTGCCCAACCCCACAACAACAAAAAAGAGCTGCTGCCTCAGCAAGCTTCTTTCTTTGCTTTAGCAACAGCTCAAAATATTATCTGTTATTAATAATCTTAGTTAATTCTACAGGATCTACAATAGTTCCGTCTCTATATACACGCATATTTCCGGAAGCAATTTCATCGATCAGAATAACTTCATCATTATTATATCCAAATTCGAATTTAATATCCCAAAGATCAAGTCCCATGGTTTTTAAATCATCAGCAACAATTTTAGTAATTTTTAAGGTCTGCTCTTTCATGCTTTCAAACATTTCAGGAGTCATAACTCCTAAAGCTGCAAGACCTTCTCCTGTTACAAGAGGATCACCTAAAGCATCATTCTTAAAGGTACATTCTACATATCCGCCTTCTAAAACTGTTCCGTCGGCAATATATTCACCATATCTGCGGATAAAGCTTCCGGTAGCAACCAGACGACAAATTACTTCAAGACCATGTCCGAATACAGTAGCAGGAAGAACTTCCATAGTAGCGTTTTCAACATCTGCGCTTACGTAGTGAGTTTTGATTCCGGCTTCTTTTAATAATTCAAAGTAACGGATAGAAGTCTGTAAGTTAGCCTTTCCGATTCCTTCAATTGTTAAGCCTACTGCATTTTCACCGGGATCGAACACACCGTCTTTTCCGGTACAATCATCTTTGAATTTTAACATTACATTTCCGTTTTCAAGGCTGTATACGTCTTTTGTTTTTCCCTCGTAAATTTTTTTCATTGTCTCCTCCATTCTTGGTGCTTAATGAATTAAATTTTGTAACTACTTAGTATCTTCATAATTACTAAATTTCTATAAAAATAGATGTTCTGTTTCCCCAAGGACATTAGAACCTTAGGAACTTTGAACAGTTACACTTTATCATAATTTTTTTCTCTTGAAAATATTATATTTATAAAAAATTATGAAAAGTGTAACAGTTAGTTACTTTTCACACCCACGCCAATCACTGGCTGATTGGTGTGGAGAATGCAAATAAAAGTGGCACAGAATCTGCCCACCGCTGAAAGCGGTTTTTAAATGGGCAGATTCCGTTACGTTCACTGGCCTGCCTGTGAAAAGTA
>JAFYWF010000047.1 GCA_017558145.1 Lachnospiraceae bacterium
GACATAGGATCCACGCTAAGCCACCCCGTCATCAAATCCGAATCGTAATACCGTGCACCGAAGTAGGAAAAGCCTGTCTCTGAGTCGCGTTCTTTCCCGGTAAAGGATGAAGTACTTTTCGGAGGTGTTTTGATGCTATATTTTAGGTATATTTGGGTCATATTTTCGTTGGTTTTCGGTTTGCAAAATTACACAATTATTTTGATATAATATATATTTGTCCTAAGTTTTGTACGAAACATTTTCATCAGTATGCAAATTTATCAACTGCAAAAACATATGTTATCAATAGTCTTGTAAATTTTTATTCTATTCAAATTGTATTTTATATTCATTCTTGATTTTCAAACTATCCAAATCCGGATTCATAAAATTGCTTTTTATTCCACCTACAAGTTCTTCAAATGTAATTGCATCATGAGTTTTTTGCAAAATACCTTTTTCTATATATCCAAATACTTTTCCAGGAAAAGTTCCGGAAATACAAATTATCTGAAAAACATATTTTTCTTCAAAGCACTCCACCAATATGAAAGAGCCTTGCTTTAGTAAATTATCCAAATAAGATATTGTAAATATTGTTCCTCTATAAAATATCTTATTGCAATTATTTTTTAAACTTCTACCAAATTTGATTTTACGTCCGGATTCAAATTTTAAACTATTTAAATCTGGATTCAAAATATTGTATTTTATTCCCTCTATAAGTTCATCACGAGTTATTGCATATGGCATTTTGGTTAGAATTACTTTCTTTACATATCCTAATATTGTTCCGGCACTATATCCTGAAATGCATACTATTTTAAAGGCATATTCATTGTCATATGATTCTGCCAATATAAAAGTATCTCGTTCTTGTCTATCCCAAAGGAAAGATATAGTAAAAATAGTTCCTACATAAAATAGGTCCATATAATTTTTCATGTATATTTTATATTTCTATATTGTGTTTTCTAGTTTTATCACGGTTTCCACTTTCAGTACCTTTAAATTTTATTGCACCCTGATGTTTCCCTCGCTTATCAAATATCTCAAAGTCTCCATGTCGTGTATCTAACGAATAATGGTTACCATCGGAATCTGTATAAATGTCCCTATTATTTTTTTTTGATAGATTGGCATTCTTTTTCCATCCATTATTGTCGGCAACTTTTTTTGCCATTTCCTTATATTTTTTAATACGTTCTCCAGGTTCTAAATTCAATACACTTTTGTAGAACTCATCCATATTCTCAAAAAACACACCTCCTAATTGTATATTTTCTAGAGGTTTGAAGCCTTTAAGGATATTTGTTGCTTTGAAAACTTTACTTGCACCAGCTGGGACATAAGGGATAAAAACAGCAGCTACATCCATACTCAAATCACGCCAATTTGATTTAGCAACATCATGCTCTCCTTTTATGTGGTTTGTAACAGCTGCTCCAAGATCATACAAAACATTACCAATATCCCATATCGTCTCAAAAGGAATCTCTCCATTGGGATCTTTTAATTTGATTGGATTATTCAAACAGTAAGTGTATGGTGATGCATAAGGTATAGAATCCGCCATAGGATCCACACTCAACCAACCAGTCATCAAATCCGAATCGTAATACCGTGCTCCGAAATAGGAAAAGCCTGTTTCTGAATCTCTTTCTTTCCCGGTAGAGGATGATGGCCAAAAACCGCTATTTTTTATGTACTTATAGTGCGTTTCTTGCCTATATTTCGGGGTTATATTTGTGCTTGTTTGGTACATAATTGTTACTTGTTTTTAAAGTGCAAAGTTACATATTTATTTTGATATGGATATACGTTTGTTTCCAAATTTCTACAGAATCATAAACAAATTCATTATGTTGGCAAATATTGAGATATATTATTTTAATAAATCAATGATCCCCAAACCCTACTAATGTAACCTCTTAACACATTCCCATCAGTTGAAAATTCTATCACACAAAATTGAAAGCGGTCTACCATATCTTTAAAATATGAATCAATCCTTAATATTACATATTTTACCCCCCCATAAGATAAAACTGGTGATATATGAAGACCAAATTCTCTTTTGCACCAATTAGAATTTTCTATAATCGGAATGCTGTCTTCTATAGTTGAGATGATGTAAGGATGTAAATAGATACAATCAAGCAATTCAGACAATGCATAAATGCCATCAGATGAAGGAAAAATAGAATCAAATTCGTTGTTCTCGATAACGTCTTCTTTTTCTATTTTTTTCAGAATATCCGAAATAAGACTTGTGTCGGCTTTAAAAACAGTTGAATCGAAATGAAACTTATCAGTATTAAATTCATCTGCCTCCTGTCTGAAATCTGTGATAAAAATAGGGGAGGAATTTTGAAAGAGGGGATTTGATAGTTTAAACATTTCATTTTTGTTTGAACAAAAGAAATTCAAAGCCTTCAGCTTGTAGACTTCGCTTTCTTGTGCATACAATGTTAATCCCCCTATCAAAAGAAAAACAATAAATATATTTTTTTTGCTCATTATTGCACGAATTTTTCCGTATTGTTGTTGATAAAATTTTTGTTTCTTAATACTGTATTCCAAAACTTTTCTGGAGTATCACCAATTACTATCGTTTCTTTACACAATTCAGTTCTACTAGCTTGGTTTATTCCTCGAAACTTAAATCCACAAGATGATAATAAATCTCTAAAATCAAAAGTGCTTAACATTTTTATTGGAACTAATCCATCATTTGATGCAAACATTAAATAATCTGTACGTACTTCATTATCCCTAATTCCAAAACAATGCCCCATTTCATGTGCAAGTATTTGATTGTTTGTGGTGCTACTACGTATAGCAATATTTTTGCCATCTGATACACCTCCTGATTTTCGGTTCTTAGGATATTTTACGTTATATAAATCATCAGGCATAAAAGATATCCCATTTTTGGGACCATTTCCGTTATTGATATCAAAAGAAACAGTATAACTCTCTTCAATTCCATTTTTGCCAGGTAGGGAAACTGTAAAATTGCATGAGTTCCAACTGTTTGCTGCTTTTTGGATAAATGCATTCTGTTCTTCTGTTGCCCCTTCACAAGCAAATTGGGCACATATCGTTATTGTTTTATCTTCATGATTAATTATCTTGTCGAAATCTCTACCATCCGGGTCCACCAGCTTCACCGGGTTCCAAGCACAATAAGCATACGGCGACAAACTCGGGTACTTATCCGCCATAGGATCCACGCTAAGCCAACCCGTCATCAAATCCGAATCGTAATATCGTGCTCCGAAGTAGGAAAAGCCTGTCTCTGAATCCCTTTCTTTCCCGGTAAAGGATTGAGGGTATTTCTGCTTATATTTCAGTTGGTTATTTTGCATATTTCTTGTTTTTTATCCTATTCACCTCCTTTTATTATATCGAAAAAAAAGTTATCTCCTTTATTAC
>JAFYWF010000048.1 GCA_017558145.1 Lachnospiraceae bacterium
ATGTTTCATTCTACGTGGCAAACGGTTTAAACTAGCACACCCTACAATTTTGTCATCACACTTTGCAAGAAGCATTATATTATCTATGGAGTTTTCCATACTAGAAATAAACTCTGCTTCTGCTTCAACAGAAAATGGCATTCCTTCAGGACCAAATGTAAGATTATCCGTTTCTCCGCCAACTTGTTTTAAATATTCTAAAAGCTTTGCTGCATCACTGGGTACAGCTTTTTCAATTCTAATTCCCATTATGTGCTACTACCTCCATGCATTATTTCTCAAAATTTTATCTTCTATTCTTCCACATTTCCAATGTCATATAATTGGTGTGTCCTACTCTGACTTCATTTAATAATGTGACAGGTACTTCATCACAAGTATGATGATATTGGAATCCTATCTTTTCCTGCGCTCTTTTTGATTTCATATTTCCATCATAATATCCACACCAAATGGTAGTCATTCCTAAATCTTCAAATCCATGACGTAATAGTTCTATTGCTGCTTCCGGCATATATCCTCTTCCCCAAAAAGGCTTTCCAAGCCAATATCCTAATTCACATTCATCGTCTCGTTCCGTCATATCAGTCTGTCCCTTTAATTTCAACGCAATGGCCCCAATCGCTTCATCATTTTCTTTTTCACAAATTGTGTAGCTTTCTTTGCCACGCAGAACATTTTTGATAATATCCAAGCTCTCTTCTACACTTTTATGCGGAGGCCATCCTGCGGGTATCCCAATATCAGGATCTTTTGCATATTTATATAAGCTTTCTGCATCCGTCTCTAACCATGGACGAAGAATTAGACGTTTTGTTGTTAAAATAGTTTCCATAATTCTTTCTGCTCCTCAAATCATTTATCCTGAACATCACTGAATTCCGTGTTCTTCTGCCAAATTCCATCTTTATCTCTTAAAAACGGAAGTACTGTCATGACCGCATCGTTGTTAATCATTCCATATACATGTGGGTATTCTCTTCCGCAGTTGTCTCCATCCTCGTATCTTACTTCAGCCCCTAATTTATTTTCATCTATACAAATTAACACTAATTCTTCTTCGACATCTGCAAAATTCGGCGCCACTCTCCAAAAATATTCTATAGTTGAGCAATGAATAAATCCCTCTGCGTCAATATTTCGTTTCCCCCAGTATTCTTTATTCTTTCTGGTTTCCCAAGTTGATTTCTTCATACAGTGTAAAATCATGATATTAACCTCTCATTTTCCCCATTTCGATACGTACTTCATGTCTTTCCATATCGCTATTGGTATATGCATACAAATCAAAACCAATAATACTAAATCCCATTTTCTTATAAAAAGCTATTGCGTTTTCATTACATGTTTGTGTTTCAAGCACTACCATACGCGCTCCGCTTTTATTTGCTTCCTCAAGAATAAACTCCATTAACATGGTTCCTAAGCCTTTATGACGTTTAGAACTTTCAAAAACACAAATATTACTAATACGATAGCGATTATTCCACTCTTCCAAACTTCCTTCTACATATCCCAAGAACTGACCATTCTCAAACGCACCAAATGCCTTTGGATTGTCTAACCAATCTCCAAAGAATACATCATCAAAAGACATTTCTTTTGCTCCATCAAACAATTGATACTCAACATTAAACCCTGTTTTTGATGGCCGTATATCGTAATATCCTTTTGTTTGATATTTTAATGTAAACCTTTTCCCTGAATAGTTTTCCCTATCTAACTCTTTAATTTCTATCATAATTTCTTACCATTTATTTTGTAATTTAAATTATCCTTTAATTATTTTATCTATTTCTCTACTATCTGAAATCCAAATTACTTTACTTTCATATTCTTTTAAAATCTTTTTAATTTCTTTTAGATTATTATTTTGATATTTGCCTGTCCATTTCAACAGATTATATACGCTTTTAAACGTTTCATTCTTTCCTTTTTCTATTCCCAATTTACGTTTTATAAAGCGAATAATAATTCGATACTTATAAATATAACTAGGAAGATCTAATATATAAATGACATCTGCCATTTGAAAACTTTCTGTAACCCACGCATAATACACCCCTTCAATTATCCACGATTCTTGATTTAAAATCTGTTTCAGCAATTCTTCACGTTTATTAACAGGCATTTTTAATCCATATCCATCTGCGCTATTATCCCACTGTATGTCATCTAGATCATAATGCTGAATATTATACTTTTTCGATAGTTTCTTAGCTAAATACGTTTTCCCCGTACCACTACAACCAATAATATGTATTTTCAATTCCAAACTTCTCCCCGGGACAAAATATAATTGTCTCTAAAAAATATTGATTCCAAATTTTCCTCTGCTCCACAACCACATGGGTGTATGTACATCTATAGGTTTTAAATCTGTACCTTCAAGCAATTTTTCCCATCTGTCCGCAATTAATATCTGAACATTTGACAAACCTATTTCTTCTTCCGAAATAATTCCTAGTTTTTGACTTGCTTGTACAACATGTGTATCCGGTGCAACTGTAATGTTTTCTCTATCAACAAATTCTATATCTGTATATTGTTCAAGTACATACAACCAATAATTACAGATTTTATTACCTCCTAAATATGGAAAATCTTTTTTATTATTTTGAATATATTCCTTTATCTTCTTTACCGAATAATCATTAGCTATAAATAAATTACGAATATCTCCATCCAATTTATTTTCAATAGTTTCACATATCTTTTTCCATATCAAAGGCTGCTTATTTGGTTGTAGTGCAACTTTA
>JAFYWF010000049.1 GCA_017558145.1 Lachnospiraceae bacterium
AAGCCCCCCTCAAGATGAGATATCCCAGTCAGTAAGACCCCTTGAAGACTACGAGGTAGATAGGGCTGAG
This sequence comes from Lachnospiraceae bacterium, assembly GCA_017558145.1. Lineage (GTDB taxonomy): Bacteria > Bacillota > Clostridia > Lachnospirales > Lachnospiraceae > SFDP01. The sequence continues at coordinate 71 of JAFYWF010000049.1, forward strand.
GTGTAAGCACAGTAATGTGTGTAGCTGACAGTTACTAATCGGTCGAGGGCTTATCCAAGCAAGTAGGGAAAAAAGGAAATGACAGTTTTGTGCATGAGATGCACAAAATGTGAGAAAGATTTGATATTGGGGGCAAAAATCCCATTGCGAAGCAATTTAGGATGGATTTTTGCATATGCTGCGAAGCAGTAATGTGTTCGGTTTTGAGGGTACATAAAGTACTAGGAAGTTCTATCAGTTGATAGAACTTTTTTTGTGGAATTTAATACAGAACATAGTAAAAAATGTAATTTTAATTTTTATTAGTTATTTTTGTGTATTTTTAATAAAATCTGATTAAAAAAAGGCAAAATATTCTGAAATTATAGAAAATATATTTGAAACATAAAGTAAATATGATATAATGAACGCAGTGATAAAATTTTGTGAAATGATAGGTTTTATAGCCTGTTAATAAAATCAGAGGTGATGGTATGGATACAAAAATTCTTTTAGAAAATGGGACAAATGAATTGGAGGTTTTAGAGTTTAAACTTGACGGTAATTCTTATGGTATCAATGTGGCAAAGATCAGAGAAATTATTACATATCAAGATGTAACACCGGTTCCAAATGCTCATCCAAGTATTGAAGGAATTTTTATGCCTCGTGATACAATGATTACTGCTATTGACTTAAAAAACTGTTTACAGAGAGGTACTTCAGAAGCTGGGGGATTATTTATTGTTACTAACTTTAATAAATTAGATATTGCTTTTCATGTTGAACAGGTTGTTGGAATTCATAGAGTTTCTTGGAAAGATATTATTAAACCTAACGCAACAATTTCTACAACAGAAGAAGGTGTTTCTACAGGTATTATTAAAAAGAATGATAAATTGATTATTATTCTTGATTTTGAAAAAATTGTTACAGATATCAATCCGGAAACTGGTTTAAAAATTACTGAGATTGATGAGTTGGGTTCTAGAGAACGTAATGATGTTCCAATTTTGATTGCAGAAGATTCTGTTTTATTAAATAAGTTGATTGTTGATTCCTTGAAAAAGGCTGGATATACAAATCTTACACGTACCGAAAATGGGGAAGAAGCATGGAACTTTATTTGTGAATGTAGAGAACATGGTGATTTGGAAGAACATGTTCAGTGTGTTATTACTGATATCGAGATGCCAATCATGGACGGACACCGTTTGACAAAATTAATTAAAGATACAGAAGAAACAAAAGATATTCCTGTTGTTATTTTCTCTTCTTTAGTAAATGAAGAAATGAGAAGAAAAGGAGAAGCGTTAGGAGCAAACGCACAATTATCCAAACCTGAAATTGGCAATTTGGTTCGTGAAATTGATAAATTAGTTCTTGATAAATAATTAGTTACATAGGAAGCAGGGAATTAATTCCCTGCTTTTTTAGTGTTGGGAGGAAAGATAAAAAATGAATTTAAAAAATATGATTAATGGTTCAGATATGGTTTTAATTGGAATTGGAGAATGTTTCCAGGAACAATTTGTTGCAGTTAAAGCTACAGAAGAAAAGAATCAAAGTCTTTTCGATGAATATGAGAGAAAAAAATACATAGATAGTTTAGAAAAAGATGAAACGATAGATGCATATAATATTTTGGCTAAATTATTAGAAGGAAAAAATTATTTTGTAGTAACTTTATGCGATGATGATAAAATTTATAGAAGTAATCTTAGGACAGATCGAATTGTAGCTCCATGCGGAACTTATTCGAAATTACAATGTGAGAATGTTTGCAGTGAAGAAATCTATAATGTTGATGACTATATAGCTGAGTTGGAAAAAGGGGAAAAAATTTTGTGTCCAAAATGTGGTGCAAGATTAGTTATGAATCGAATTTCAAATAGAAAATATAGTGAAGAGGGTTATTTGAAAAAATGGGAATTGTATATGAAATGGTTGCAAGGAACGTTAAATCGCAATGTAGTTATTATAGAATTGGGAGTAGGTATGAAATATCCTTCTGTAATTCGTTGGCCATTTGAAAAGGTTGCTTTTATTAATCAAAAAGCTAGATTTATTAGAGTACATGATTATTTATATCAATTAACAGAAGATTTAAAAGAAAAAGGTACTTCTATAGAAGAGAATCCTATTGTTTTCTTGAGAAATCAAATTGTGTAAATAAATATATTATGTTAAACTATCCAAAGAAGAATAAGCGAATAAGAATTTATTTAGAAATAAAAAAGGTGAAGTATAAGCCATTGGAGGGTATTCATGAAATCAAATGAAGATTATTTGGACGAGCTGTTAAAATCAATGAATACAGGTAGTGAAAATAATTCTGCAATTAATAGATTATATACTGATGCAGAGATAGAAACTGAATTAGGAAATGATTTAAATAGTGAATTAGATTTCGTATTAAATAATGGTGGCATATTGGATGAAGATATAAAAGAACTAGAACCAGGTGCGATTGAAGAAAATATATCAGTAGATGTTGGGATATCAGAAGATATCAATGAAGATGTGGTTATACAGACATCACAAGCTGATATGGGAACTGGAAAAATGGATCAGTCTATGATAGATGCTTTACTTGCCGGGACACAGATTGCTCCAGAACCAAATCCGGAAGTAGTAAAAGAATTGGAAGATTTATTTTCAATTAAAGAAGGTATGGGTGAGTTGGAAACTTTGGAGGATATTGATTCTGAATTAAACTCAGAGTCTCAGTCTGTATTAGCTCAATTAATGGAGGAAATGCACGAGGAAGCAAAGAATAGTAACGAAATTGATTTTTCTGATGATGATCTTATGTCTGAATCTGATATTGAAACCTTGTTAAGTGCTGCTCAAAATACAGATGTAGATTTGTATAATGATGAGGTTATTTCATTTGATATTACAAATGAGACTGATATGGCAGAGATAGAAGCATTACTTAATATGTCAGATAATGATGTTGTATTGGATGAAAATGAGGCCCTTTTGCAGATGCTTGAAAATGCTGAGAATGACATTACGCCTATCGAATCAACAAACATAGATGATATTGATTTTTCACAGATAGAAAAAGATTTAGATATAGCTTTTGCAGAAAATGCTGAAGAAGCAGTTGATAATTCCGGACAGGAAGATAAGAAGAAGGAAAAGAAAGAAAAGAAAGCCAAAAAAGAAGGAAAGGGAAATATTTTTACAAAAATATTTTCTATGTTAATGGAAGAAGTTCCAGAGGAAGAAAAGTCAGAAGGAACTGAAGATGTAAAACTTTCTGATGAAAATAAAAAGATTTTGGATGAACTAGATCAGGAAGAAGACTCTAAAATTAAAGTCAAAGAGAAGAAAAATTCAAAAGATAAAAATAAGAAAACAAAAGATAAAAAGTCGAAAGATAAAAAGTCGAAAAAAGAGAAATCTAAAAAAGAGAAGAAGCCTAAAAAGGAAAAGAAAGTAAAAGTACAGGATACTTATATTCCGGAAAAGAAAATTCCAAGAAAAAAAGTTATTGTTACTTTTATATTTGGATTTTCCATTTTGACATTGATTCTTTTAATTGATTTATTGATTCCGCCAATGATTAATCTTAGTGCAGCTAGAAGTGCCTATGATAAAGGAGATTATTATGAGGCTTATAAAGGGTTTTATGGAGAAAAATTGTCAGAAGAAGATGAAGTAAAATTTCAGGCATCAACAGTAATCATGCGAATGCAGAGCAATTTGGATGGATATGATAATCATATTAAAATGAATAATGAAATTATGGCAATTCATTCACTTTTAGAAGGTGTACATATTAAATTTGAAGCGTTTACAAAAGCGGAAGAGTTAGGGGTTCTGACACAAATAAGTGAAATATATAATAGAATATTAGAAATTTTAAATCAAAATTATCATATATCAGAAGAGGATGCTTTAGAATTAATTAACGAAGAAAGTGATGCGGTATATACTAGAAAGTTGGAAGCTTTGGCAGAAGGTAGAACATATTCAGGTGGTGATTCTGAGGGAATTAGTAAGGAAGATGTTCTTCCACAGGAACAGGAATTGTTTGAAAATGAAGCAGAATAAGTAATTAGGAGAATGTAATTATGGTGGCGATTATTGATTATGATGCCTATCATAACGAAAAGAATGTAGTAAAATAAGGGAATTTTGAGTATAAGATGATAAAAATTTCAAATTATACTAATTATTTACTAATTACAGTGCCTTGAATGTGTATTTTAAAACTAAATATTAAAAATTTGGACATCTAAATAAGTCCCATATACTTGTAGAAATGTGAGTATGTGGGGCTTATTTATGTGCCTAAATTTAGAAGGCATAAATTATTGTAATGGGATATTAATGGTAAATTCTTAAGCTTCACAGAGCGTCAGAATAGGCTAATAGTACTTATGATTTAAAATACCCATTTCATTGACAAATTTATCATAGAAGGAGGAATATAAAAATGTGAAAGCAGATGATTTTAAGACTGCCGCCATGTAATCAAAAAGTGAAGCTGACTTAATAAATGTAGAAATTATAAAAATTTAATATAGATTTTATCGGAGACAGTATGAGGTATCTGCTGTCTCTTTTATTATGCAGAAAAATTAAAGGAGTTGATTATCAAAAAATGGACGAGACAAAGATATGTAAGAAATGCGGAAGGATATTACCGATAAGTAATTTTAGATTAATGAAAGGACAGTTTAATAACCCCTATTATTTGGGACATTGTAAAGAATGCGAATATAAAAGTCAACGTGCATATTTAGAAGAAAAGAATAAGATAAGATTTTCGGATGATTTACAAATACTTATAGAAAGAAAATATAAAACAATTAAAAAAGAACGAATATTAGATATATCAGATATAGATATTATTCCCATTGGCACAGATGAAACATTTGTTAAACTGATGGATTGTAAGAATGTTTGGTTTTCTAACTACGGAAGAGCTATTCGTTATTCAAACGGCAGATATAATTTATTACAAGGAGCGTATGACAACTATGGTGCATTGCGTTATTCTGTACAGAAAAATGTTATAGATAATGATAAATGGGTGTATAAGAGTGTGAACTTATATGCAGCCAAAACAGTAGTTGAAGAATTTATAGTTAATCCCGATAAAGCAAATAATATTTACATATGGCATAGTGGATATGATAAGCAGGATAATTATTTCCGAAATTTATATCCATTAAATCAGGATCAATACAGAATTGTTAAAAAACATTACAATGAAACTGGTGATGATTCAGAAGAATTTATCTTGAAAGTTATGAATGATATCCGATATAAACCTGAGAACTGGAGTCTGAAATGTTTAGAGCCTATTATGTGCGGTATTGGTTATCGTGGAAGTGATGATGTAGACTGTAGGTGTGAATCTTATCTAAGATGGCATGACATGATAAATCGTTGTTATAATGATAAATTTCATGAAAGGAGTCCACAATATAAAGGATGTACAGTATGTGAGGAATGGCTGAATTACAGTAATTTTAAAGTATGGTATGACCAGAATAAGATAAAAGGTATGTCATTGGATTTGGATAAGGATATTCTCTTTAAAGGAAATTTAGAGTATAGTCCGGCTACAGTTGCATTTTTTCCTCATGTAATTAATACTTTGTTTGTTAATGGCAAGAAAAATAGGGGAGATTATCCAGTAGGAGTACATTGGGACGAAGAGAAAAACAAATATCGTGCAGAAATGTCTTTTGCAGGAGAAACAATTAGGTTGGGGAGATTTGATACTATGGAATCTGCTTTTGCAAGATATAAGGAATATAAAGAAGATTTTATTAAGGATATGGCGGAATTGTATAAGGATAAAATACCCGACAAAGCGTATCAAGCTATGATAAATTGGATTGTGGATGTTACAGATTAAAAATATTTGTATGGTTTGGGTTAAGTGCAAAGAGTTTGTGTTCGACTATATTTATGCGGTATGAAATGAGATATATTAGGGCTAAATATAGAAATAGAAAGATATTCATGATATAATATATTTAGAAAACTAAGGAGAAATGATGTGAAGTTATATCACGGAACGAATTGTAGTTCAGCAATGAACATTGTAAATAATGGTATAGATTTAAAATATAGTAAGCCATATCTAGATTTCGGGGCAGGATTTTATACGACAACAAGTTATGACCATGCGGCGAGATTAGCAATAAGAGTAACCAACAAATATAATAGTAGATATAAAAAGAATGAGTTACCATATATAGTTGAAGTTGATTTCAAATTTTCTAAAGATATAGAATTGTCAACAACAACATATCCTCATAATTCTAAGAAGTGGGGAGAATTTGTATTGAATAATCGCTTGACACCTGAAATACTAATGAAATATAGTATAACAGAGCATAATCAAGACGCAAGATATGATGTGTGCGTTGGTGAAATTGCGGATGGTAGTATTACCAATATTGCGTATGAGGTTAATAGTGGTAGAATTATGCCAGATGAAGTTGATTATAAAAAATTCTTAAGAGACAATGGAGAAGTATACTCACAACAATATTCTTTTCATACATCAAAAGCGGTTTCTTGTATAAAGGTATTATCATGTGGTACAATAAAAAATATAAATAAATATAGTAAAGTAATGAGAGGTAGGTGAACGGTATGACTAATGCAGAAATAAAAGAATTTAAAAAATATGTAAAAGAGACATTAATGAAAAAATATAATATGAATGAAATTGAAGCGGCACGTGCTGTTCGCAATTCATATATGTCTCAAGCGTTGAAATTGGATAAAGATTTTGTAGAGCATGATACAGTGGAAGAATGGGCAGATATTATATTTGATGAAATAAATAGTGAAGAATTATTAATGATGTAAAAAGAATCATAGACAAGGCATATTAGGTAGAGATACTTAGTATGCCTTATTTTTTTCGATTTTCATGGGATGAGAGAGATGAATGTTTGTCCGTCTGATTTTTACTCTATACCTTTATATATCGGGTACTTAAATCCACGGAATTTTAACATACCCCCTCTCCTATGTAGTAGGTACTTAATCGGTGCTTATGTAAATGGTAGCCCCCTATGGTAGTTTACATAATAATGGTTTGAAATTTATATATTCGGTGTTAAAAAATGGGAGTAGTCTATGGATGGAACACCTATAGCCTTTTCAGAAAGACAAAATGCTTTTAGAAATGTATTGCACCCCCGATACCTTTAGGAGACTATATTGCTTACAAAAAAGCATTGAAAACGGCTCATTTTCACAACTTATTTCCGTACCCTAAGAAGATTACACCAAAGCCAAAACAAGCCGAAAATACCGCCTAAAACGTGCAAAAAGTCTCATAATAGGACTATAAGAACATAAGAAAAGGTTGAGAGTTTGATGCTCCCAACCTTATTTTTTTACGCTTCAATATTCAAAATATAATTAACAGCTTTTTCAGCTTTGCTACTGGCAGAAACGATAAACTTCACATCATTTCTTAATACTGATAACCAGTTTTGTATATATGCTGATGAATTGCGAAAACTCTTTCTTGTTTCAATTCCGATAATGTTCATTAGGTTCGCACTTCCTAACTCTGCGACAAGTTTATCTTTTCTTTCTTCAGCTCTGTTGCATCTGCGTTCACTCATTGTACTATGTACTGATTCATGAAATGCTGTGCTGTAATACTCGTTTGCATCTTTGAATTGTTCAAATAATGGTAACTGAATATAATCACGAATCGGTGAATAAAAAGCTTTGTCTCCTTTTATATGTTCCACTGTTATCTGTTCTCTAGTCCAGTAGTCCTTCAAAACTTCTTCAGCCTTTTCTATTGGCTCTATGTCGTTTAGTTCCTCTTTCTTTAAAGGTTCAACGCCTTCTACTTGTGAAATATGAAACACATTTATATATTTTAATAATGGTATCTGTTTAATTGTTTTCGTTCCGTCTTCCTGTACTTCCTCAACTGGTAACACTTTCCAAAATACTACGAAAGAACTTTTTTCACCTCTTTTAATTTTGCCGCCTAAATCAGTCCACTGTTTGAATGTTGCCCATTCTCCGTCCTTAGATAAAAGCATCTGATTTAATAATGAATAGCTTCTTTTGCTTACTCTGTTATATGCTCCACTTCTTACTCCTGTCCATGGCTTTTCCCACGGGATGATTCCGCTTTCTAATTGTTTAATAATCCTATCTGTTACCATTTCATATACTGATTTACTCATATTCTTTTTATCTCCTTTTATATTGTGTTGTTGTTAGTTGTTAATAGGATTATAACATCTTGTACAAGAAAAATAAATATACATATTGTACAAGATTCAAAAGTCCAAAATATACACCTTGTACAAGATGAATAACATTATCTATTGTTTAACAAAAAAATGTGTGCTATGATTATAAAAATAAAATGTATATGGAGAAAAACAAATGAGCGAACAGGAAAAGAAGTTTGATGCAACTAAATATAAAAATGATTTTCAAAAAGAAAAATATGATAGAATTATTGTAAATGTTCCAAAAGGAGATAAGAAAAAAATAGATGAGAACGCAAAAAAACAAGGATATAAAAGTTTAAATGCGTTCGTAGTAGATGCAATAAAAGAAAAAATGAATATGTAGTGTTTTTATAAAGTCATGAAAATGGCTTTATTTTTTTGCCTATAGCAATCTTGTACAAGATGCACAATGAACAGACAAAAATCTAGTACAAGATTGACTATTTACAAAGTCTTGTACAAGATGTACTATTATCTTACAAACAACACAGAGCAACACACAAAACAAAGCACCTTGACAATTTAATAAGGCTTTACACCAACAAACTTGTTATGATAATATAATCATACAAAGGAGAGTTGATACCATGAGTGATACACAACTTATTTTAAAAGAGCTTGAAAAGATAAACAGTCGATTAGATAAAATTGATAATCGTCTGGATGTGGTTGAACTAAAACAAGATAAGCTATCTTCTAAGTTAGAAGATATGCAGCTAGATATTAAATTATCTGAACGCAATATCAGACGTGATATTCACTTATTAAAAGACGAAAATGAAACAATCATCGAAATCTTAAAGATGAATAATCTGGCTACAGTGTAACAACTAAATAATCCAAATCATAACAAGGTGTAAGGTCTTATTAAATTATTAAGGCTTTGCACCTTTTTAATTTACCTAAAAACAGCCGGGCAAGCCGAAAGCACCCATAAAATTTCAATCCATATACTTGTGAGGAATAGCCACCATGAGCGAAACAATAGTCAAGAAGATGATTGAAAGGCTGTAAACAACCAAAACAAGAAAAGGAGATAAATACCATGTGTGCGACATTAGAAGAAATGAATTTAATTATGGAAGAAATTAAAAGCTTAGAAAGATTAAAAGAAGAAACCGAGGACAATATCTCAGCTTTAAAAATGAAAGCAATCGAGTTCTTACAGGAGAACGAAGCAACTTGTAAAACTACCAATGACAAAGGAAAAGAAATCTTTCGCTTTATCGGTAACATTCATAAAGCTACACTTTCCACTCAGGAGCGTGAATCAGTTGATAAAAAAGAAGTAAAGAAGCTTCTTAGTGCAGATGATTATTTGAAAGTTTGCAAAGTGAGTATGTATCAAGTTTTAAGAATTAGTTAAGTGGTTGCGACCACTATAAAAAGGGTTTTAAGTCGCAAGCGTTCCGGCGGTACATCTGCCGGAGATAACCAAAACAAATAAGGAAGGTAGAAAAATTATGACAAGAACATTTATTCAAGAAACAAATAAAAAGTGGGATGAATTAATCCAGATTGATACAGAAAGCGGAAAAGTAAAAATCTATACAGTAGACAAGGAATTGGGTTTTCCTTTTTCAGAATACTACACAACAGTTGAAGAAATGGGTTATAAGTCAATCAATCAAATGATTAATACCATGAAAAAGAAAGATAACAAACAGGAAATTGATACAGCAGAGCAGACAGAAAAAGAAATTATCGGGCTTCTGAAGTTGGCAAAACATAGAGCAGAAAACAACAGACATATCTGTTTAATTTTAAAAGATGGCACAAAGTACAACGACATTGTAGAACGTTTGAAGGCTTACGGCATGACAGAAGCGGAAGCAGTAAAGAAAATTAGTAATTATTTGAAATAACAGAATGTAAAGGAGATAAACACAACATGAAAAGAAGAAGCTACTCAGAATCAGCATATGGAAGAATGAGAGACAGAATCAAAGAGAGGGAAGAAGCTGAAAAGAAGAAAGCCAAAACAAGAGTTCCATATAAATATCTAATGAGCATATAGGAGGAAAGCACCAATGATGATGAATTATAACGCAACAAGCAACGCTTATATCATGAATGATATAGAAACAGTTTACACATATGACGAATGGTTGAAGGAATATAATCGCAACAAAGCACTGGAAAGACAGCAGAAAAAGGAAACAGCAATTCAGAAAGGTCTTGGAATTGGATTGTTAGCGGTTGGAATTATCGGATGTTTGGTGTTCCCGGAAGATGCTGGTGGATTTGTATTTGCTAGTATTATGGGAATTATTAGGACATTTAACTAAAGGGGGGGAAAAGAGATGCAGTCACAAACAATGCAATTTGCAGTACAGAAGAAAGATGGTGTTATTGAGAAGATTGGAAAGAGTAGCATATTAACTCCGAAGACGAATTTCAATGGGAAAGGAATCAAATGGTTTGACGATAGCAAGCTATTGAAAAAGAAAGTTAATCATATCAGGAAGTGACGGAAATGCCGTGGGAGATTCAGTTCTCCGCTTTTCTATCGGTAGAAATACCACAATAAAAACATTATACAGGAGAATAACGCAATGGAAGAAAGGACATGGAGAAGAGGACAAAAGCAAACATATACCGACAGACCTTTGACACTAGAAGAAGCAGAGTTTTCTGGAAGATGGGAAAATTATAAAAAGATATTTGAATTTATGTATTATTACAAAATGGATGAAGAGGAATGGTTTGATATCCTTATAATTCCATATTTGCAATCAGTTAAAAAGTATCATGAAAGACCAGATTTAAGAGCAAATTATAAATTTTGGCATGTATGCAATCTGATGTTGTCTAAGGCTGTCTACAATCATAACAGAGCAATGAGCAGACAGAAACGGAAACCGGCAGAGGAAATTCTAAGCCTTGACTACATGATGGAAGGAGACAATCTTTTTTCGGAAAGTAGATTGGATTATATGTGGATAGACCACAGACAACAAACGGAAAAAATTGTACTTGATAAGGAAATGTTAGCGGAAATTTTACTTGGTTTAACAGATGTGCAAAGTCGGATTTTTGAAATGCTTTTGGAAGGCTACAACAAAAGGGAGATTGGAGAGAAACTGTGTTTGAGTTGCACATTATTAAATACACAGTTGGAAAAATTGCAATGCGTTGTAGCGGATTATTTTATGAGGGATTGTTATTGATTTGCAATCCCTTTGGTATGGAAAGGATGGAAAAGAATCATGGGACAAGCAACACATTATCTGATTACAGATGGACAAAGATACATAGGTTGTGATAAGGAAACGAGAGAAATTATTGTTGTGGATAGTTTCAAGAAAGCATACAAGCGGAAATATAAGCAGATAAATAATATTTACAATAATTATAGGGCAACGTTGTTGTCGGATGCAGATTGGAAAATTCTCAGCACCATTGAAGTTAAAACGGATTTAACGGAAGTAGAAGCGAAAATTGACGTGGATTTTATTATGGAATCTTTGGAAATGGATTTTGATTTATTGGTAAAGCGGAAAAAGTTTCTTGAGTTGAAACGGCTTGAAATTGAACGTGAGATAACGGATGTGTACCACGCAATGGAGTTTTACAATCTAAATGCAGCCAAAGGATATAAAATATATAAGATGATGCAGGAGCGACTTATTCGCAGAAGACAGAATAAGGATGAAATTCTTAAAATTGATTATATTCTTTCCGGGGGAATCAGTGGACTAACTAGCAAGGAAACACGGAAACAATTTGAAGCATTGGAAAACAGACAGTATCAGCCTAGAGTTTTGAAGGAACTGTTTGAAGTGTAGTGGAAAATATATAGTTTTTATCCTTACATGAAAACATTAACTTCTTCAAATGGGTTTTTTGTGTAACTTTGGGAGGGTTTTAATTTTTAAAATCATATACGAAAAAAGTTATGGATTTCATGGAAAGATATGGAGGAAAATGGAGTGGTGGAAAACAAAATAATATCATACATGAGGATATCGACAAATAACAAGACTCAAAAAGTGGACAGGCAACAGCAAACTATTATTGAATATTCCATTAGGAATAATTTTAGAGTTGATGAATTTGTGTCTGATATTATCACGGGTGGAACGAAAGCAGACAACAGACCGAATTATCATAATATGAAAAAGCATTTAAGAAAGGGGGATGCACTTATTATATCGGATGTAGACCGCTTGGGAAGAAATGCTGATGATGTAATAATGGAAATAAAAGACCTTCAAGCTAAAGGAGTTCGTGTAGTTGCTTTGGATGTTCCTTTTCTGAATGATTGGGAAAAGATGAATGATGACAGTTTATCAAAAATGGTGATAGATATTTTTGTGACTTTAAAGGCTCATATAGCTCAACAGGAAAAGGAGAAGATACATGATAGAGTTATGCAAGGATTGGATGCGGCAAGAAAAAATGGAAAGAAATTAGGTAGACCTGCAACGGGAGTACCAAAGAATTTTATTAAAGAATATAACAAATTTCAATCTGGGGAATATGGGAATATGTCTGTAGTACAGTTTGCAAAATTACAAGGTATTGCAGTAAGTACGTTTTATAAGTATGTGAACATACTGAAAGGGAATTGATTTTTGATTAGTATTATAAATAAGGAAGAAACAAAACAAATGAAAACAAAAATAGGCTACAAAAACGGCTACAAAATAATAATTCGGGATTCCTTCTATGAAGTTAGTTCTGGATGTCGTGCGATTTATTATGGCAGTTGTCACAGGAATAGCACAATAGAGGAAATTATAAACAAAACTATATTAATAAAGAAAGAAAAGGATTAGGGGGATTATAGATGGCAAGGGCAAAAATAAATTTATATGATTTTTGGTTGCGTTTAGATGATGCAATATATTTACAAGGGAGACAAAAGAAAGAAGTGGCTCAGAAGTGTGGGTTCGATAGAAAATTGCTGTCAAACTACAACAATTTATCAGTTGGGTATTTGATTTTACTTTGTAGAGAATTAAATGTTAGTGCTGATTATTTGTTGTTTGGAAAGAATTAAGATTACGGAGGATAGATAAAATTGAAACAATTTGTAATAGACCAGATGAAAGAATATCAGCATAGAAAGACTACTGTTAAAGCTGTCAAGTATCAAGATGGAATGGAAGATGGTTGGATTGTGGAGTATGAAAATCGTACAGGAGATTTTGAAATAATAAATAGATTATTTGTTAGCAAAGAAGAAGCAAGAAAATATATTACCAGCTCTACGGATGAAATAAACAAAATAAGAAGTGATTTCCAAGAATATACAGAGTACATAGATTTTATTCCTGTAATTTTACATGAAATTTCTAAGGAAGAATACGAGGAAAGTGATGGTTGTTGTACTGTAGCTGATGGAAGTAATTATTTTGAATATGAAAAAATTGAAGCTGATTGTTGGTTGACGATGAATAATAGAGGTATTGTACATGGTTATTATGATACAGAAGATTTCTTTAAGGATTACGAAATACCAATTGAAAAATCAGATGTACATATTGGCTATGATAAAGAATCAGAAGAGTTATATATGGAAATGAATTGTATCAGAGTTTTTATAGAAGAAACAGAAGTGGCTACAGTTGAGAAGTTGTTGGAAGGATTTGGAATATCTTTTACAGAGAAGATAGGACAAGTATTTTGGAGATAAGGAGGAAAAGCGTATGTTATATGTTGATAATAAATTTGAAATAGGTCAGGAAGTATTCTTGATTACAGAAAGAAAAGTAAGAATTGAGGATAAACGCACTTGTGATGTGTGTTTAGGTGTTGGAACAATTATATACAAGGGATATGAGATAAAATGTCCTAAATGTCATGGAAGAAGAGAAATTGTGTTGGATTCTAAACCAACCATTATACATTCTGTTGAGGATAAACCGTACCGCATAGTTAGTTATCGTTTCACAGTTTGTAAAGATGGTGAAATTTTAAGATATAAGATTAAACAGGGTTATGAAAAAGAAAAGAGTGTTTCAGAAGAAACAATTTTTACTACTTTGGAAGAAGCTGTTGCGGAATGTGATAAATTGAATAATCTGGAATCGGAGGAAGTAAAATAATGGCAACAGATAGACAAACACCTTGCTTATACTATATTTGTTCCGGAATGTGTATCAAAGGTCGCAAAGCTGACCACAAACATTATTGTAAGCGGTGCGATAAGTACAAGCCTAGAGCAAGGGTAAGATATAAAAATCAGAAGAAAGAAAAGTTGGAGAAAATACGGAAGAATGAGAGGAACGATTGATGGGTAAAGGCAGTTTATTCAAAAATGATTTCTTTGGAATAAAGCGAAAGTTGTTTGTATGGAAAAATATAAAAAGACTAAAACAAATAAATCATCTACAAGCAAAAATATTAGAGCGATTATTAAACATGATGCTTGATATCGGTTATCCATGTAATGCGGAACAGGAGAAAACCTTACAGTGGGTATGTGAGAAATATGATGCTTTATTTAAGGAAATCAATAATAAAATGAATCGTGCAAAAGGAATGATAAGAATATGAGTAAAATTAATGTGCAAGAAGTTCTTATGCAGAAGGGAAAAGAATCTCAGTATGCTATTGTAAAATATAATATAAATAATAGTGAACGGATTATGCCATTTTATTTTATATATGATGACAATGAGAAAGAATTTCTTCCATATCTCTGTTATTTACTGGAAACTGGGGAATATAAAAATAATAATGAAGCAAAAGAGTTTTTTGAATTTTTTAGTTTAAAATGTAAGGGATTCATAAAGGAGAATCACGTTGTTGTTGATAAAATTATATATGAGATTAATAAAGGTAGATTAGTAGTACCATTTTTACCCAAAGAGGTAGATGCTATTATTCCTATAACGGAAAAAGAATTTATTTTGTATACATTGGAGTTTGAACCAATTATTTTGTACAAATTGAATATTTCTGAATTCTTGGATATGAAATGGAATTCTAAGGAAAGTATGCGGAAAGGTCTTATTGATAGTGGTAATTTTGATGCAGATACAGTAAATAAGGTTATGGGTATTTTCGGGGAAATTGTTGGTGATTATTTGTTTAAAGAAAATAAAAGGTAGTATATAAAAGTTGCAGTATAAAAATTTAACATTTTACATATAGCAATGTAACAAGTTAGGTGCTATAATTTTTGTTAATCTTGGGAGTGATTACCCTTGATTGTTTGATTGATTGATGGGAGAAGGTCGTGTCCAGAAATGGTCATGGCTTTTCTTCTATAATTCAATATCTGTTAATTAAAAGGATTACAAATAGAATTGGTAATAAGGAGAAAATAATGGAAGTAATAGGAGCTAGACATGAGGATATTAGACAATTAGAATGGTTTTATGAAAACTTTAACGAAAAGAATATACCCAATATGTTAACTTATAGAATGGGATTATGTAATTTTATTTTATCTTCAGAAAAAATAAATCAAATGGATAATTATTTAAAGGCTATAAGACAGGATTTTAAAAAGATATTTACGGCTATACAAAATATTGATTTGATATATTTGACATATGAAAATAGGGAGAGTGAAAACCTTTCAGATAATGACAGAGAAAACGTAGCTATATATATTGAATATGCAATTACAAAATATAGAGTTATAATCGAATATACATTAAAAATTATTGATATGTTGATTGAGTATACTGGAACTAATATAAAAACAAATGGTAAAAAATTTTCAACATTTGAAATTTATAATATGAAATTAGATTATTTAAAGAGTTTAATTAGTGATGAGCGTTGCAAAATATTAAATGATAGATGGTTTCAGAGCATAAGAAAAACTCGTAATTCAATAATTCATAATGGAGCGACCTGTTTGGTTTTTGGAAATAGTGGAGAAAAAATGTTTCAAATTTATGACCTTGAGGTTGAAGAATTAGTTAGAGATGAATTCTATTTACATGAAGGGAACTGTATATATTTTGAATATTTTATGACATTAAATATTTCGTACTTGGTATATTTTATAGATTCAGTGTTTTCTATTATTCTTTCAAAAGGTGGATATAGTGAGAATAACAATTTTATATATGAAAGTATTTTTAATAATGCACTTTCTATAGTAGGAGATAAACAGAAGTGTGTAATGAAATGGGTAAAGAATATTATAGATAGTTACAATAAAGCAATTTTATAAATAATAAAATTAAAAAGAAGCATTTGGAGAAATCTGAATGCTTTTTCTTTTGTTGCAATGTGACAATGGTGTCATAAATATTAAATTAAATGTTCTTCGGCAAGTTCGGATAAATGATGTAGGAAATATTAGAAAATGCTTATTTTATAAGTGATTTAATAATTGTTTGAGATAAGAACACTGCTGCCAAGATTAAAAGATTGATATATTTTTAACAAAGTTCGGTGAAGCAATATTTTTGTTGTATATGGGATATTAAGTTGATTTAGGAAATGCTAGAAACATTAGTAAAATCAAGTGTTTTATGATGTTGGTTGTGATGAAATGAATGTTGAGAAAAGTTGAAAATGTTACAAAAATGTTACATTCGAGAGAGTATTCGGTATTAGAGATTTTTTGAGGGATATTATGTGGTGATACTGGTGATAGTGGAGCTAGGGATATTTGTTAAAATGATTGAAAATTAAGGGATTTTGAATGTTTTGAGGGTGGTTGATGTGGATTTTGTTGGGATGAAATAAGGTGGAAAATAGAGCAAAAATGGGTAAAAATTCTCGGTTCGATGATTGGAGAAAAGATATTATGTAAACCATAGAGAGTTGTATTACATGATTATTTAATAATTTCGTGAAAAGAACAGAAATAATAATATTTTAATTAATTACATATAAAGTATAGTTAAAATATTTATCTGTGTTATTATGAAAAATAGTATATGTAAAGGATGAAAATCAAGATGCGGGGAACAGCAAAGAAAATTATAATAACCTTAATAATAGTCATAATTTGGCAAAGATATCTTATTAAGAAGAAAAGAAAATTGGATTTTTGTGCGGAGCAAAATGTCGAGATGGATAATTTGGATAATAGGAGTGAAGAGAGTGGGAATACTCAATTGGAGAAGGAAACTATGTGTGATTTTCAGGAAGAAACAATAGGCAAGAAATGTGTTATTTGCGGTTGTATAATAAATGAGGATAATGAGAGTGAAGAACATATTATTCATAATGCTATTGGTGGTGTTTTAAAGTCAAAAGCAATTTATTGCAAAAAATGTAATAGTGAATATGGGTCTGATGTAGATAAGGCATTTTGTGAGAATTTTGCTCAAATCATAGATGGATTGGATATGAATTTTGATAGAAAAGCAGGAGAGACATCATATGAAGGAGTGATGTGTGATAAAAAAGGTAATTTATATAAAACTCGTTTTAAAAAAGGAAAAGTAATTTCTATGTTTGATTCAAGTGGAAAATATACGAAATGGGAAAAAGGAAAGTATGAGAGGATACCAAATAATTTCAAGTGGGATAAAAAAGCGTTTGAAAATGGTATGGTAAAAATAGCCTTTAACTTTGCAGTTTATTCAGGGATTGATATAAAGTATCTTAATAAAGTATTTGATAATCAAAAAAAAATACTTTTTAATAATCCAGTAATCATACCATTTATGCCATTAACATTATTTGATTCTTTAATGGAAGAACAAGATACTTATAATTTGTATCATGCTATGCAATTGTTTAATTATAAGAAGAAGCTTTATGTATATATAGAACTCTTTAGTACATTTCAAGTATATGTATTATTATCAGATAATTATGATGGTCAGATATATAAAGAATATTGTCAAATAATTAATAAGAACAATTGCGAAAAAAACAGAAATGAAATAATGGATGCGTTGAAAATTTATGATTATAAAGATGCAGATATTATTGCAACTCAATATAGAATAGATATAAAGCAGGTCATTGAGGATTTAAAAGAGTACCATAATTATGATGGAGAGGATATAAATATTACTTTTAGTAAAATAGAAAATATCGCATATGAAAGAAAAAGAAAAAGTTCATATATAAGAAATTATTTAGAATTGTTAGATGAAAGATATAATAAAATTAATTTTGAAAAAATATCATCTGAAAAGGATAGAGATTATAAAGTTAAATTTTTTAGTGAATTTCAATACTACACTGATTATGAGAAAAATAAAGTGTGCACAAAAACATATAAAATAACAATAAAAGAAAATAATGTTGAATATTCATATCCGGAATTACTTCAAGAAAAAATAAATGAAAATCAAGATAGTTTTCAAAAATATAGGGATTGTAAAATTGATATGATGATAAAACATTTACAATACAAAGATAATTAATGTGGAAATAAAATAATTTATAGGAGGGTCAAAATTTGCCCTCCTTTTAATATGGAAGAAAGCTGTTAATAATTGCACAAATTTCACAAAAGTGCTAACACTACCAGTTCGATGAAACTCTTCAAACAAATTTCAAAGTTACTTCAAAATGACACTTCTGATTAACTGGCTATATTCAAAAATAATCCGTAATACCCACAAAATGTAGTATACAAATCTATAATAAACATCTAAATATGGTGATAATTAATTTTTATTCACTTGTAAAAACAATAAATATGTGATAAGGTTATAAGCACAATTTGCAAACACACATTCGGTGTGGTAACTCGCTCTAGTATCTAGGGCATAACTATATATTATATTGTGATGTGGAAGGAGACAAAATGCAGACTCAATTTAATATCACAGAAATTTGTAACTTAATAATGAAATCCTTTGAAAGAGAAATGTTGAAGGAAGTTCCGGCAGAAAGAATTAATGATGCAGTATATCGTGCTTGGTTGAAAAAGCAATATGCTAAAGCATATAAAAGTATGCCAACACATATCAGACTTATGTGTGGACTTCCAGAAGAAATGATATATTTTGAAAATATGATACGGTGTGAAATAGCGATAGAGGATTTTAGGGATACAAAAGAATATATAAAAATATACGATAATTTTTTAGAAGAAATTGAAAGAAAAAATGAAATATTAAAGAACTATGAAAAATATTCGCAGTTTTACCATAATGTGTATCGACTTATTTTGGAGCAAGCTGTTATAAATAATGAAAGTTCAGAAACGGAGGAATGGCTAAGGGAAAATCAGAAGAGTCCTAATATTATAATAGAAGAAAAAGATACGAAGAAGCAGGAGATAATTCTTCCATCGGAATATCCTAAAGTATGGGAACAGGCAGTATGCGAAAAATGTCCGTGGATAATACCATTTCTAATAATTCTTCAAATAATGATGATAGGAATTGCCGTAAAAGAAGTGGGAATAGAACTTATAGATTTTGGACAAGAAGTAGCAGTGAAATTGGAAGAAAAGGAAGATATATTTTTCGTTGAAAGTGATTCTGCAAAAATCTATAGTGAACCTACAGTACATTCAGATATTGTCGGGACGGTATATTATTCTGACAAAGTTAAACGGATGGATAGTATCAATATGTGGGATAAGATTTTTTATTATGATGAAAATGGAGAGTTGGTTGTTGGTTGGATTGCCAGTAAAAAGCTTATATCGTTCAGAGAATGGAAGAAGTATTAGGATATTGAGGAGAATGAATATTATGAATGAATTTTTACAGACATTAGCAATTGCAACAGTACCATCCATTGTAACAGGGATTATTTCCTACATAGCAGCGATTAGAAATTCAAAGTCACAGATTGAAGCGATTAAAGCACAGAATAAAGCTGATATAGAGAAACTGGTAGAACAAAATAGAGTTGATATAGAAGCATTGAAAGAAAAACATAAATTAGATATGGAATCAAAAGAAAAAGAATATAAACACCAGATAGAAGTAATGAAATTACAAAATCAAAATGAATTAACAAAAGAAGGTGAAATGATGAAAAATCAATTAGCGTTTAATTTGTTAGGTGGAGCAGTTTCTGGATTATTTGCACCAGAAAGTCCTTTCTCTGGGAAAATAAATGAGATGTTAGTTAAGGGACTTGAAGATGCAATGAACAATGGGAATAAATAAATTTAATACATATAATTAATACCGGGGGAGTGAATAACTCCCTCGCTTTTATATACATGAAATTTTTGCGAAAGTGCTGACAGTATCCATTTCATGAACCACATTACAATAGGTAGAAACTCGTTCAAATTCGAACAGACCTGAAAGGAAATACTGGATAAAAGAAACAGGAGGGATTGTGGTGTCCCTCCTTAGTTGTTTATAATAGTTCATATTGTTCTTTGTAAGATTCGTCTTCGGCATATTTATTAATTAATTCTTTAATATCTTTTAGTAACTGTTTTTTAGTATCTGTATTTAACTTTTCTAATTTATAATAAGGTAAATCTAATGTTGCAAAAAAGAAACCGGCATCAGCTATTAAATTTTTATCCATTCCATAAATTTTATCTTCAGTATATATAGAATCTTGTTTATTAATTTTTGTAACTAAATCTACGAATCCTCTTAATGTTGATTGAATAGAGTGGGGAGTTGTTAATAAATCATCGAATAATTTGTTTGTATGTTCTTTGTTCTTTTCAAGTCTGAAGCTATCTGTTAACACATATGCTCCAAAATTAAACAAAAGATTTTTAGCCATCATTGTGGCTCTATTTGCTTTGCTTTCCTCATCTATATTATCATTATCTTTTAGCACAATTAAATAATATGCATGTGAAAAGGCTAAAAGTGTAAAATAATTAGTTTCTGTTGATTCTCCACTAAGAATCGGAAGAACGTCACTTTTTTCCAGTTTTATTTTAATATACGTTTTAACTTCTTCAGTTGCATCTGAAACTGGAATTGGAGAATATTCATTATATTCAATGTTGTTAAAGTTTGCAAAATGTTTTACGGCAGTATTGGCATTTGCGCATGATACAATTTCATCAACAGTAAGATTTTTTTTATCCAGCATTTGATTTAACTTCTTGATTAATGCTTTTGGTACTTCAATATTTTTAATTACATAACAATAATTACATATATCTATATCTAAATCAACACTTCGTAAGTCATAATCATTTTTTAATAAATATAGAAAATAATCATCCATAGCCTTTTTGGCATCTTCTAGTGAATCAACAAATAGAGCATTGAATATTGTTTGAAAATCTTCCCAAGTTAATGTTTTAAATTCACCGTTATCAAATTTAGTAATGTATGATTTGCTTTTTCCTATTCTAGTTGCAAATTCGGTTACGGTAATTTTTTTGTTTTTTCGTATATTTTTTATATGTGATACTAAAATTTCACTAACAGTAAATTTCATTTTTATATCTCCCTTTTTTAAAATATATCGTTTTGTGATATTTTATATATATAACATAATGCTAAATAGTAAAAAAGTCAAGAAAATAAAAAACGATACATTAAAAAGAAAAAAACCTAAAAGGGTACAAAAAAAGTAAACAAAAGGTATTGACTATATTTTTTGTGTGTGATAGTATGATTACAGACAAAGATAGTACATAAATTGAAAAACGAAATAATTACTATTTGTCCAATAAAAAGAAAAAACTCAATACACAGGTGTTGGCGCACCGTAAATGTGTAAAGAGTCTTTTCAAATCGAAGTATTAAATAAGTCTAATATATCTATTTGGCGATAGATGTATTAGACGCACGGCAGATAACCACCGCTTGAAATATTATCACATATATTTATCTAAATTTCAAGTGGCGGTTCAGCCCAAAATTCCAAAAACAAAAAATCAACACAAAATCAAAGGAGGGCAATCTTTATCTTAATGCGACAACTAAATATAGAAGTTATAGGTAGCAGAACTATCACACTACCAGTAGGAAAATTAGGAGAATCTTCTTATTTATGTAGACGAATACAGAAGGCTTTATTTCTTATACCTAAAATTGAGGATTCATCTTAGAAGAACGGGCTTTAAAGAGCCTATATATTTTTAACTTGGCTTTCCAAGTTAGTAAGAAACTGAATAGAGAAGATAAGAAGAAAGGACATGGTAATAAGAATGTATGACGGAATTGTAAGAACACAATATGTCATTATGAACATTCTAAGGTCAAACAAGGCTACAAATTATATGAAGTCAATGACTTTAGAAGAGATTGCTGAAGTAGAAGGTAGAAATAAGACCAATACTTTGTACAAGCATATAAGAATCTTGCAAGAAAAGAAGCTAGTCGAAACGGGTGCAAAATGTGAACGTGCCTTTGGTTACTTCTTAAATGAAGCAGGAATGAAGTTATTAAGCAAATATGATGATGTGGAGGAAAATTAAATATGAGAGAAAGATATGGTGTTGTGGGTTTAGGTAGCATGGGAGGTAATTCTGCGACTACATTTTACATAAAAAATTATCCAGTAATGGTAGCCAATACAGCACAATCAGATTTAGATAGTTTGGATTTGCCGGAAGATTGCAAGTATCACATTCTAAACGGATATGGAAGCAGTAAGGATAGAAAAAGAGTGAAACAGCTTTTAGCAGAAAATGATTGTGAGAATTTTGACTTGCTGATTAATGAGATTAAGGAGCGATTCAGAGATTGTAAAGTAATTTTTCTTATTGCAAGTTCCGGCGGCGGAAGTGGTAGTGGGATGCTTCCAGCACTTTGTCAAAGATTAATTAATGAAACAGACAAAATTATCTGTGTTGTTACTTGTACACCAGATGATAACGCAAGTCTGAAAGAATTTATGAACTGCTATGAGTTTTTCAGAGAGTTAGAATCCATTGATGGACGTGGTGCGACATTCGTAATTGATAATAATAAAAATAGGAACAAGTTCACACTAAATGAGCAGTTTGCTTGTTACTTGGACGCATTTTTGAACTGTGAAACAAATTCTACATTGGGAGTTGTTGATAGGGCAGAAATAGAAAGCGTTCTTGCACAGAAGGGAATGTGCATTATTAATAAGTACAATTCCGAAACAGCAACAACACAAACTGTAATTGAAAAGATTAGAGAAAATATATATGCACCCATTGAAGCAGACGGAGTAGTAGCAAATATTGCATTGGTTCATTCCAATAACAAGGTTCGCTTAAAAGAAGTTGTAGAAAATATCGGACAACCACTTGCAACCTATGAAGGACACGAATTAGATGCAACAGTTTTGGCAATATCTGGACTTTCTCTTCCTTATACAAAGTTGGAAGAGATTAAACAAAAGATTGATGATAACAAGGATGTAATCAAAAGAAATCTTACAGCTACCAGTGAACGCAGATTAACAGGAAGTATTGACTTCTTAGATGGTATTACATCTGAAAAGCCAAAAACAGATAAGAAAAAGTCTACAAGAGATATGTTGTTTATATAGAACATATCAGAAGAAATCAGAGTAAATCACAATTAGAAAAGAGAATATTACATATAGGTAAGTGATTAGATGTAGTTTCTCATATAAATATCAAATTATATGGTGGGTGAAATTCCCACCACAAAAATAAAATAACAAAACCAAAGGAGATTAAAAACTATGAAAGAAATTACAGCAAGAGAATTAGCAACAGCATTTAACGGAGTATTAGCAGAAATTAACACAACAGATTATTACGGAATCACATTTGAAATGTCCAAAGCTAGAATTGAGTTTTCAGAGGAAGATGGAGAGTTATCATTTACAACAGGTAATTACAACTATGATGGCGTAGGAGCTGTGGTTGTCAAAGAAGATTTGATTGATACCATTGAACATGATGAAGAATCCGACCAATATTTGATTTCATTTACAAGTGATATTCCGGATATTGTGGTTTCCAGATTCAAAGACTTGGAAGAATTGGAAAAGGAACATGCTGAGAGAAAACAACAGTAATGATATTGAAATGTAGAAGTTAATAATACAGGGCGGTTCTTAAATTAAAAAGGGGGGATTGATAAGGTGAGATGATGAAACTAAGAATTTGAAAATGAACACTACTTAATAACATATTTAAACTTTAGGAGGACAATTATTTATGATGAACAAGGAACAGACAATTAAAAAGATTATGGAAGAGTATGAAAAACACGGCATTCAGCGTGAAGTGGCAGAAATTGTGTATGATATGGCAATTCAGAAAGATGTACCTAGAGAAACAATTTATCAGGGAATGAGATTTATATTTAATCAAAAGCTAGGTCTTGACTGGACAGAGCCAATAACAAAAGTCGGAGATAATTTTGTAGAACATGCGATGAATGTTAAACGTGAAGAAAATCCAACAGCAACAGAAGATGTATTGGTTAGGAATTTTAAAGAAGAAATAGAAGATAATTTTGATTGGTCGGAATTATCGGCAGTGACAGCATCAATCGGAGGTACAATATTTGCAGATGGATTGACTTCTTCTATTAAAGATGCCTCAGAGAGATTTGTTAGAAATAATGCGTAATAGAGTAGTTAAGGGATTGCAGTAAGTGATATACCGCCAGTAAAAAGAGAAATATATAAATGACGGGTGGAATTATCTGCCCGTCAGCACTAAAGAAGGAGGAATGAGTTATTTTTACTACAGAGAATAAGGAAGTGTGTACAGTTAGGTCATTAGACTTAGTGAATTATTTATGTAATCGTGGATTTAGAATAAAGAAGGTAATTGATTCAGATAAGAATCCACGTTACAAGGTGTTTTTATTCGAGGACAGTAAGGCTATACAAGATAGTATTACTACATATCTTTCACAGAAGGAGGTGTAGTCCTTATTGACCAAGGGTAGCGAAAAGAAAAAATTAAGAGTTACAGATTTAATTAAGTCAGAGGATGTATTGAAATGGAAACCTAACAGTAATGTTTTAATAGCATCTCCGATGGGGGCAGGAAAAAGTTTCTTTTGTAAAAATACATTATATGACATTGCAAAAGAAACAAATGGAAAAATATTAATGCTTATACACAGGTCAAATTGTGTAGAACAATTTAAATATGAGATTGAGGCAGATGGAAAATCTGATGTGATAGAGGTAATTACATATCAGGCATTGGAATATAGCAAGTTGCATAATACAAACAAATATCAGTTGTCGGATTATAAATTTGTAGTATGTGATGAATTTCACTATTTCTTTAATGACAGTAGTTTTAATAATAAGACTGCTGTTTCATTTAAGATGATTATGAGCAATCAAGAATCTATTCATGTGTTTATGTCTGCAACCGGTGAGCATATGTCAAGGTATATGAAGAAATATATTAAGGATAATAGGTTGGAAGATGCTATTGAATATGAAATTCCCTTTGATTTTTCCTTCATAAGAGAACTTACATTTTTCCACAAAGATGTAACTATGGAAGAATTTTTGAAAGAAGGAATTGCCAAAGGAGATAAAGGGATATTTTTTATTCAATCAGCAGAAAAAGCTTATAAGCTTTATTCCAAATATAAAAAGTATTGTGTTTTTAATTGTAGTGCCAACAACAGTAAATATTATGACTATGTTAATAAGGATAAAATTAAACAAATTTTAATTAATCAACGATTTGAAGAACAGTTCTTAATAACTACATCCTGTTTTGATGCCGGAATAAATATTATAGATCTGGATGTAAAACATATTGTAATTGATATTGTTGATATTGGCTCGCTAATTCAATGTATGGGAAGAAAGCGAATACAAAGTGAAGAAGACAAAGTTAGCATTTATATAAAAGTTATTAATAACCAAAAGTTAGCAGGATTAAAAAGAAGCATGGAACAAAAAGTAGAAATGGCTGATTTTTATATGCAGAATGGATATTCAGTAGAAAAGCTTATAGAAAAATATCCAATGCAGAATGATGTAAATAACATCTTATATGATGACATTTTGCAAGACGAAAATGGGAATGTTATTCCAAATTCATATACAAAAGTAATTAATGAACCCATGTATTTCAAGAAAAAGGAAGACATTGCAGATTATTCAGTAATGCTTGAGAAGTTTGGAAAATTTGGATATTGCAAATATTTAGCTGCTACATTTGGTTTTTATGATAAAGAAACAGGGAGTTATACATACAGAATGATTAATGAAGAATATGAGTTAGAAGATTATTTGGGAAAAATGGTAAAGGAAGAAACTGTTTTATTACAGTTAAGAGATAGAAGTGAACTAATAAAAAAGATTAATGCAAAGCAGAATGGAAAACTGTTAAAGAAAGCAGATACTTTAAATAAAATATTGGAGGAACGGGAAGTTGAATATCGGATAAAGGAATTTCCTACTACAAGATATATTCAAGATGAGAATGGAAATAAGAAGAAAAAGGTGTATAAGAACGCATGGAAGATAGTTCCATTTTAACTTTTTCGAGGGCGGTTAATCCCTAACTAACGGGAGTGTGAATCTGGTTTGACTACCCTATTTGGGTGTAAAGCTTATAATAGAGAATACATCCAAAAAAGGTAGTCAAAAGGGAAATTCATATTATAGAAATGGGGTAACAATTCGGAATATCCTATATGAAATTTTAAAGTGTCAAGTTTTTAAATGATTTTTTGGACAGGCTGGCATATTGCGTAGCAATGTGACAGAATGCTCCAAAAATAATCACGGACTAAGACAGCTCTGCTGGATTAGGCTGTGTCTACTGTCAGAGACCAACAGAAGGAGAAAGATATATTAATGACAAAAACAGATAAAGAGAATTTACAAAATAAAAAACTAACCATACCAATGATTATTAGTTGTCTTGCTACATGTGAATCGGTTATTAGTAAGAATGCTTATTTAGAAAAGAAATGGAGCAATTATTATGTATGCGCTAATCAATCAGCATCAGCAGAATATAAAATTAAACGTTTGGAATGGATGAATTATAGAGCAAAGTTACGTGAGTTATTGTTACAGGTATATTCTATGAAGGAAATTATTCAGAAGACAAAGAGTTGTACTGATAAAGCGACACAGAAAGAAGTTAAAGAAGTGATTGAAATAATAGAGAATGATTTTGTGTTGTTGTAGTCGCTGACAGTAGGCAGTCTTTCTTGCGAAAGCCTGATTTCTTCGGCTCACGGAGCCTCAGAGTTATGAGACAAATAAAGGAGAAATATATTGTATGAGTTTATGTGAAAGTTGTAGAAATTTAATTGATGTAATGGATTCAAGAACTGTGTCTTGTGAAGCATATATATTTTCTGTAGAAAGTAAAGAAGAGTGTAGTTTGTTTTTGAATTCAAAATGTAAGGATAAAAGAAAAATACAGAAGAATATAGATGCAGTAGATAGAAAGCATTTAAGTGAATATGAAGATTTGATGTTGGGTTAAAACAAATAGAGAATAAATATTATATGGCTTGTCAGTCAGACAAATAAAGAAATTTACAAGGTATTTCCTTATTTCTGCCATATGAATACAGATAGGAGGAGAAATTTATTTGAATATAGAGAATTTAAAAGAGTATACAAAAATTTATATTGATTCGTTGCTATATAGTACACCGTTTCGTGATGAAGCATATAGACAAGAGCAGTTGACCAAGATTGAAGATGCAAAAAATCTGTTTCTGTGTATGTACATTATCAATAAAGGTAACAGATTTGATTATTTGAATTTTCTGCATAAATATAAAGTGATAACAGACCAAGAATGTGCAGATGCAGTTTATAACATTTGGACTACACAAGAAAGATTTCATGATTGCGGTATGACAAAAACTAAATTGATAAAGTTCATGAAAATGGCTGATAAAGAAATTAGCTTACCAGATAATATTGAGTTGTTATCGGATAATGATATGGTAACTATTTATAGAGGTGTAAGAATAAACGATTATAAAGGATTATCATGGACAGTAGATAAACAGCGTGCTGAATGGTTTGCAAAAAGGTTTGGCATTAATGGAGAAAATGGTTATGTATTTACTGGGCAGATAAAGAAAAAAGATATTATTGCATTTTTCGATAGCAGAAATGAAGTGGAAATTGTCTGTGATTATCGGAAGGTTAAGGATATTCAATGTGAAGAAATTATTATTGCTGATAGTCCAGAGAGTAAATTTGATAAATATGTAAAAGATACAATCTTGTGTGGAGCGTAAAGGAGAAATATATTATATGGCAAATAAACCGGTAGAATTTAAAACAAAATTATTTCATGAAGGAAAAGTATATCTGCAATTATTGGATGTTGTAAAAGCATTGGGATATAAACGAGCAGATTTTATCAATGAGTATTCCCAACTTGTTGAGAAAATCAGTGGTATTCAGTGCATAAAGGAAACAGACTACAATAATCTGCTATCTAAAAACGAAAAAGCATTATCGGTTCAGGGTCAGATTGAAGTGACAAAGATAGAAACCTTACGAAGTAATATTAACTCCATTATGAGTTTCCAACCATTAAAGGTTGCTTTTGCAAGAAATTATTTACAGATGATGGCTGCGAGAACAGGTTGTAAATCTGCTGAAGATTACATCCTAAAACACGAACTTCCAAAAGAAAAACGTAAGGAAATAGAATCATTAATTCGTCAGAATGCTACAAGCAAAAAATATTATCAAGAAATGATTGATTATCTGAATGACAAAGAAAGTTTTGATATTGAAAAAGTGCGGAGTTTTGGTTTGGAACTGCAATATCTCACAAGTATTAAAAGTGATGGCAGGTTGAATTTAGATGTATTTGTGGTTGGACAAGGCGTGTTCCATAGGGTAACTAATTTAGGCGATTATGAATTATGGAACGATATGTACTTAGATGATAAAGGACATTTAATCTTACCATCATATAATTACGATTATCACGAGGAACAGTTAATTGATTTATCTGTATCGGATATAGATAGAGATTTCAGCAAATATAATCCAGTAGAAAATATGATTTGGTGCATCAAGAATTTGGATGTAGATGTGATGGAAGATTAAGAAAGTTCTGTATTTTCTATGTATGAGGACAAAATTAATTTTGATATGCCATTGGAGCTGTTAGTTAAGCTGATTAGACCAGATATGGTTGAAACGATTTATGTGAACAACATTATTGATATTGAAACTGGAATGATTCTAACAGAGTTTGAAAAGGAGAAAGTGTTTGAGGAAGACTTTAGAAACAAAAATTAAATATATCTTAGTGGCAGATAAAATCTATCGGGTCACGCAGATTAATTTTGTTAATCTTATCATTGAAGCAAGCGAAACAGACTTAGTTTCTAGTGATATTCCGGCAGAAGAACTATTTTGCTTGTCAGATTTCAAAGAGTTTAAGGTTAAATTCCGGAATTGGAAAGGAAATATTGTGAGGTTTCCGGGAGTTGAGCGTTAAAAATGGCAATAAAACTGTCATTTTAAGTAAGGTGAAAAAAGTGGTCTATATAAAGGCTCTATTTTGAGTTTTTGGGGGTAAAAACAAAGGTTTGTTTCCGGGCGACAAATTAATTGATGGACAAGGTTAGTTTGGTGGCAAATTGAGAGGGATTATGAGGATTTAGGTAAGGAAATTGAATATTGGTGATTAAACTATAAGATTAAAAATATCGAATAAACGGAGGATAAGTTATATGAGTAAAAAGCAAAAGAGAAATATATTCACTATAGGAAAAGAGAATTTTGAATTTGATTATTCAAAAGAAAAAAAGATATATAGTTTTTTATGGGGACTAAAAATCAGTAAGAAAGAAGAGAAAGAATTGTTAGATAATGAGAAAATGAACACTCACGCAGAATGGAGTTCTTATATTAATAATAAATACAAAGATTGTTCAGATGAAAAATTAAAAGAATTTAGCAAGTTCTTAAGTCAGAGAATTAAAACATTAAAACCCCATATAGAAATTTCAAATATAACAGTACCAATAATGATAACATTGATTATTGATTCAATATTTGAATTATTAACAGACCTAGCAATAACAGATTCAACAGAGAATATTGTTTTATCTGCCTCTACTTTTTGGGGAATGTTTATTGTGTTATTTA
The DNA here is from genome assembly GCA_017558145.1 of Lachnospiraceae bacterium. GTDB lineage: Bacteria > Bacillota > Clostridia > Lachnospirales > Lachnospiraceae > SFDP01. The sequence goes on from JAFYWF010000049.1 coordinate 30,160, forward strand.
TTGCACTTTTGGTATTGCTATTTGTGTTTGTCATGCTTATATCAAATGTTATATCTCCTTTTTGGGATAACAATACAGAGGAACTTTTAATAACAGATTACAAAGAAGTAATTGATAATTTGATTAAAGATAAAGTAGAGAATAAGAAGAGTGAAAAAAGAAAGAAAAAGTAAAATAGCTAATAACAAAGTGATTGTTTTTTGGTCTCTAAAAAGAGAAATAAAGTAATGTAAGAATTATTATTATGGGTCTGCCAGTTAGGCAGGTAAAGAGAATTGTGGGTGTTTGTCCGTCTCTGCCTTTTGCGAAGGAGGATGGTTGTTATAGGAAGAAAGAAAAAAGTAAATGATAAGACTATTGAGAGTGTATCAGGATTTGAAATTGTAAGATTAAATATACGGGAAATGCAAAAGGACGAAGTGAAATTTTCTATGACGAAAACGAATCTGAATAGTAATAAGATTACGATTCGTAGTAGTGAAGTGGTTAGAATTGTAACAGCTTTTAATCCAGATAATTTATTAAACGATGGTTCTAAATATCCGTTTGTAAAAGATTTGATTGTATTGAAGATTGGAAAATCTTACAAATCATATTATGAAAATTTATGTACAGAACGCAAAAAGAGGAAAGATATTGGCGTATTTTCATTAGAAATATTGGATATTGATTCTGAAGGGAAAAGGAATGTAGTAGAAACCATACGATACAAGAGATTGCTGTGCGGAAGTTCATTTGTTAGAAATCAGAAGGAATTATATATTAGGGAAACTTTGTATGATAAAGTGATGGAAGTTCTTTTGACAGGGATAGCATCAAATGCAGAATTTAGAGCAGATAAAGTTGCTAAATATTCAACATATTTGGGATTATCAGCTACAGACAGTAAAGTTGTTTCTATGCCTAATATTTGTGTCGTAAAAGATTTTAAGAAAGATATAGAAGATGCTTTTGATATTGTAGAACAGATTAAAGAGGGAAATAGCTTTAAATATAAAGTAACACATTTCAATGATACGAAAAAGATGACTGTTGAAAAAGATGTTAATTGTTTTGATGGTGCAGGTATTGTCTCTTATGAAAGAGCAAGGATATGGGCAAAAGAACTTGGACTTAATTATGTTCCTTCAGCTTTTCAGATTCGTGTCTTAAATGGAATTAAAGGAAATTTGTATACGTTCCCGGTAACGGAATATATTGAATATTTAGAGAATAGTGGACAAAGCCAATGCTTAGAGGTAAAAGATTTATGGGATAGTCTTGTAAATATTAAGGAAAAGAATATAGATGTATTTTTAACGGAGAGCCAATTTAAATTCCATGATATGTATGATAATTTTGAAACATGGAAAAAGTCATTTGATACAGAAGTGGAATACAATGGGCATTTATATAAAAGAACTTTTAATATATCAGAAGTATCAAGGGATGTTTGTAACTTAAAGGATGAATTATGGTCGGCGTATCAACCTTTACAGACTTTGGATTTTACTGATGATGAATTGGTAGAATTGGTACAACCAACCATGAAAAAGGCAAAATTACTGTATACAGATATAGATGAATTTATTAAGTACAGGGGAATTGCAATAGAGTGTGATGAGGAAGAATCTGAAAGTGAAGAAAAAGAATACAAAAAATGTGATTTAGTACCTTGGTATTATAAAGCACTTGCACTTGATGATTCATTACGTTTCGACCCATACATTAGAAAGAAGATAGAAACTGATTTACAGAGTTTGCAAAGACGCATATACATGGGAAAAATAATTCTTAATGGAAATTATCAAACTGCAATTCCTGATTTATTAGCGATGATGGAACATATCTGTAATAGACCTGTGGTTGGTATTCTAAAGAAGGGAGAAGTATATTCTAACTATTGGAATATTAAAGATGTAAAAAAGGTATCTATATGGAGGAATCCGCATATTGCATGTGAATGGATTAATGTAAATGTTGTAAATAATGAGAATACGGAAAGATGGTTTAAATATCAGAACACAGGAATTGTAACAGATATTTATGGAACTTTACCTTTAAGGCTTGGTACAATGGATTTTGACGGAGACTGTATCGCCAGTATTTGCTCAGATGTTATTTATAAGGTTGTTGAAAGAGCAGATGTTCATACCATCAGATTTATGCCATATAAGGAAGAAACGAAAAAAGCAACAACATTTCTTATCAATGATTTCAAAAAAATAATGTATACAAATAAGCTGGGATTTCAAAATAATATTGGAGATGTAACGAATAAGGTCACTGTATTGTGGGCATTGATGGGGAATGCTGCGAATGAAGAAGATAAGAAAAAGATTTCTGAATATATAAAAATTATGTCGGTTATAAATCAGTTGATTATTGATTTTGTGAAAACTGGAACAAAAGTTCCAATACCTCACGATATTTTAGAAGTTGTATCTAAAGTAAAGAAACCTGCATTTATGCAAAATAAAAAAGGCAGATGGGTTTCTGATAAAAAAGTAGAGGCTAATGCGGAGAATTTTGGGTATATCTTAAAAGCAATAGTGGATGAAAATAAATGTACTATTGAAGATATTATTTCAGAACAGAAAAAATATGAATTGACTAACGGAACAGTAGATAGGTTATATAGTTACTTACTAAGCCAATTCGCTGAAATTGAGATAGATTTTGAATCTACAACACAGGAATGTCGATTTACCAAACTACTGAAAGAGATACCATATGTTTACAATGCAACATATCCAAAAGTAAAAGAAAAAACAAAAGAGCTTTTGCGAATGCACAATATCATATGTGGTAAGAAATATTATGATGAAAAGGAAAGTTACAGTATTGATGATTCAACATGGCGGTTTCAGAGATTTTATAGTTATTGTGAGGAAGAGTTGCTTAATATTTGTTCAGACAGAGAGCTATTATTAAATTATATGATTTATCTATTTTATGCGGATGCAGACTTTTATTATTGTGATAAGGCTATTCTTTGGAATGTTTTGGGAAAAGATATTTGTAATAGATATTTAAAGAAAGAATTTTGTGTAGATGATGCGGTACTTGCAAAGTTAGCCAAGAAGGAAAAGAAAGCTAAAGCAAAGGCAGAACAGATAAAGCAGATGTGTTCACAAGCTAATATAATTTCTATAAAAGATTTGCCGGAAAAGGAAATATTTATTACTGACAAAGAAATAAAATATATTATTGAAACTATTCCAGATGATGATGTGGCACAAAGACTTATGGTTGCATTGTTAGCATTATATCGGAAAGTAAATGCTGATTATGAGAAAGGTAAAATAAAAGCAATCAAAATCCAGAAAGGCAAGAAGAATGAAGTTACAATGAATCAGATCTGTAAATTGGCTGACATACACTATAATCAAGTTTATGGTAGATTGAAGATATTATATGAAAATGGATTAATTGATATTGATTTACAAAATATGAAAGTCCCTAAAATTATAAGTTGTATTCCGAAACAAGAAAAATTGCATGAAGAATATATAATTATAGACATAAATGATATTAGAAAATATATGCCAGAACGTCAGTTTGCATAACCTCGAATGTTTTTTTGGACAAGTGATATGGAAGGTGCTGAAACCCTTATAAATAGGGCATTTCAGCACTTGTCTTTATATGTGTAAAACATAATATAGGAAGAGAACAAGTACGATTTTTTTGTAAAGAAAATGTGAATATGTAAATAAAAAGAAAGAAGGTGAACGATTGACACAACAGGAATTAAGGAGTCTTTTGCGAGAAAGATTAGAAAAAGAAAAACAGTGTTACATCTCAAAAGTGACACATATCCATCCAAGGATTTTAAGCCAATTCAAAAATGGCAAATTGGATTTATACGAACACTTATTTACACGCTTGGAAGCGTATCTTTTAAATAATTAATCTTATTTTTATCTTGATTATTCAATCAAAATTTTATCCCTTTTTAAAAACTGAATACAGCAAAATAAAAACGAAAGCGAGGAATTAAATGGAAGATAACAAACAGATTACAGAACAGAAAATTACATACAGTAAAGTGTTAAAGGCTATGGAAGATTTTGCTGAGAACGAAAAAGAATTGATTTTTACTGGAAATATGATTGAAATACTTAGATATGTTTGTGGTTCAGAAGAAGAATTAGAAAGATATAAAAATATTTGTTCCATGTATATAAATACTTATCAAACATATTTGAAACTTGCTCAAAGAGTGTATGACATCGTAAATAAAAAGTAGGTGATAGCATATGAGCAACATAAAGAAGCAACTCCGGCAATTAGATGTTGGTAAACTGAAAATGAAAACTGGTAGAACTGTGGAACAAGAAATACGTTATCATGCTAGTATTTTGGCTGATTGTATTATGGAAGAAATGCAGGATTCTATTTATGATTATTCAAATAAGGTCTATAAAAGAACTTATGACTTGTGGAATTCATTGTACATAGATGACAAAATGCGAGTGGATGTTTCATCTAAGGGAACAAGTCTCTCAATTTCATTACAATTTAGTGATGAAGTGATGCATGAAAACTTTTTCGGAGAAAGCGTAGGTGTGGCAGGAATTTTAAACGAAGGATATCAAACGCGCGGAAGTTTTGCAGATGTTCCAATGTTAGGGTGGAGAGAAGCAACGAATTTCATCGACAATGGGATTTTGAAATATAAGCAAAGGGTGAGTAAACCTTTTACAGTTAAATTTACAATAAATGGAGAAGAAAGAATATTTTAAGGGCAGTGTGAAAAAGCATTGTCCTTTTTAAATGGAGGAAATTAGATGGCATATAATAGTGATGCAGATATTGCTTTGGTCGCTGGATTGGATGAAGAATATAGTGAATCAGAGATATTAAAAGTAATAAAGATTATAGAAAAACGATTACGAGCAAACCACGATGGAAGAATTAAATTAATCGCTGAGATTGATGAAACAGTAATTAAAGATACGGTAAATAAATTGCAGAGTATTCTTAAAAGTAAGGATATGGATTTAAAGATTGATACAAAGAATTCAATTCAGGCACTTACTCGGGAAGTAAATGCTTTGTCTGATGTTGCCATAAGTGCAAAGAAAGCATCTGTGGAGAAATTAGAGTTTAAAAAGGCAAATGAGCAACTTAGGGAAAGTGCGGAAGACAGTACAAATGCGATTAATCGTGAACGTTCTGCAATGGAATCCTTGAGCAGTGTAGATGATATTCTTGATAATATTAATGCAAGAGGAAGACAAGGTGTTTCTATATTCCAACAGTGGGATGATACAATTCATGATGCGTTTATGGCGTATACCGCTGCCAATTTATTAGAAAGGGCACTGGATGGTGTTGTAGATGCAGGAAAAGAAGCAGTGGAAGTTATTCGTGATTTAAACGGAGAAATTGTTGATTTAAGAATGTCAACAGGTGATAGTTATAAGAATACAAAGAAACTATTGTCTGATTATAATTCATTGGGACAAGATTTAGGGGCTATAACTCAGGATGTAAGTTCGGCTGCCTCAGACTGGCTCCGTCAGGGTCATAATATTGATGATACAAATAAATTAATTCGTGCCAGTATGATTTTATCTAAAATAAGTCAGATGGACAGTGCATCAGCAACCGAATACCTTACCTCAAGTATGAAGGGATATCATGTGGCGGTGGAAGATGTTATTGGCATAGTGGACAAGCTCTGTACTGTGGATTTGTCTGCGGCAGTATCGGCTGATGGATTAGCGAACGGGATGAGTAGGGTCGCAGGTGTTGCTGAGAGTGCCGGAATATCCATGGATAAATTATTAGGTTATTTGGCTGTCATTGGTGAAACGACTCAATTAAATATGGGTTCCGTGGGAAATGCCTTGAAGACCATTTTCCTTAGAATGCAGGACATTAAATCTGGAAAATTAGAATTAATAGATGAAGATGGAACAGTAGAATTATTATCTGATGTTGAAATTACATTGAAAAATGTGGGAATTGATTTACGTACTACTGTAAATGAGTTTAATAATTCTGGTGAAGTTTTAGATAGTCTAGCTGAAAAATGGGATACTCTAAGTTCTGTACAACAGGGTGCTTTACAGAAGGCTTTTTCTGGACAGAGACAAGGAAATATGTTCCGTGTATTGATGGAAAATTATGAAACAGCAAAAAAATATATGGAAATTGCAAGCGAGAGTGCAGGAGCTTCAGAAGAAAAGTTTGGATATTATCTTGAATCTTTGGAAAGTAAGACGAATAGTTTAATTGCAAGTCTACAGAATCTGGCAACAACGACAATCCCTGATTCACTTTATGCATCTATTCTTGATACAAGTAAAGCGATTGTAGATGCTATAACAGAAACAGGACTTCTCAAAGGAGCTTTACTGGGCTTAACAACATCAGGAAGTCTATATGCTTTTAGTCAGATTGCTACTTTCGTAAGAGATGCAGCACAAGGATTTTCAGATTTAAACGAAGCTATGAATATGACTCATAGCGGAACTGTTGATATTCAGAGATTAATTAATTTAACCAGTGGATTAAGTCAGTCCCAGACCCGTTTGCTTTTATCAACAGACCGTTTGGATGATGCTCAAAGATTGCTGATTTTAACCAATCAAAACCTAGCAAGAGGTATGAATCGAGATGTGGCTGAAGCTACAGCGAGAGCTACTTTAAATAATATGCGTTTGTCTACTTCGACAGTAACACTAACGGGAGTCATGCGTGGACTAATACAGACGATTATCGCTAATCCCTATGTGGCCGTTGCATCTGCTGTCACTGCTTTAACTATGGCATATCATACTCATAATCAGAAATTGGAAGAAACAAAGCAGAAGAATTTAGAAGCAAGTGAAAAGGCAGTAGAATATGCTAACAGCTTGAAAGATTTATATACAGAATATTCCCGTTTGTCCTCTATTCAAGAGCGAACGGCATCTCAGGAAGAAGAGTTAAAAAATGTTATAGAAGATATTACAGAAAAACTTGGTGATAAGGCATCTGCTTTAGAAGGACTTACAGCCGGTACAAACGAATATGCAGAAGCTTTGGCAAATTTAACAAAAGAAGAACTACAATCTGCATCTGTAGAAGCCACTATAGGTAGAAAAATTGCAGAAGAAGATTTGCAAAAAGATGTATGGAGTGATTTAAAAGGTTCTAAAGTTACGATTGATTCCAATAGCAAGGGAAAAGCATTATCAGATGAAGCACAAAAAGCAGTTGATATTGTATCAGATTCCTTGAAAGAATTTGAAACCATCAATAGGACTTGGAATAATCTTTCATGGGACGTTACATCAGACAGCCCGGAAGACGCATTAGAATATTACAATGCTTTGGTACAAGCAAGAGAAAAATTAGTTCAGGCATCAGAAGACGATGAATCTTTATTAGAAACAGAAATTTACAAAGATTTAAACACTGCTATCACTACAATGTCAGACAGCTTGGAAGAATATATTAATAAAAAATATGAAGAAGAAAAACTGAACTACATGGCTCAGAACGGTATTCCTCAGACGGTTGAAGAATACAATGCTATGAAAAAGGCAATGGAGAATGCATCCGGGGCGAGTGAAGGATTAAAGAGTAAAATTAATGACCTACTTACCGCGGACTTTTCAAGTTTGGCAAATTCTGTAAATAGCGTTGCAGAAGCAGGAGAAAATCTTACCGATAATACAAGCAGTTTTAATATAGAAACTTTTAGTAATACCATTCAATCTTACGAAGACGGATATAAACGTCTCGCAGAAGTACAGGAAGAATGGAATGAAGCAAAATCCATATCAGCAGAAACCTTTGCAGAATTACAGGAAAGTGGGTTGCTTGAATATTTGGATTTTACATCTGAAGGACTCACCATTAACAAAGATAAACTTCTTGAAAATGCACAGGCATCTAAGGATAAAGCGGTTGCAGATTTACATGCTAGTATGATGGCAGATATGCTTAAAATTGCTCTTGGCAATGTGGACTCTGTTTCAGAACAAGCAAAAACTGTAATTGCCCAGTTAGGTGATAATACAGAAATAGCAGGACAACAAGCATTAAGTTCTGTAGGAAATTGGGTAACTTTAGGAGCAGTCATTACAGACACAATGGCAAGAGCCAGAGGTGAAGACCGCGGATTTAATGGCGTGTCCGATGAACAGAAAGCACAGATGGAATCCGTGTATAATTATTATACGGATATAGCTGAAAAAGTCAGTGCGATTGATATTACCATTCCCACAAGAACAGCAAGTGCAAGCAAAGCAGGAAAAGATACCGCGGATGCTTACGTTGAAGCCTTTGAAGATGAATTGAAGAATTTGCAGGATTTAAGGGATAGAGGTAAGATTTCCGAAGCAACCTATCTTGAACATCTGCGGATGCTCTATATGAAATATTTTGCGGATAGAAAAGAATACTTAGATGAATTCAAGAAATATGAAGCAGAATATTTATCAGGACTCAAATCATTATATGGTTCTGCCTTAACTGGAATTACAGATGCACTTGATAAGCAAATTAATCTATATGAAAAACAGAAAGAAGTTGCAATAGAGTCCATTGAAGCCGAGAGGGATGCCAGAAAAGAAGCAATTGAGGAACAGATTGCTAATATAGACAGACAGATAAAAGCCAAACAGAAGCAAATTAAAGCTATTCAGGCTGAGAATAGAGAGATAAGTTTACAGACAGCTTTGCAAAAAGTACAGTATGAAGCGGAGCAGTTAAGAAATAACAGAACTATTTTGCAGTATGACGAAGAAAAAGGCTTTCATTACACTATTGATACCAATGCTCTCCGTGAAAAAGAACGTGAAGTAGATGAGAAGAAAGATGAAATCAGAATCAATAATATTGAAAAAGAAATTGATTTATTGGAAGAACGCAAATCTATGCTTGAGGAACAAGCATCTTTAATTGATAAAATGTATTCTAAAATGATTGAGAGTACAGAAAAGTATTGGGATAGTTTGATTGAAAGCATGACAAATTATAAATCTCGTTATGAGCAGTTGGCAGAGTTAGAAGCTACAGCCAAAATGAGTAATGATTTCAAACAGTTAGGCATTGATATAGAAGCAGTCTTAAACATGTCAGAAGCAGAGTTTCAGAAATTCTCTAATGACTATGTAGGTATTCTTGCTGATTTCTACAGTGGCAATGAGGGAATGACTAACTCCCTTGCGGAAACACTTGGAATAAATACATCCCAATTAGGTTCTTATGTAAATGATATTCAGACATTTGCGAAAGAAACAACAGATGCTTTAAGCCCATTATCTGAAAACACAACTGGCATTGATGATACAACAGAAAGTGTTGGTAAACTGTCAGAAGTTGTTAATGGAATTGATAGTACAAAAATTTCTTCTACAACATCTGAATTCACAAATTTAGCCGAAGCAATCAAATCTGTAACAACAGCTTTAGGTCTTACCTCCGAAGATTCCGTAGGTGGTTTATTAGGAGCATTAACTTCTCTCAGTGCATTCACATTAGGCGATGAATCTACGGGTATAATTGCACAGTTCAATACACTCAAGACCGCAGTAGATGCAGTAACATCTTCTATCTCTGGTAGCGGTTCTAAAGCTCAAGAAGGTGGTGGACTTGCTACTGGTGCTAATGGTGGTGCTGCTACTCCAAACGTTGGCAATGGTGAAGGTTCTGGTTTAACTGGTGCAATCACAAATATTGGCACAACAACTAATGAAACATTAGGTGCTGGCGAATCTGAAAACGGTGAATCAGAAGAAGGTGAAGGCGTTCTTGGTAAGTTTGCTAAGTTCAAGACCGCGGTAGATGAAGTGACTAAAGCAATAGGAACAGACGAAGAAACGGACGATAAAGAAGCAAATCTCATTTCTGCTCTTAGAAAGCATTATGAAGTTGCCGAAGAAACTGTTCCTGAAGTTAAAGGATTTTTCGATGAATTACTCGCCTCTATTGAAGCTTGTGTTGCTAAGTTAGGTGAATTAGCCGAAGGAATGAAAAATCTTGGAGGCTCTAAACCTGCAAATGCACAAGAATATGCCAAAGGTACAAAACATGCTAAAAAGGGACTTGCTTTTGTAGCTGAAGGTGGTAAACCTGAGTTAATCGAAGATACAAAAGGCAACTTATCTCTTGCTACTCAACCTACCTTAGTTAACATGGAAGGTGGAGAAAAGGTATATAATGGTGATGAAACTGAGAAGCTGTTAAAACCTAAGCAAAATGCAGATGAAACAATTACTCTTGCAGATGGGAGTGTTCTTAAACCATTAGATGAAAGTAATCCAATTTATGCTATGTATTTGAAAGCTCAGAAGTATTTTGCAGAACGCCCAGAAATCTTATATCCAACTCAGAATGTTTGGAGTAGACAGATGGAAGAACGTGTAAATAGTTTGAGAACTGCGCCCGTGGTGAATAACAACAAAACACAGACACAGCATCTTATGCAGAACATAAATGTTACTTTGCCAAATGTCACAAATGAAACTGGATTCAATAATTTTAAACGTGAAATGATGAGTTTACAAAATGATGCATTACAAAGAAGTAGTATTACTAGATAAGAGGTTGAAATGAGTATAAAAGAACAAATTTTAAAATCAATTGAAATAATTGTAGATGCTAGATTAAAAGGATTCAAGGTAGATAAAACATTACCATCTGTAATTGTTTCTACAAATGATAATGGGAAATATGTTATTTCATTAAATGGTAATAATTATACAGTTAAATGTAGTTTGCCAAATGTAGAATTAAAAGTTGGACAAAGTGTTTGGGTTAAAATTCCTAATGGAAATTTTAATAGTAAACATATTTGCGGAATTAGGTAAAAGGATTGCAGGTGTAGAAACCACACTCTGAAACACGGGTGTGGTTTATTTATTGATTATACTATCTTTATTTCGAAATTATCGGAGATGTCATTTGTAGCAAAGTAAATATGATTAATTTTCATAAAACTAAATAATTTATGTCCTAGTTCAATAAAATTGTCCATTGTTATCCACTTTGGATATGTATTATATAAAACATCCATGTAAGAAATAATATCCACTATATAAGGATAATATTCGCTATATAAACTTGAACGCTGTATATATCTTAATTCTCTAATATATTTTTTATCATGGGTAGAATTATAATGGGCTGAGAACATAATAATTACTGAAATAAAATCAATTAAACTATCTATAAATGTTTTTAATAACTGCATATTTTCACATTTTGTTTCCTTAATATGATTATATGATACTTTTAAAGAAGCATTTGCAGAAGATAATTTTTCCGATAACTTTATTTTTCTTTTATTTATTTTAGATGAATTATAATATGCATAGTATTCACTCCATTGGTGAAATGCAGTGTCTAAAAATAGTAATTTTGTAGTTCTAATAGATTCATGAAAATATAATTTTTGCCATTCTAAGTAAGAAGATGTAATGGTCATCTCTTTACAATGATATAATTCGTGCATAATAATAGAATGAGCAATTTGAAATTTAATATTATTTTCAGAGTTTAAATCATCAATAACACATTGATGTAATTTTAAATCTAAATACAAATTGTTATTTATTTTTATAGGCTCTACTGTTCCTAACCAATTATTACATGTGTTAGAAGTTATAATGTAGATTCGATTAATAAAATTAAAATCTAAATTTATATGTTGACAATAATTTTTTATCAGTTGGTTAACGGATATATTATAATTCATTATTTATCTCCTAATACAAGAGGTATAAATGTGTTATTTTTTAAATATATAAAATTAATTGATAAAATAGAAAAAATATGGAAAAAGAAAAGAATTAGAAATCAAATTGGAAAAGAGACAGCAAAATCCTAATTCTAAGTTAGAATATCATAGTGAATTAGACTTTTCAATATAATCAAAATAAAGAAGAAAACACAGAGCAAGAGAACTAATCTCTTGCTTTATTATGCAAAAAACTTAATAGTATTTTATTGCTTGGGCATAGTCGTTTGTGGCTACGTCCTATTTTATTGAAATAAAAACAGAATATAAATAAAGAAATGGAGTGTGGTTTATATAGAAAATACAGCAATAGCATTAAAGGACAAAATTTTATTAACTATAAAAGAAGCCTCGGATTTATTTGGAATAGGGCAACACAGATTACGTGAGATAGTAAATGAAGATTATGGGAGTCAATATCATCTTATGTTAGGACGCACTATAAAGATTAAAAGAAAACCTTTTGAAACGTTTATTGAACAGGTTGAACAATTATAAAAAAATAGACAATGTGCTTTGAGTGTGCTACTTTAATTAGTATATACATTCGAGGCACTCTTACTAAGGGAGGCTAAGAAATGGCAAATAAATCAACGGCAGAAAAGAACAAGCCTGCAAGAAAAGCATTAAGAACTAATGAATATTATAATCCTAAAACTAAAAGATATGAGTACCACTATAAGGATTGTTTTGGGAAAGAAAGGGTTATAAGTTCTTACAGACTTGAAAAAACAGACCAATTACCAAAAGGTAAGAAGTCATCTAAGAGTTTGCGTGAGAAGGAGGAAGAACTAAACGCACAACTTGAAAATAATATTGATATTGATGGAGCAAAGCTTACACTATTAGAAGTAATAGAAAAATATCTTAAGACATTATATAATAGGAAGAAATTAGCTCATAACACAAAAGTTGGATATAAAGTAACGGTAAATACTCTAAAAGAATATAGATTAGGTTACATGGAAATTGGAAAGATAAGACCAGAACATTGTGAAGCTTGGCTTGATGATATGAAAAAGAAGTATAGAGGCTCATCTATCCAAAAAGACATTAGCCTTATTAAAAGAACTTTTGAATATGCTTTAGACCATGATTATATTGCAAAAAATCCATTTAGACGAATTACAACAGATAGAAGTGATAGTAAAAAAATGGAAGCACTTTCTGTGGCGGATATGAACCGATTTCTTGATTTTTGTTCTAAAGATAAACATAGCGAGCATTGTTATGATATGTTATATGTGTTGTTTTGGACAGGTTTAAGGGTGTCTGAATTGTGTGGTCTTACACTAGATGATATTGATATGGATAAGAAATTGATAAAAGTCGATAAGCAATTACAATGTATCAATCATACACATGTTGTTTTACCAACAAAGACAGATAATGGTGAGCGATATATTCCAATGACAGATGGTGTGTATGAATGTTTCGGTCGTATTCTTAAAAATCGATATATTAAAGGTGATATAGAACCGATATGTTATGATGAACAAGGTAATGCATATGAAGGGTTTGTATTTCTTGCAACAAGAAGTAGAAAAACTATTGTAAGGTCACATGTAGAAAAATACTTATGTAATTGTATTGGAAGATTTAATAGTTCAAATCAAGAGAATCCAATTCGTAAGTTTGAGCCACATATCTGTAGGCATACATTCGCAACTAATATGCAAAATTTACCGCCAAAAACATTACAGTACATTTTAGGACATGGTAATATAGTTACAACCATGAATAATTATGTAGATGTCAAACCAAGTGACGAGCAATTATTACAAATAAATACTATGGCAAATCAGCTGATAGCCTAATTAGTATGAATTTTAGTATACTAATTAAATACTAATTATGATGTGTAACGAAATGTAATGAGATGTTAGAAAAAGTAATGAAATGACAGTAGTAAGTTTTAATAAAGCATGATAATATCAAATAAATGCTTGATTTAAAGGGGTTGAAGAATATGGTAGCAATCATTGATTATGATGCCGGTAATATAAAAAGTGTACAAAAAGCGATTGAATATCTGGGGGAAGAAGTTATTATTACAAGAAATCCAGAAGAGATATTGCAAGCATCGAGGGTGATTTTACCGGGAGTAGGAGCTTTTGGTGATGCCATGGAAAAATTACATAAGTATCATTTAGTTGAGGTAATCAAAGAAGTTGTAAATAAAGGAATTCCTTTTTTGGGAATCTGTTTAGGACTTCAGTTATTGTTTGAAAAAAGTGATGAAACTCCGGGTGTGGAAGGTCTCGGGATTTTAGAAGGAGAAATTAAGAGAATTCCGGATTATGATGAACTGAAGATTCCTCATATTGGATGGAACTCCTTGAAATATCCAAATAAAGGAAAATTATATGAAGGTATAGCAGAAGATAGCTATGTATATTTTGTTCATTCATATTACCTAGAGGCGAAAAATCAGGATATTGTAGTTGCAACGACTGATTATGGAACGTGTATTCATGCATCGGTAGAACACGATAATGTTTTTGCATGTCAATTTCATCCAGAGAAAAGTTCTACCGTTGGTTTGAAAATCTTAGAAAATTTTCTAAAAGTTTCTAAGGAGGATAAGTAGTATGTTTACAAAGAGAATTATTCCATGTTTGGATGTTCATAATGGTAGAGTTGTAAAAGGGGTTAATTTTGTTAATTTGCAAGATGCCGGAGATCCTGTAGAAATTGCTGCAGCATATGATGAGGCAGGTGCAGATGAGTTGGTCTTTTTAGATATTACGGCTTCTAGTGATGGAAGAGAAACTGTAGTAGAGATGGTAAGAAAGGTTGCAAGTAAGGTGTTTATTCCATTTACGGTAGGAGGAGGAATTCGTACTGTAGATGATTTTAAAATGTTACTTCGAGAAGGGGCAGACAAGATTTCAGTAAATTCTTCCGCTATTGACAGACCTGAATTAATTTCAGAAGCAGCTGATAAATTTGGAAGTCAATGTGTAGTAGTAGCTATTGATGCTAAGAGAAGATTAGATGGAAGTGGCTTTAATATTTATAAGCATGGTGGTAGATTAGATATGGGCATTGATGCTGTAGAATGGGCCATGAAAGCTGAAAAGTTAGGAGCTGGAGAAATTCTACTTACAAGCATGGATGGAGATGGTACAAAAGCTGGCTATGATTTGGAGTTAACCAGACAGATTGCTGAGAATGTAAAGATTCCTGTGATAGCTTCTGGAGGTGCTGGCAAGTTGGAGCATTTTAAAGATGCACTTACGATAGGAAAGGCAGATGCAGCATTAGCAGCTTCGTTATTCCATTTCAAAGAATTAGAAATTTGTCAGGTAAAAGAATATTTAAGAAGCGAAGGTATCTCAGTAAGATTATAAGAACATAATTATAGAGCGCGTGAATCGGAAGGATTTTCGCGCTTCTTTTAAAAAATGAATATAATATCGTATGTTATTATGGAGAAAAGTTATAAATTAGAGGAATATGGATATGGCAATGATTGAGAACGATTGGTTGGAAGTGTTGCAACCGGAATTTAAAAAAGATTATTATAAGGAATTATTTTACTTTGTAAAGCAGGAATATAGCAAGAATGTTGTATTTCCACCATCGGAGGATATTTTTAATGCTTTTCATAGTACTGCATTAAAAGACATGAAGATTTTGTTGTTGGGACAAGATCCATATCATAATGAAAATCAAGCACATGGTATGAGTTTTTCAGTAAAACCGGGACAGGATATTCCACCTTCGTTGCAAAATATTTATAAAGAGTTGGAAAGTGATCTGGGTTGTTATATACCAAATAACGGATATTTAAAAAAATGGGCAGATCAGGGAGTTTTATTATTAAATACAGTGTTAACGGTAAGAGCACATCAAGCTAATTCTCATCAAGGGAAAGGATGGGAACAATTTACAGATGCTGTTATACGAGCCGTAAATGAAATTGACAGACCTATTGTGTATTTTTTGTGGGGAAGACCTGCACAAAATAAGATCTCTATGCTTAACAATCCGAAGCATTTGATTTTAAAAGCTCCACATCCAAGTCCATTATCGGCATATCGAGGTTTTTTTGGATGCAAACATTTTAGTATTGCAAATGAATTCTTAGTTGCTAATGGAATTGAGCCAATTGATTGGCAAATTGAAAATTTGTAACAGGAGTTTGGATGAAAAATTGTTTTTTAATGACTAATAAATGATTTTCGAATTTCTTTTGATATAAATAAACAATTGCAAAAATGCTTGCAAAATAATAATTTCTAAGAAAAAATGAAAGATGAAATTGCAAAATCCTCTATAATTGAAGAAAATTATAGGGGATTATTTTGATTAGATTTGACAAAAAAGTTTAAATAAACAAGGAAAATAGTAAAAAACATAAAAATAAATAGTAAAACAAATAAAAGCTAAAATATCTTGACTTTCACATATTTACATAGTAGTCTAATTGAAGAGTAGTACTAAAAAATACTACTACAAATGTGATAGGAAATGTAAAATAAGTTTATTAAAAGAAAAATTTTACTAAAAAACATAGAATGAAAAAAACAGATGTTATTGAAAAATTAATGCAATTTAATTTGAGTCGCCCGGAAGCTATAGTGTACATGTGTTTGTGGGAGCACGGAGAATTAACAGGTTATGAGGCGAGTAAGTTGACGGGGATTTCTAGATCTAATGTATATGGAGCATTGAATGTCTTGGCAGATAAAGGAGCTGCGGTTATTATAGAATCCGGCACGACTTTGTATAGTGCAGTTAATCCGGAGGAATTTTTGGCAAATAAAATTCGTCATTTGGAAGAAGATCGCCAGTATATTATAGATAACATGCCAAAGAATATAGTGAATGTAGATAGTTATACTACTATTCAAGGATATCGTAATATTAAAGACAAAATTAGATATATGATAACTCATTGTGATATGAGGCTGTATTTTGCATCTAATGGTGATATCATTCGGCAATTTGAGGATGAATTGATAAAAGCCAAGGAAAAAGGACTAAAAATAGTTATTATGAGTAATAGAGATTTCAGCTATTTATCTACCCAATTTTATGACGATGATGTAGAGGATGGCCAGGTAAGATTGATTACGGATTCAACGTACGTTTTAACAGGAGAATTGCATGGGAAAACCAATGATACTTGTTTATATTCGGGACAAAAAAATTTGGTCACTATTATGAAAGAAGCGTTAAGAAATAAGATACGTTTGTTGGAATTGGAAGGGGAAGCATAAATTAAAATTAAATTTAATAATTTTCAGGAGGGAATTATATGATTAGAATAGGAATATTAGGATATGGAAATTTAGGGAAAGGTGTCGAAAGTGCTATCCGTCAAAACGAAGATATGGAATTAGTGGGTGTATTTACCAGAAGAAATCCTGATGAGTTGCAAATTCGTAGTCGGGGTGTACCTGTTTATAGTGACTCAAAATTGCTGGAGATGAAAGATGACATTGATGTTTTGATTTTATGTGGTGGAAGTGCAACTGATTTGCCAAAACAAACACCAGAATATGCAAAATATTTCAATGTAGTGGACAGTTTTGATACTCATGCCAAAATTCCGGAACATTTTGAAGCTGTGGATGTGGTAGCAAAAGAATATAATACTACAGCAATGATATCTGTAGGTTGGGACCCGGGAATGTTTTCTTTGAATCGTTTGTATGGAAATGCGATTTTACCGGAAGGAAAAGATTATACTTTCTGGGGAAAAGGAGTTAGCCAGGGACATTCGGATGCTATTCGCCGTGTAGAGGGTGTCAAAGATGCAAAGCAGTATACGATTCCGCTAGATGCAGCTTTGGATGCAGTAAGAAGTGGAAGTAATCCGGAATTAACTACCAGACAAAAACACTTGAGAGAATGTTTTGTAGTAGCAAAAGAAGGTGCAGATCTAAATAAGATAGAGGAAACGATTAAAAATATGCCAAATTATTTTGCTGATTACGATACTACAGTTCATTTTATTACGGAAGAAGAATTAGTAAAAAATCATAGTGGTATTCCGCATGGTGGATTTGTGCTTAGAAGCGGTGTTACAGGATGGGAGAAAGAAAATAAACATTTGATTGAATATAGTTTGAAATTAGATTCTAATCCGGAGTTTACAGCTTCTGTTATAGTTGCTTATGCAAGAGCTGCGTATAGAATGAATAAGGAAGGGAGAGCAGGATGTAAAACTGTATTTGATGTGCCACCTGCATATTTAAGTCCATTGTCAGGTGCAGAATTAAGAAAACACTTGCTGTAAATATGAGATTACTATATGATTAGGTAATCTTAAGAAAAAAATATTACGAGAGAGTGAATTAGAATGAATAAAACACCATTTGTAACAAAAGAAAAATTAGAAGAAATTATTAAAACTTTTCCTACACCATTTCATATATACGATGAAAAAGGAATTCGGGAAAATGCTCTTGCGTTAAAAGAGGCTTTTAGTTGGAATCCGGGATTTAAAGAATATTTTGCAGTTAAAGCAACTCCAAATCCTTACATTATTGATATTTTGAAGGAAATTGGTTGTGGAACTGATTGTTCTTCTTATACTGAATTAATGTTATCTGAAGCAATGGGATTACAAGGAACGGATATTATGTTCTCCTCTAATGAAACTCCGGCAGAAGAATATGCTTATGCTCATAAATTGGGAGCGATTATCAATTTAGATGATATTACACATATTGATTTTGTTGAAAATATTGTGGGTGAATTGCCCAAAATTATGAGCTGTAGATATAATCCGGGGGGAGTATTCCAAATCAGTAACAGTATTATGGATAATCCAGGTGATGCCAAATATGGTATGACTACAGAGCAGATGTTTGACGCTTATCGAATTATGAAGGAAAAAGGAGTAGAAAAATTTGGTATTCATTCCTTTTTAGCAAGTAATACGGTAACGAATGAATATTATCCAACATTGGCAAAACAATTATTTGAATTAGCAGTTCAGTTAAAGGAGAAAACCGGAGCACATATTACTTTTATAAATTTATCTGGTGGTGTTGGTATTCCTTATAAACCAGGACAGCCAGCCAATGATATTTATGCCATTGGAGAAGGGGTAAGAAAAGCTTATGAGGAGGTTTTAGTACCTGCCGGTATGGGAGATGTTTCCATATATACTGAGCTTGGCAGATTTATGCTGGCACCTTATGGTCACTTGGTTACTACAGCAGTGCATGAAAAACACACTCATAAAGAGTATATTGGTTGTGATGCATGTGCAGTAAATTTGATGAGACCGGCTATGTATGGTGCTTACCATCATATCACTGTTATGGGAAAAGAAGATGCCTCATGTGATCACGTGTACGATGTGGTTGGTTCTTTATGTGAAAATAATGATAAATTTGCTGTTGATAGAAATTTACCTAAAATTGATAAAGGGGATTTACTTGTAATTCACGATACAGGTGCTCATGGATTTGCAATGGGATATAATTATAATGGTAAATTAAAATCGGCAGAATTATTGTTAAAAGAAAATGGAGAAGTGAAATTAATTCGTAGAGCAGAAACACCCAAGGATTATTTTGCAACTTTTGATTGTACTGATTTTTATAATAATTTGAACTTCTAATAATGGTGTTATGCATCACATATTAGATGTTTAGAATTGGAAATAAAAATAAATGATATAAATAATTATGAATCTTAGTATTATATTTTTCAAAAAACACTTGTCATATAATAAAAACTATGATATTATAATATTCGGTCGTTAAAGACTGAATGCAGGAGTGGCGGAATGGCAGACGCATCAGACTCAAAATCTGACGCTGGCAACAGTGTGTGGGTTCAAGTCCCATCTCCTGCAGTAAGATTTTAAACCCCGCAATTATGCGGGGATTTTTTTATGCATTTATCGGAGGTAACTATGGATCAGGAAAGAATGGCGGTAGAATTGTATTTGATTCATACGGCATTTTTGGATGACGAGGTTGTTTTTCGTCAAAAGTTAAAACAAGTTTCGGAGAAAAGAAGAGAAAAAGTTTTAAATTATAAAATAAGAGAAGATCAAAAACGTTCTTTGGCAGCAGGTTTATTATTAGAACATGTTATTGGTGAAAAAGGTTATAGTGGAGAACAAATTGAAATTGATGAAAATGGAAAGTTATATTTGCCGGATATAGATAATTTCTTTTTTAGCCTGTCTCATTCAGGAGAATATGCAGCTTGTGTTATATGTGATGTACCGGTGGGAGTTGATATACAACAAAAAAGAGCAACGAAAGCGAACATTGCAAAAAGGTTTTTTAAAACAGAAGAAACTAAATACATCGAAAAACATCCTTATGAAAAAAGGGATGATTTGTTTTTTCGATATTGGACAGGTAAAGAAAGCTATCTAAAATTAAAAGGTCAAGGAATTTTAGGTGGATTGGATACATTTTTTATAGATTTGGATGAAAAGAAAATCGTTGATGAATATAATGACAATAGAGAAATTTATTTAAAAGAGTATCGATGTTTGGAGGATTATTATATTTCTGTTGCATGTTACAGTAAAAAGTTTGCAACTTTTGTGAAAAGAATTTATTATAGATTATAATTGATGAATGAAAATTTCATATGTATAGCAGAAGAAGCTGTTGAAAATTTTGGTTATGGATTGTGATATCTAATTTAAGATTCTAATCAAGGTTTTGCAATAGCTTTTTTTATATAAATATTAACTTTTTTCTATCTGTTACATATCGTAAATAAAGAAAATTAAAGATAGGATGAGGATATATGGCTAATAGGATTATTATGGATGCAGGTCATGGCGGAAGAGATAATGGCGCAAGTTATGGAGATAGAATTGAAAAAGAAGATAATCTTGCTATGACTTTGGCAGTAGGAAAGATTTTAGAAGAAATGGGTTTTGATGTGGTGTACACCAGAGAAGAAGATATTTATCAGGCACCTTTTCGCAAAGCTACCATCGCGAACGAAGCTGGAGGCGATTTGTTTGTAAGTATCCATCGGAATTCCAGTGAAATTGCTAACCAGTATCAGGGGGTAGAAACTCTGGTTTATTCAGAAGGAGGTTTTCCCCAAGAGGTTGCTAACAATATTAATAACGAGTTGGAAAAAGTAGGCTATATTAATTTGGGAATTGAGGAAAGACCAAGATTGGTGGTATTAAACTCGACTCAGATGCCGGCAGTTCTTGTGGAGGTAGGTTTTATCAATTCAGATGACGATAATCAATTGTTTGAAAATAAATTTGAAGAAACAGCCAATGCAATTGCAGAAGGAATAGCTATGAGTTTTCTCGCATAATCTTAAAAAGAAAATGAGGGAAGGAAAATAGTTATATTGCTATGCAAAGAGAGGATAGAAACAGATTACGAGGGATGAAACAAGTCATAGCTTCCCTTTTTATGGGATATTTGGTAACTTTGACCGGAATTTTTTTAGTAGCCATTTTATTACTTCTATTACCAATTTCAGAGGATATAGTAGATATCAGTGTGTTACTGATTTATGTGGTATCTTGTGTAATATGTGGTTATTGCATTGGGAAGGAAAGAAAACATAAGTTTATGTGGGGAATGCTAGGTGGCTGTTTGTATGAAGTGTTGCTATTAGTACTTTCTGTGATTCTAAATGCTTCCTTGGAAAAAGGCGGCGAGGAAGTTATCTGCTTGGTATCACTATGTATGGCAAGTGGAGGACTTGGTGGAATTGTTTTCAGAAAAAAGAGATCATTGTAAAAGTGATTGTGAAAGTTTCAAATTACTTTCCCGAGAAGAAAAACTGTGTTATACTTACAGGCGATAAAAAAAGAAAGGTAGATTTCGTTTTTTGCAAAAACGGAACATGAAAAGAACAAATGAATAAACAAAAGGGAATTTTAAGTTTATTAGGAATTTTGATAGCCATGGTTGCCGGAGCCTATGTATGTATTTATGGTGTAGGCGAAAATGCAGCAGGTTCTGCAAAAGCCATTAAGCAAGGCCTTGATTTAGCAGGTGGTGTAAGTATCACATATGAAGTGGTGGGCGAAGAAGAACCGAGTGCAGAAGATATGGCTGACACCATATATAAACTTCAAAAAAGAGTAGAAATTTACAGTACAGAAGCTTTGGTGTATCAAGAAGGAAGTAATCGCATTAATATTGAGATTCCAGGAGTGTCTGATGCTAATGCCATATTAGAGGAATTAGGAAAACCGGGATCATTGGTATTTATGGATGAGGAAGGCAATGAGGTATTAAGTGGAACCGATATTGCAGAAGCAAAGGCTGCGACTCAGCCAAATAATATGGGAAATAGTGAGTTTGTAGTTGCTTTAACTATGACAAAAGAAGGAACTGAAAAATTTGCCAAGGCAACAAAAAAAGCAGCTCCCAATCAAGAAATTATTTATATCATTTATGACGAAGAAATTGTATCAGCACCTTCGGTACAGTCAGAAATTACGGATGGTCAGTGTGTTATACAGGGAATGGCAAGTTATGAGGAAGCAGAAAGTCTTGCCAGTGTGATTCGTATTGGTGGTTTGAAATTACAGTTGCAGGAATTATGTTCTAAAGTTGTAGGTGCTCAACTTGGTTCTAAAGCGATTGCCACCAGCTTGCAAGCCGGTGCTATCGGAATGATGATAGTGATGCTATTTATGATTGTTGTTTACTGGCTTCCAGGTGTTGCAGCATCACTTGCTTTGGTAATTTATTTGATTTTAATGATTCTTTTATTGAATGGATTTGAAGTTACGCTCACATTACCTGGAATTGCAGGGATTATTCTGTCTATCGGTATGGCAGTAGATGCTAATGTAATTATTTTTTCCAGAATACGTGAAGAATTAGCTACCGGTAAAACGGTTCGTTCTTCTATAAAAATAGGATTCCAGAAAGCAATGTCTGCGATTTTGGATGGTAATATTACAACCTTAATTGCTGCCTTAGTATTATGGTTTTTAGGAAGCGGAACGGTAAAAGGCTTTGCTCAAACATTGGCATTGGGAATTGCCTTATCTATGTTTACTGCGCTTTTTGTAACCAAATTTATTATGAATGCTTTTTTTGCTATTGGATTAAAGGATATCAAGTTGTATGGTATTGCAAAACCGGCAAAAACCTTTGATTATTTATCTAAGAAAGGAATTTATATAGGAGTTTCTGTTTTAGTGATTGGTGCAGGACTGGTTTTCATGGGAATCGGTAAGGCTTCTACGGGAGACATTTTAAACTATAGCTTAGATTTTAAAGGTGGTACAGCAACGAATGTAACCTTTGCACAGGATATGGCAATTGAAGAAATTGAAGGTACTGTGGTACCTATGATTGAAGATATTATACATGGTGGAGGCGTCATTCCACAAAAAGTACAAGGTACTACGGAAGTAATTTTTAAAACGAGAACGTTGACTTTAGAGGAACGAGAAGAAATGATGGAAGCTTTAAAAGAACAGTTTTTCATCGATGCTTCAAAAATAACTACAGAAACTATTAGTTCAGCGATTAGTGATGAAATGAAGTCGGATGCTTTGGTTGCCATTTTAGTATCTACAGCATGTATGTTAATTTATGTATGGTTTAGATTTAAGGATATTCGCTTTGGTGCCAGCAGTGTCTTGTGTTTGCTTCATGATGTATTGGTAGTAGTTGCTTTTTATGCTATTGCCAAGGTATCTGTAGGAAGTACATTTATTGCGTGCATTCTTACTATTGTAGGATATTCAATTAATGCAACGATTGTAATTTTTGACCGTATTCGTGAAAACATGTCAGAAATGAAACCTAAGGACGAGCTTAAGGATATTGTTAATATAAGTATCAACCAGAGTTTAGGAAGAAGTATTTTTACTTCGTTTACTACCTTTGTTATGGTGGCAGTTCTTTTTGTTCTCGGAGTTACTTCTATCCGAGAATTTGCATTACCTCTGATGGTAGGTATTATTTGTGGTGCTTATTCTTCTATTTGTATAGCGGGAACTTTATGGTACACTTTAAGATGTAAATTTGAGATGAAAGAAAATGAATAAGCTTTAAAAAGTGAATTAATATTAGAAGAATGATAAAAAGGCTGTTTTATAACAGCCTTTTTAAAATCAGTGAGGAATGATCATGGCAAAATGGTTTATGAGTACAAAGAAAGCAGATTTTGAGGAAATCGGGGAGAAGTATCATATCGATAAAGTGTTAGCAAGAATTATCCGCAATAGGGATATTGTGGAGGAGCATGATATTGAAAAATATCTTTATGGGACATTGCAGGATTTATATCCGGGAAATCTTATGAAGGATATGGAAAAAGCTGTTGCAATCATAGAAGAAAAAATTAATTTAGGAAAAACGATTCGAATTATCGGAGATTATGATGTAGATGGAATATGTGCTACGTATATTCTGAAAAAAGGTTTGGAAAAATGCAATGCTAAAGTAGATCGGGTAATTCCCCATAGAATCAAGGATGGATATGGGATTAATGAAGCCTTAATACAAGAAGCTTACGAGGATGGAATTGATACAATCATTACCTGCGATAATGGCATTGCTGCAAGTGTACAGTTAGAGTATGCCGCTTCTTTAGGAATAACCTGTATTATAACGGACCATCACGAAGTTCCCTATGAAATGGTAGGAGAGCTGAAACAATATTGTTTGCCAACGGCAGCAGCGGTGGTGAATCCGAAGCAGGAAGATTGTGGTTATCCATTCAAAAAGATTTGTGGAGCAGTAGTTGCCTGGAAATTAGTCCTGGAATTATGGAAAAAGCACAAAGTTACAGAAGATGAGTATAGAGAGTTATTGGAGTTTGCAGGTATTGCTACAGTGTGTGATATTATGGAGCTTCTGGATGAAAACAGAATTATTGTTAAGGAAGCTTTAAAGAGTATGAAAAAATCTGCTAATCCGGGATTGCGTGCTCTGATTGATGTGCATGATTTAAATTCTCAAAATTTAAATTCTTATCATATTGGGTTTGTGATAGGACCATGTTTTAATGCGACGGGAAGATTGGATAGTGCTGAAAAGACATTAGAATTACTGGAATGTAGTGATAAGCGAAGAGCTGTTTTTATTGCGTCTGAGTTGAAAAGATTAAATGAAAATCGTAAAGAAATGACAGAGTACGGTGTCGAAGAAGCTATTCGCAAAGTGGAAGAAGAAGAAATTTGGAAAGAGAAGGTTATGGTGATTTATCTTCCGGATTGTCATGAGAGCCTGGCTGGAATTATTGCCGGAAGAATTAGGGAAAAATACAGTCGTCCTACGATTGTGTTAACAAAAGCCGAGGAATGTGTGAAAGGGTCAGCTCGTTCCATAGACAGCTATTCTATGTATGAAGAATTAAGTAAGTGCAAGGAATTGTTCATAAAGTATGGGGGACATAAATTGGCAGCAGGGATGTCTTTGGAAGAGGATAAGGTGGAACTGTTACGTCAACAGTTAAATGAAAACTGTACTCTGACAGAGGATGATATGGAAGAAAAAATTGTGATTGATGTTCCTATGCCTTTGTCGTATGTGACTATGGATTTTTTGCGGGAATTAGAATTATTAGAACCTTTTGGAATGGGAAATCCGAAACCGGTGTTTGCCAGAAAGGATGTTACTTTTTATTCCATGTATCTTATGGGTAAAAATAGAAATATGGCAAAATTTAGTGTAGAAGATGAGATGAAACAAAGGTTTACTTTGATTTTATTCCGAAATTTGGATCAGTTTTTTAAGGATGTGGAGGCCAAATATGGAAAGAAAGTTTTAAATGAATTTATAAATGGTAAGTCAAAACAGCCTATTAAAATGCATATCATATATTATCCATCTGTCAATGAATATATGGGGGAACAGCAGATACAGTTCGTAATGCAACATTGGAGTTAAAGAAAAGAATAGAGATTCTTTGTTTTCTTTTTAGTCTCTTAAGATTTTTTTTAGAAATTGTACATATTTTGAACACAATTTGTTGTTATAGTATGTTTCAGGATAGTTGATCACTCACTATCTCCCCCTCATAAGAAAAGGAGCCCTCGTTTTTACGAGGGTTTTCTTTTTGTACGGAGAGCATAAGAATTTATAGTAGATTTTTTGATTTAAATATGTTATTTATAACTTATATCTAAAAGCATATGCAGAATCTATCTGCAAATCATTTTTTTCGAAGTGTAATTGTATTGATATCAAACAGTTGCTTCGAATCTTTTACATTCAAAATCATTTCAAAGAGATTTCAAGAAAAGCGTAAAAATGTATATCAAAAGTTAAAGGAGGGATTTTTATCGAAAAGGAACAAGAAATTTTTTGTGGCTGTTTCTGGGAAACAGGAGATCGCGAAAGAAACGAGGATTCTATAGCTTTTTGGCATTTTGTCAAAGGTAAAAAAAACAAGATTATGGCCGTGGTATGTGATGGTATTGGCGGTTTGGCAAAAGGAGAAGAAGCCAGTTCATATGTGGTAAGGCAATTGGCCAACTGGTTTATGACAGAAGGGTATAAGATATCTGTCAGGAAACAAGAGAGGGTTTTGCAACAATTGTGTTTTCAAATGCATGAGGAAATTAAGAGCTTTGGTAAAGAAAGCGGGATTCGTCTAGGAACAACTATTACCTGTGTTTTATTGGACGAAAGAAAGATGTTATGTGCACATTGTGGTGATTGTAGGCTTTATCTTTTGAAAAAAAGAAAATATAAAATATTGACGTCCAAAGATCATAATGAAAAAGGATATTTGACAAAAGCTTTAGGTGTGGGTGAATGGCATTTACTTTCGATAAAAAAATATAAAGTACGACGAAAGGATAAATGGTTGCTTTGTTCCGATGGTTTTTATAGTCATTTCCAAGAGAGAGAATTTTGTCTTTTAGGAAAACAGAAGATTTACGGGGATGGACAGGCAGAACGTTTATTAAAGCAATTATGGGAAAAGAAGCGAACCATTAAGGGGAAAGATAATGCTTCAGCATTGTATTTTGGATTTACAACAAAACAGTCAGGGGGAGAACAATGAAGCAAATATGGAAGCAAAGATATCAAATTATGGAAAAGCTGGGTCAAGGAGGTGGAGGAAGTGTATTTAAAGTATGGGATATTCATTTAGAAAAAGTATGGACAATAAAATTTATAGATATTTCTGCGATAGAGATGGGGATACATTTGAGTGAGACAAATGTGGAAGAATGGGAAGTATTAAAAACTATATCTCATCCTAATTTTCCCAGAATTGTAGATGCATTTGAAGAAGATGGGCAAAAGGTTATTGTGATGGATTATATTCGTGGAGTTACGTTGGAAAATGTCATTTGTCAAGGTTCGATAGAAGAAAAACAAATGATTTCTGTAGCCAAACAAGTATGTGACGCTTTACATTATCTTCATCAGTGCGTTCCACCTTTACTCTATTTAGATTTAAAGCCCGCTAATATTATGATAGAGGAAAATGGAACTATAAAATTAATTGATTTAGGAAGTGTATCTGTAAAAGGAAAACAGGGAAGTATTAGTGGTACCTTTGGCTTTGCGTCTCCAGAACAAATAAGTGGAGAACAAAGGGGAAGCAAGTTGACAGAACAAACGGATGTATTTAGCTTTGGAATGGTTCTATATACTATGTTAGTAGGCAATTGCAACAGATTACCAGTGGTAGATGGAAGTGCAAGACGGGGAATTGCAGTTAAGGAAAAAAATAGAAAAGTATCGGCAGCAGTAGAGAAAATTATAGAAAAATGTACCAGAGGGAATGGTTCTAAAAGATATTTTAGTATGCGGGAAGTTATGCGGGATTTAGAACTATGGGAAAAGAAAATGAAAAAGATAAATTGGTTTTGGCAATATGGATTCAAGCGTAAGGATAGGCAATGGTATCAGGAAAAAAGTATATTGTGTACAGAAGGAAGCCATAGCTTTTACATTGCAAAACGTTTGTTAATTTTAGCATTTTTTTTGTGTGGTTTCTTATTTCCTAAGGAAAAACTCAGGGTAGTATTACGGGATCAAGATATGAAGAAAATATTGGTACGGCAAGGCTGTGCTTATGAAACAAAAAACAATGTATTGTTAGAGATTCCATGGGAAGAAATAGAGGGGGATAATTGTAGGATTATTGTGGAATGCAAGGATCATGGTTTTAAGAAAAAACGATTTTACATAGATTGTATTTTGACAAATTAAGGATATGCAAATTTCTTACTATCGAGTATACTTGATAGTAGCAAATTATGTCTTTTGAAAGGAGCTTATGTAATGTATAGAGATAATACAAAAGTAATTCAGATTGGAAACCGTAAAATTGGTGGAGGAAATCCTATTTTGATTCAGTCTATGACCAATGTTCCGACAGAGGATGTAGAAGCATGTGTGGCACAGATCTTAAGGTTGGAAGAAGCAGGATGTGAAATCGTTCGTTGTACAGTTCCTACCATGGAAGCAGCAAAAGCAATTGCAGAAATCAAGAAGCAAATTCATATTCCCTTGGTAGCGGATATTCATTTTGATTATAAAATGGCGATTGCAGCTATGGAAAATGGGGCAGATAAAATTCGAATTAATCCCGGTAACATTGGTTCCAGAGAGAATGTGGCGGCAGTAGTAGAAGTAGCAAAATCTAAAAATATTCCTATTCGTGTAGGGGTTAACAGTGGATCTTTGGAAAAAGATTTGGTAGAAAAATACGGTGGAGTTACGGCAGAAGGGATTGTTGAAAGTGCTTTAGACAAAGTGCGTATGATTGAAGAATTAGGATATGACAATTTGGTAATTAGTATTAAGTCCTCAGACGTTATGATGTGTGTAAAAGCTCATGAACTTTTGGCAGACAAAACTCCATATCCGTTGCACGTAGGAATTACGGAATCGGGTACTGTAACTAGTGGAAACATTAAGTCATCTATTGGTCTTGGTATTATTTTAAATCAAGGGATTGGTGATACCATTCGTGTATCTTTAACAGGAGATCCGGTAGAAGAAATTAAATCTGCTAAATTAATTTTAAGAACTTTAGGATTAAGACAAGGCGGAATAGAAGTAGTCAGCTGCCCAACCTGCGGCAGAACAAAAATTGATTTGATTGGTTTGGCAAATCAGGTAGAAACACTTGTTGCCGGTTTTGACCTTGACATTAAAGTAGCAGTTATGGGATGTGTGGTAAACGGACCGGGAGAAGCGAAAGAAGCAGATATCGGAATTGCTGGCGGTATCAAAGAAGGATTATTAATTAAAAAAGGACAGATTATTAAAAAGATTCCGGAAGACCAGTTATTAGAGGTCTTAAAGGATGAATTATTACATTGGAATGATTAAAGTATGAGTAAAAAGTTTTTTGAAGTATTTCCCACTTTACAATTGGATAAAAAACTTACCACTTTGTTAGAAAATACTACCATTGAAAGAGTGACAACAAATCGTGCAAAGGATTTGTTACGTGTATATTTGCAAAGTGACCATTTGCTGAAAAAAGAGCTGATTTGGGATGTAGAAACACAAATTAA
Organism: Lachnospiraceae bacterium; assembly: GCA_017558145.1. Lineage (GTDB taxonomy): Bacteria > Bacillota > Clostridia > Lachnospirales > Lachnospiraceae > SFDP01. The sequence continues at coordinate 59,310 of JAFYWF010000049.1, forward strand.
AAAGCAGTTGTTTTCAGGACATCAAATGGAAATTAAAATACAGGAAAAATTTATCCTGTCCAGTCAATATACTCTGGAAAATTTAATGGAATCTTATCGCGACAGCATGCTTTTGGAAATACAAAAATATAATCATGTATTACACAGTATGTTAAAACATGCAAAGATTACCTATCCTGCTCCGGGTGCGATGGAATTGCAGATAAAAGACATGGTATTGTATCGGGATTTACAAGAAGAATTGATACGTATTTTGGAAAAGATTATCGTAGAGAGGTGCCAAATCAGCGCCTCTCTTTCCATGAAATTTGTGGAAATGGAATCGAAGAAATCTAAGGATGAAGATGAAATTTTAATTCGCCGTAAGGTAGCAGAGATTTCTAAACGTGTTTATGGGAATGATGGGGATATTCAGAAAGAAGAGACTGCTGATCATGCAGAAACTGTAGGAAAAGAAGCTGTTGTTACGAAAGAAGACAGTAGCCAAAAGAAAACCGATAAGGATAAGGTTATAAATTTCAAAGATGCATCTACCAAAGGAGAGAAAAAAGAAGCGAAGGATGCGAAACCGGAGTATCGTCGTCCGCAGAACTTGAAACGCTCCGATAATCCGGAAGTGATTTATGGGAAAGATTTTGAAGATGAAGCTATGCCGATTTCTGAGATTATCGGAGAAATCGGAGAGGTCACTATTCGTGGTCAGATTATTGCATTAGATACCAGAGAGATTCGAAATGAAAAGACCATTGTTTTTTTTGATGTAACGGATTATACCGATACAATGACCATTAAAGTGTTTACCAGAAATGACCAGCTGGGTGAGTTGTTAGCAGAAATTAAAAAAGGTGCCTTTATTAAATTAAAAGGGATGGCCATGATGGATAAGTTTGATGGTGAACTGACCATTGGATCTATTTTAGGGATTAAGAAAATTAAGAATTTCACATCTTCCCGTATGGATCACAGTGTGAAAAAAAGGGTAGAGCTTCATTGTCATACTAAAATGAGCGACATGGATGGAGTTTCGGAAGCAAAGGCCATTGTAAAAAGAGCGTATTCATGGGGACATCCGGCCATTGCTATTACAGATCATGGTGTGGTGCAGTCTTTCCCGGAAGCCAATCATGTATGGGAAGATTTGTGGAAAACGGAAAAACAAAAGCGAAAAGAAGCAGGAGAGGAAAATCCTGATAAAAATGACTTTTTTAAGGTGATTTATGGGGTAGAGGCCTATCTTGTGGATGATTTAAATTATATTGTTACGAATGAAAAAGGGCAGTCCTTGGACGACACCTTCGTTGTTTTCGATATTGAAACCACAGGATTTTCACCGGTAAAAAATAAAATTATTGAAATTGGAGCTGTGAAAGTTAGTGGCGGTGAAATTACGGATCATTTTTCTGTCTTTGTAAATCCGAAAGTTCCCATTCCGTATGAAATTACACAGCTGACAGGGATTCAGGATGAAATGGTGGTTGAGGCTGAAACCATTGAAGAAGTATTACCAAAATTTGTAGAATTTTGTGCAGATGCAGTGTTAGTAGCTCACAATGCTAATTTTGACATGAGCTTTATCAATGAAAATATCAGACGTCAGAAAATAAAGGCTAATTATACCTATTTGGATACTTTGGGATTGGCTAGGGTTTTACTACCGGGACAGGCAAAGCATACCTTAGATGCAGTATGTAAAACATTAAAGATTTCCTTGGAGAACCATCATCGTGCTGTCGATGATGCAGGGGCCACAGCAGAAATGTTTCTTAAATTTATGGAAATGTTAAAGGAACAAGATGTTAGTTCCATGGAAGAAATTAACTTACTGGGAGAAGGAAGCGTAGAGTCAAAAGCAAAACTGCCGTCTTATCATGCGATTATGCTTGCGGAAAATAATACAGGGCGAGTGAATTTGTATACCTTGGTATCAGAGTCTCATTTGACCTTTTACAACAAGCGTCCTAAGATTCCGAAAAGTTTATTTTTAAAACATCGGGAAGGAATTATTTTAGGAAGCGCATGTGAAGCAGGGGAGTTATACAATGCTTTATTAAACGAAAAATCAGAAGCAGAGATTGCAAGGTTGGTAAATTTTTATGATTATTTAGAAATTCAGCCTACCGGTAACAATGAGTTTATGATTTATTCTGATAAGATAAAAAATGTAAATTCCAAAGAAGATATTCAGGCCATTAACAAACGAATTGTAGATTTAGGGGAAGAATTTAATAAACCGGTAGTAGCTACTTGTGATGTACATTTTTTGGATCCGGAAGATGAAGTATACCGTCGTATTATTATGGCGGGAAAAGGATTTAAAGATGCGGATGACCAGGCACCGTTGTATCTTAGAACTACGGAAGAAATGTTGCAGGAATTTGCTTATCTTGGCAGTGATAAAGCAGAAGAAGTAGTAATAACCAATACCAACAAAATTGCGGATCGTATTGAAACGATGTCGCCGGTTCGGCCCGATAAATGTCCGCCGGTGATTGAAAATTCAGATCAGGTATTAACCGATATCTGTTATAACAAGGCCCATCAGATGTATGGAAATCCTTTGCCGGAAATTGTAGAAGCAAGACTAAAAAGGGAATTAAATTCTATTATCACCAACGGGTTTGCGGTAATGTATATCATTGCCCAAAAGCTAGTATGGAAATCTGTGGAAGATGGATACTTGGTAGGATCCCGAGGATCGGTAGGTTCGTCTTTTGTGGCAACCATGTCGGGAATTACGGAGGTAAATCCCTTAAGTCCTCATTATTATTGTACCCAGTGCTTTTATAATGATTTTGAATCGGATGAGGTGCGAGAATATGCCGGAAGAGCGGGAATAGACATGCCGGATAAAAAGTGCCCTGTTTGTGGAGCCGATCTTCACAAAGACGGTTTTGATATTCCTTTCGAAACCTTCTTGGGATTTAAGGGAGATAAGGAACCGGATATTGACTTAAATTTCTCCGGAGAATACCAGAGTAAGGCGCATAAGTATACGGAAGTAATTTTTGGCGCCGGTCAGACCTTCCGAGCCGGAACCATAGGAACGCTGGCAGATAAGACTGCCTTTGGATATATTAAAAATTATTATGAAGAACGTGGAATGAAAAAGCGTACTTGTGAAATCAATCGTTTGGTAGGGGGATGCACCGGAATTCGTAGAAGTACGGGACAGCATCCGGGAGGAATTGTGGTTCTTCCTGTAGGGGAGGATATTAACTCTTTTACACCGGTACAGCATCCGGCAAATGATATGACAACAGATACCATAACGACTCATTTTGATTACCATTCCATTGACCACAACTTATTAAAGCTGGATATACTGGGGCACGACGATCCGACCATGATTCGTATGCTGCAGGATTTGACCGGAGTGGACCCGGTAACCATTCCTTTGGATGATCCCAAAGTTATGAGTTTATTCCAAAATACCACTGCTTTGGGGGTAACACCGGAAGAGTTAGGTGGGTGTAAAGTAGGAAGTCTTGGAATTCCGGAATTTGGTACGGATTTTGTTATTCAAATGTTACTGGATACGAATCCACAAACATTTTCTGATTTGGTACGTATCTCCGGGCTTTCCCATGGTACTGACGTATGGTTGGGAAATGCCCAGACACTGATTGAGGAAGGGAAAGCGACCATTGCCACAGCCATTTGTACCCGAGATGATATTATGACTTATCTTATTAATAAAGGGGTGGAAAGTAGTCTATCCTTTACCATTATGGAAAGTGTACGTAAGGGAAAAGGGTTAAAGCCGGAATGGGAAGAGGCAATGCTTAGCAATAACGTGCCTGATTGGTATATTTGGTCTTGTAAAAAAATTAAATACATGTTCCCGAAGGCTCATGCGGCAGCTTACGTTATGATGGCATGGAGAATTGCCTATTGTAAGGTATATCATCCATTGGCATATTATGCGGCATATTTCAGTATTCGTGCATCGGCATTTTCCTATGAAATTATGTGTCAGGGAAAAGCCCATTTGGAAAGTGTTATGGCGGACTATAAACGTCGAAGTGATAGTCTTTCTAAAAAAGAGCAGGATACCATGAAGGATATGAAGATTGTACAGGAAATGTACGCCAGAGGATATGAATTCTGGACGTTGGATATTTTTAAAGCCCATTCCCGTAATTTTCAAATTATTGACGGGAAGATTATGCCATCCTTAAACAGTATTGACGGTATGGGTGAAAAGGCGGCAGATTCCACTATGGAAGCAGCTAGAGAGGCAATCAAAGATGGTGGTTTTTTATCCAGAGAAGACTTTAGAAATAGAGCCAAGGTTTCCAAAACCATTTGTGATTTAATGGGATCGTTGGGACTGTTGGGCGATTTGCCGGAAACCAATCAGATTAGTTTATTTGATTTTGGTATGACGGAGTAAATATTAAAATGGATGATGCGATGAAAAGATAGTAAACATAAGTGTGGTAGTATCTTTAAGAAGTGATATTTGTCCATAAAAGAAGATGAGTAAGATAGAATAGGAGCATATTATGAAAGAGTTTATAAATGCATTAGCAAGTAAAGAACCTACTCCTGGTGGTGGAGGTGCAGCGGCTGTAGTAGGAAGTTTGGCAGCAGCTTTAGGAAGCATGGTGGCTAATTTAACAACCGGAAAGAAAAAGTATGCACAGTATCAAGAGGATATAGACAGGATTTTGCTGTTTTTAGAAGAAGCTATTTGGGAGATTCATAGTTATATCGAAAAAGATGCAGAGGCCTTTGGTCCCTTGGCTGAAGCCTATAAAATTCCAAAGGACGATCCTAAACGAGCTGAGACTATGGAAAAGGCTCTTTTGGCAGCGGCGGTGGTTCCCATGGAATTAGCAGGAAAAGTGCATGATTTAATTCCGGTGTTAGAAGAATTAGAAGAGAAGGGAAGTAAACTGGCCCTGAGTGATGTGGCTGTGGCAGCAGTGTGTTGCAAAGCTGCCATGGAAGGCGCTGTTATGAATGTTTATATTAATACCAAATCTTTAACCAATCCTATGATTGCAGATGGCTTAAATAAAAAAGCTATGAAATTGGTAGCAGATGGCGGTAAGAGATGCCAGGATATTTATGATAGAATCATGAAAGAATTGGTGGAAAAAGAATAAGTATGTGATAAAAACTTACTTAATTTTGAATAGAAGATTATGTGAGTTTTGGTAGGAGAAGTTATGAGAGAATTAAGAGGTATGCCTGCAGCAAAGGCCATTTTAGCTGATATGCAGGTGAGAGTTGATGGATTAAAAGAAAAAGGGATTGTCCCAAAACTTACGGTAGTACGTGTAGGGGCAAGGGAAGACGATTTATCCTATGAACGAGGAATTTACAAACGCTTTGAAGGTGTTGGTGCTAAGGTAGAAACCATAGAGTTGCCTTTGTCTGTAACCCAGGAAGAATTAGAGAATGTGATTGTTGCATTAAATCAGGATGCATCTGTACATGGAGTTTTGTTATTCAGACCCCTGCCAAAAACTTTGGATGAAGTAAGAATTAAAACTTTGCTGGCAGAAGAAAAAGATGTGGATTGTCTTACCAGTGCTAACGATGCTCATTTGTTTGCAGGTGATAAAAAGGGATATCCGCCATGTACTCCACAGGCTGTAATGGAAATCTTAAAACATTACCAGATTGATTTAACAGGAAAGAAAGTAACTGTAGTGGGAAGAAGTATGGTAGTAGGAAAACCGGTAGCGATGTTATTGCTTGCGCAAAATGCTACCGTTACCATTTGTCATACCAGAACAAAAAATTTGCAGGCGGAATGTCGTAATGCAGATATTATTGTTGCTTGTGCCGGTGTTCCTAAAATGATTACGTCAGATTTTGTTCGAGAAGGACAGGTTATTATTGACGTGGGAATCCATGTAGTAGACGATAAGCTTTGTGGCGATGTGGATTATGAACAGGTGGCAGAAATGGTAGAGGCTATCACTCCGGTTCCCGGTGGTGTAGGTAGTGTGACAACTACTGTATTATTGAAGCATGTAGTGATGAGTGCTGAAAAGATTGTAGGATAGGATGTCAAAGGGAAATGAGCTATGATATGGTAGTGGAAATTGTACTGGGTCTTGTGATTTACGTATTGGTAGCAGCAGTGATGCTTGGAATTGGTATTAGCCAATATAAAAGCCAAAAACCGGTAGGCTTCTATTCCGGTGAAAAACCACCGCTGGAAAGTGAATTGACGGATGTTACTATGTGGAATAAAAAGCATGGGAAAATGTGGATATTGTATGGAATAATCATTATTTTATCTTATGCGGTGGGAATTCCGTTAGTGAGTCAGGACAGTGTTTGGTGTGTAGTGCCACTGTGTGGAGGTATTCTGGTACCACTACCATTTATGATTATGAATCATCATAAATTAATGAGACAGTATAAAAAGTAGGAACTGAAGGTTAAATGAGCAAGGGATGTTAGAACTATATTATTGCTTACGCATAAATAGGTGCAGTTTTCCCACTAAAATATATTAATTATGATTTGGTTGGACTGAAATTTTAGAATAATACCTACTAAATTATAAAAAATATAAATTGGTGGGACAGTCAGAGGTGCAAAAGTCCCATTATTTTTTGAAATTATGTAATTGGTGGGAAATTTAGAGGTGCAAAAGTCCCATTAATTTTTGAAATCATGTAATTGGTGGGAAATTTAGAGGTGCAAAAGTCCCATTAATTTTTGAAATCATGTAATTGGTGGGAAATTTAGAGGTGCAAAAGTCCCATTAATTTTTGAAATCATATATTTAGTGGGAATAGTAGAAGAAATGATGTCCCACTTAATCTTCAAAAACGTATTTGAGTGGGTGAAAGAACTATAGTTTACTAAATAAAGAAAAATATAATGATGGTGTATCTGTAAGGGTAAAATGCTCTTTTGATACCTTTGGGGCACCGCTAATTGTGATTACGAATGATTATAAAACTCTGGAAGATGGAAGCTATCAGTATGGTTTGCACTTTGAGGTTGTAGCATATGAGAATGGATGCAATGTATGGCATATAGTACCAGGAAAAGATGAAAAAAATCTTATTGATGTTACGAAAGTAAATGCCATTGAATTTCCTATTAAAGATAAGAGTATCATCGATATGGAAGTGACAATAGAAAATAAAAAAATGTTTATTCGTGTAAATGACAAAACTTTCGTAGCAGAACATGAAGATATCCCACAGCAAATGAAAGTTGGAATTACGGCATGTGAAGGGATTAATCGGTTTTACGAGTTTGAAGTTATAAAAGAATAAAAAACTTGCTTTTTTTAAATGGTTGTAATAAGATAAAAAAGTCTTATAAATGGCTCGTTGGTCAAGAGGTCAAGACGCCGCCCTCTCACGGCGGAAACACGGGTTCGAGCCCCGTACGAGCTGTGACTGTTTTTTTAACAGCCCAACCCTAGAAAAACACTGGAAATATAAGGTTTCCAGTGTTTTTTCTAGGGTTGGGCTGAAATGATTAATCTTAAGTGGTTAATAGAGTTTAGTTATTAATCATTTTTAGGCCATAAATCATAATTCGTATCTGATGTTAAAAATCCGCATAGAATGATGCTTGTATAAATGTCCCATCCATACGAATATAATCGTTTTCTACAATTGTTACATAACAGCCAAGAGAATCTGAATCATTCGTCAAATAACAATTCCATTCAGATCGATCATCTTCAGGATGAGTTATAACATAATGTCTAGCTTCAAATTTATAATCTACACCATTAATTGTAAATTCATAAGGACAACCATAATAATCGGTAGAGTGTATTGTTAAAGTAGCATCTAAAGAGTAGATATATTTTTCTGCTGAACAATATCCATAAAAAGTCTTAATATAAGGATAGGAAGATTTTACAATTGGTCCAGGTCCATTTTTAATAATAATATAATTAGGGTCGTTATTTGTGACGATAGTTTTGTTAGTAAATTCCAGCATAGGATCGCCCATTTGCCAATATTTATATTCTGAAGTATCAGCCACAATTTGTTCTGTATTAGTAGCAGTATCAGCAGCTTCTGTGGTTTCAGATGGATTTTCATTGGAAACGGATGCATCTGATTTTACATTTTTATTAATAATACCTGTTTTATAAGTTAAATTCTTATGAAAATCGGAACCGGAAAAACCGTTGGTAATACTTGAATCAGAACTTTCGTATGAAAATTCTAAATAGGGAGAAATTTCATCTAAAACGATATAAGGTTCACATTCCAAAATCAGAGTGCGATTATCCCCAACGATACAACAAATTTGTTTTGTATCATTTTCATGAAGTGTACTTAGATATACAAATTCATTGTTTGGTTCACAACCACTAAGGAGAGCTCTGGAATAATTATTCCACTGTAGAACATTTGCTAAATCATATCCAATATCGGAAGCTTATAAAAGATATGAAATAAATTGTAAATTAGACAATTATTAATCGATAGTAGGATTTTTGATTTGTATTTGAATTAATTTGCACATTCTTTCATGCGGTGTATGATTTCGTCGCTGATATTTTAATATTCCGATTATTGTCTGTATTAAATAGAATTGTTAAATTAATAGTGCGAATTCCGAAAGACGGACTATTTTAGTGATGGGGAGAAAATTGTGAAAATTGCACATATGAGTAGTTGGAAAAGTGTGATAGTATAACCATATAGAAAACACATACAAGGGAATCTAAAGCATATCTAAGGAACCAATCTATTTATCCTATCGCCAAAGAACTTCCCTTTTATCAAAACTAAATAGGGAAGGAGAAACGTGGTGGGCAAAAAAGATTTATGGCAGAGTGATTACTTTGATGACAAAGAACGCTTTGCAGATATGATTAATGGGATTCTGTTTGATGGAAAACCGCTTATGAAAGCAGAAGAGCTTGAGGAGACTGATTCCAAGTTGGTTCATCCTATGAAAAATGATGAAGTTGTAAACGTAATCAGAGACAAAGTTTATCAATGGAAAGGCCAGTGTGTTTCTATTTGTGTGTTGGAGAATCAGTCTTATATTGATTACCGTATGGTATTCAGGGTGATGTTGGAAGAGGCAATTAGCTATATCAGACAGCAAAAACGGGCATTTAGGAGATGGAAAGAAGAACATTTCCGGTTTTCTAACGATGAATTTTTAAGCCAAATGAAAAAGGACGAAAAGTATATACCGGTAATCACATTAGTACTGTATCTTGGAAAAGAAAAGTGGGACGGAGCTAAAACACTTTATGAAATGCTGGAAATTGATGAAAAGCTGAAACCCTATGTTAATAACTATAAGTTGAATTTGTTTGATTACCATGAACATAAGGATTTTTCGAAATTTAGGACAGATAATCGTGTTATCTTTGAACTACTATCAAATGCAGCGGATGAAAGTAAGACAGAGAAAATCCTTAAAAGATATTTGGATGATTATTTACTGGATGAAGAAGCAGTGAAAGCAATCTTCGGGATGTTGGATATTAATTTAGATATAAGTAAATACAAAAATAAAACAACGAAAGGAGTCGGATATAATATGTGTAAGGCATGGGATGATCATAAAGAGAGAGGAAGACAAGAGGGAATGCAAGAAGGACTACAAAAAGGACTACGAGCAATTGTAGAATCATTAAAGAAGTTATCTTTGGACCTGGAAAATGTCTATAAAGTGGTAATAGAGAATGATTTATATAAAGATGTAACTAAGGAACAGGTAAAAGAATATTATTATGCGAAATAGCATAGAACATGTATTATTTTTATCTGTAAAATGGCGAACTTTTTTATTAAGAATGAGTCAAATTTCCTTGCTTTTTCTAACATCAAGTGTTACACTGTATGTAATCTAATACTGTACGTACATTAGAGTGGGCCGAAGAGGTCCGCTCTTTTTGTTAATATAGATATATGAAGATATGTATTTGTAAGTATGATAATTAGTATTGGAGAACAAAAAACTGAATAAAGAAAGGAATAGGTGGCAGAATGTCCAGAAGAGAGACATATGAAACCAGAACAGAAGAACTGCTTCAGCCAATCGTAGAACGCTTCGGTGTTGAAATTTACGATGTGGAATATGTAAAAGAAGGCAGTGACTGGTATTTGAGAGCTTATATTGATAAGCCGGAAGGGGTTAACATTATCGATTGTGAAAATGTAAGCCGTGCATTATCTGAAGAAATGGATAAAGCAGATTTTATTGCTGATGCTTATATATTAGAGGTAAGCAGTCCGGGACTTGGAAGAACTCTAAAGAAAGAAAAGCATTTTGTAAAATCTTTTGGGTTAGAAGTGGAGGTACGTACTTATAAACCAATAGATAAATGTAAAGAATTTGTAGGAATCTTAACAGGATATGAAAATGGTGATGTAACCATTGAAATGGAAGAAGGAGTAACAAGGACCTTTGCAAAGGCAGATGTTGCTTTGGTTAGATTAACGTTTGATTTCTAGATTTTATAGAAAATAATATTCCAAGATATTAGAAAGTAACAGATATGAATATACTTGGAGAAATGTTATAAATTCTGATTAATAAAAACAAACAGCCTAAAGAGGCAGAATGTGAGGATGAAATGAACAAAGACAGTAAAGAGTTAATTGCAGCGTTAGATATCTTAGAAAAGGAAAAAGAAATCAGTAGAGAAACATTATTTGAAGCGATTGAAAATTCTTTGATTACAGCTTGTAAAAACCACTTTGGTAAAGCAGATAACGTAAAAGTTTCCATTAATAGAGAAACATGCGAATTCCAGTGTTATGCAGAAAAAGAAGTAGTAGAAACTGCAGAAGAAGTAGAAGATGAATTATTACAGATTTGTTTGGCAGATGCTGTAAAGATTGCTAAAAAAGCAAAAGTAGGAGATGTTTTAAATGTAGAGATTAAATCCAAAGAGTTTGGACGTATTGCTACTCAAAATGCAAAAAATGTGATCTTACAGACGATCCGTGAGGAAGAAAGAAGTGTTATCTATAATCAGTACTTTGAAAAAGAAAAGGATGTAGTTACAGGTATCGTACAAAGATATATTGGTAAAAACATTAGCGTAAATCTTGGTAAGGCAGATGCCATTTTAACAGAAAGTGAACAGGTAGAAGGGGAAGTATTTAAACCAACAGAACGTATCAAAGTGTATATTCTTGAAGTTAAGAAAACAACCAAAGGACCTAGAATTTTAGTAAGCCGTACACACCCGGAATTAGTTAAGAGATTATTCGAATCTGAAGTTACAGAAATTAAAGATGGTACAGTAGAAATTAAAAGTATTGCCAGAGAAGCCGGAAGCAGAAGTAAAATTGCGGTATGGAGCAATAATCCGGATGTAGATGCTGTTGGTGCATGTGTTGGACAGTCCGGTGCAAGAGTTAATTCTATCGTAGAAGAATTAAGAGGAGAAAAAATTGATATCGTTAATTGGGATGAAAACCCAGGTAACTTGATTCAGAATGCATTATCTCCAGCCAAAATCGTAGCAGTGTTTGCAGATCCAGATGAAAAAACTGCAAAAGTAGTAGTACCGGATTATCAGTTATCTTTAGCTATCGGAAAATCAGGCCAGAATGCAAGACTTGCAGCTAGATTAACAGGATATAAAATTGATATTAAGAGTGAAACACAAGCAAAAGATACACCAGGCTTCCGTTACGAAGATTACATGGATGAATATGGTGATGATGATTATGATGAAGAGTATGAAGGTGCGGAAGAATTCACAGAGAATGAAGAATAATCTGACCTGCATATAAGGCTAAAGAAGTGTTGGTTAATATATAAGGAGCGAATTGAATGAATAAAAAAGTTCCTATGAGACAATGTGTTGGCTGTGGTGAAATGAAGAGCAAAAAGGAAATGATGCGAATTTTAAAAACTGCAGAAGGCGATATTGTATTAGATGTAACAGGAAAAAAGAATGGGAGAGGGGCGTATCTTTGTATATCAGAAGAGTGTATGAAAAGAGCTCGCAAAACAAAGGGAATTGAACGTTCTTTGAAAATGAGTATCCCATCAGAAGTATATGACAACTTGGAAAAGGAGTTTGTGAATCGTGAAAAAGAATAAGATTTTTTCATTGCTGGGATTAGCTACACGTTCCAGAAATTTGGTAAGTGGCGAATTTATGACAGAAAAAGCAGTGAAAAGTTATAGTGCCGAGTTGGTAATCGTAGGTGAAGATGCATCGGATAATACGAAAAAGATGTTTACGAATATGTGCGAATTTTATGAAGTACCAATTTTTTTCTATGGAACCAAAGAAGAATTGGGGCATGCCATGGGAAAAGAAATGAGAGCATCTTTGGCGATTACGGATCCGGGATTTGCGAAATCCTTAACAAAGTTATTAAATGAGTAGCGGAGGTAGTTTAGTAGAATGGCTAAATTTAAAGTATATGAACTTGCAAAAGAAGTAGATAAATCCAGTAAAGAAGTGGTTGCTTTTTTACAGGAAAATGGTATTGAAGCAAAAGCAGCACAGAGTTCTGTAGAAGAAGCTGCAGCAGAAATGGTGAGAAAACATTTTGGTGCAAAAGCATCGGTAGAAGTACCTAAAAAAGAAGAGGTGGCTTCCGAAGCACCAAAAGCAGAAGCTCCTAAAAAAGAGGAAGTGTCTTCTGAAGCACCGAAAGCAGAAGCTCCTAAGAAAAAGAAAAACATAGTTTTTGTAAGCAATCCTCAGTATAGCAAAATGCCGGGGGGCCAAAAACCACCAATGAAAAATAACAATAACAATCCAAAAACAAATAATAAGCCTGTTCAGGAAGCAAAACCTGCTCCAAAGCAGATTCAGTTAGGACCAAACCAGATGATTAATAAATCTACAGGTAAGGTTATGGAAATGTTGCCTCCAAAGAAACCGGAAGTGGTGGAAAAACCGCAAGTAGCACAGGAAGAAAAGGCGCCTGTTAAACAAAACAGAGATAATCGTGAAAATAGAAATGGTCAGGATAGACCAAATAACAATCAGAATCGTTATAACGATCGTAACAACGGTGAACGTAATAACAACGATCGTAACAACGAACGCGGTAATGATCGTAATTTCTCCAAAACACAGGGAGATGATAGAAGAACAGGAGACCGTAATAATGCAGGTAAACCGGGACAGAGAGGTAATAACCAGAACTTTGGTGATAGACCAAATAATGGCAATAATAAAGGTTCTTATCAGGGTAACAATAATAATAAAGATGGTAACAGGGGCTTTAAAGATAACGAACGCGGTCAGGGAAGAAATGAAAGAGCGGACAATAAATTCCAGTCTAAGAAGGAAAATAAGAGCTTTGCAGCAGATGCACCAATGATGCAGAACGATAAACATCGTGAAGAGCAGAGAAGATTAAATCAGGCAAAAGATAAACGTTCTAAAAAAGATGCATTATACGAAGAAAAAGAAGTAGAAATTAAAAATAAAAATAAAGCTGGACGCTTTATTAAACCGGAACCAAAACAGGTTGAACCGGAAGAAACTATTAAAGTAATTACAGTTCCGGAAACAATTACGATTAAAGAACTTGCAGAAAAAATGAAAATGCAGCCGGCTGCCATCATTAAAAAATTATTTATGCAGGGTAAAATTGTAACTGTTAACCAGGAAGTTTCTTTTGAAGACGCAGAAAATATCGCAATTGAATTTGATATTATGTGCGAACAGGAAGTAAAAGTTGACGTTATTGAAGAATTATTAAAAGAGGATGAAGAAGCTGAAGAAAACATGACATCCAGAGCACCTGTAATTTGTGTAATGGGTCACGTAGACCATGGTAAAACTTCTCTTTTGGATGCTATCCGTAAAACCAACGTTACTAATAAAGAAGCAGGTGGTATTACACAGCATATTGGTGCTTACTCTGTAAGTATTAATGGACAGAAAATTACGTTCTTAGATACTCCGGGACATGAAGCATTTACAGCAATGCGTATGCGTGGTGCAAATGCTACAGATATTGCGATTTTAGTGGTGGCGGCAGATGATGGTGTAAAACCACAGACGATTGAAGCAATTAACCATGCAAAGGCAGCAGGAATTGAAATTATTGTTGCTGTAAACAAAATTGACAAACCAGCAGCTAATATTGAACGAGTAAAACAGGAATTAACTGAATATGAACTTATTGCAGAAGATTGGGGCGGTAGTACTATTTTTGCACCGGTATCTGCAAAAACAGGAGAAGGTATTCAGGAACTTTTGGAAATGATTCTTTTAACAGCAGATATCTTAGAGTTAAAAGCAAATCCAAAGAGAAAAGCAAGAGGTCTTGTAATCGAAGCACAGCTTGATAAAGGACGTGGACCTGTAGCTACGGTATTGGTACAGAAGGGTACATTGAAAATTGGTGACTTTATCTCTGCAGGAGCAAGTCATGGTAAAGTAAGAGCTATGATTGACGATAAGGGAAGAAGAGTAAAAGAAGCCGGACCATCTACACCGGTAGAAATCTTAGGTTTAAATGATGTTCCTAATGCAGGGGAAGTATTCTTAGCTCATGATAATGATAAGACTGCAAAACAGTATGCAGAAACATTCGTTGCTCAGAATAAAGAAAAGAAATTGGAAGAAACTAAATCCAAAATGTCTCTGGATGATTTATTCAGCCAGATTCAGGAAGGTAATTTGAAAGAATTGAACTTAATCGTAAAAG
>JAFYWF010000005.1 GCA_017558145.1 Lachnospiraceae bacterium
CCTGTGCTCCGTTCTTTTTCACTGTTTCGATGATTTTTTTGGCAGATGCATCAACCAATTTGTGGTCATATGCTTTTAATGTAATTCTCATAACCTGATTTGCCATAAAAAAAGTCGCCTCCTTTTCGCACTTTTTGATTGTAAGTACGACAAGCGGTGACTGTACACTCTCCCGTGTGTGTCATCTACAAAATCGCAACGCAGGTCGGGTTAAAACCTGTTATTTTGCAGAATTTACACGTTGTTACTATCTTGCATCTCATCATGCAATAGCTGTTACGTTTGTACAGTGACTTGTCGTCAGTTTCCTAACTTGACATTCGCTCCACGGAAAACCCGTCTTTCGACGGCAACCTCTCGCTTCATCGCTATCATGTCACAGCAAATATGAGTATATACGAAGTTTATTAATTGTGCAATAGGTTTTTTCTATTTTTTTCACAAATTTTTGTATTTATTTTTGTACAAAAGTTCAGTCATAATATAGAAGCAGCACACGGATTATGCTTGCATAAAATTCTGTGCTGCTTCTATATTATGAGGTGGACGCATCTCAATGAGCAAAACAGTTGCGTAGCAACAGTTAGGACGTTAGTCCGGTTTTGCGAATTGTAGGGCGGACACTACACTGAACATCTCTACATAATAATAGAAGAAACCACTCTTTGAGTAGTTTCTTCTATATATAATGCGTTTTATAATTCTATTCTTTCGTCCATCTTCCACTGGCTCCACAAGGAAGAACTAATCCCGTATCTTTGACAGGAAGTCCAATTTCTGCAGCTTCAACTTTTCCACCAAATTTAGTTACTACTGCTGTATGAATCATATATGTTAATACTGCCGGTTGTAACCCTGTCGTATAAGAATTCACTAAGAAAAACAATGCATCCTCTGACAGAATCTGTGTACATAATTCAATAAAAGGATAAATGCTATCTTCAATCTTCCATATTTCACCTTTTGGTCCTCTTCCATAAGAGGGTGGATCCATGATAATTGCATCATATTTATTTCCTCTACGAATTTCTCTTTCAACAAATTTCACACAGTCATCCACTAACCATCTGATTGGTTTATCTGACAATCCTGAGGAAGCTGCATTTTCTTTTGCCCAGTTAACCATTCCTTTGGAAGCATCTACATGAGTTACACTTGCTCCTGCCGCAGCTGCTGCTAAAGTAGCTCCTCCTGTATACGCAAAAAGATTCAATACTTTAATTGGTCGATTTGCATTACGAATCAAATTCCCAAACCAATCCCAGTTAGTTGCCTGCTCAGGGAAAAGTCCTGTATGTTTAAAACTAAACGGTTTTAAATTAAATGTTAAATCTTTATAATGAATACTCCATTCATTAGGTAAATCAAAAAATTCCCATTCCCCACCACCGGCATTACTTCTATGATAATGACCGTTCATTTTTTTCCAGCCTTTATTTACTCTTTTTGTATTCCAAATTACCTGTGGGTCAGGTCTCACTAAAAGGTAATCCCCCCAGCGTTCTAACTTCTCACCTCTGGAAGTATCTAACACCTGATAATCTTTCCATCCATCTGCAATCCACATAATCAAACTCCATTTCTTCTATATGTAATGTGATTTACTCACATCTATTTCCAACTTTAAAATTAATTCAATGAAATTTTATTTCATCAATGTTTTTCTTTAATATAACTTATTTATTCTACATTTCTCAGAACACATAATTGTATTTCTTCTATATATAATTTCTATTCCTTTTTATATCAATATACAATAGGCACTTTCTCAATGCAATACATGTTTTACATCTTGATATTTCAACATTTTTTCATCAATAAATTTCCAATAAAAAAATCTCCTATCAATTGCGGAGATCTTTTTATTCTACATATTAAGTTATAAATCACTCAAGTTCGCACTCGAATCATGTTAATAACTATTCAAACCATTCACACTTTATCTCTGTAAAGTCTTTAATATAATGATTTACACCAATATTCATGATTTCTTCTTTTGCACTCTCATTACCAATTGCCACAATACAACCGGCTCCATTTTCTTTAGCATGAGTTATTGCACTTACACTATCCTCTACCACAACACAATCAGGAAGTTCTACACCCAAACGTCTTGCAGCTTCTTTGTGCATTTCTCCTTTGTCTTTATATGTACCATCATCGTACACACATAGTTCTTTATCGAACCAACGCCCTAAATCAAATGTCTCAAAATAGAAATCAATATTATCCTTTATAGATGCACTGGCCAGAATAAAAGGAACATTTCGCTCCTTTAATTCATCCAGAAACTCAATGGCACCATCTACTAATTGTACACGGTGGGGATTTTCCTTGCATATTTTTCTATACAGAGCTTCTTTGCGACGAGAAACTTCTTGTCTTTCCTGTTCACTCAGCCATGGCGCAATCATCTGAATCAAAACGTCATTTCGTGGTCCACAGTAAAAACTTCCATCTGGCCCGTCATCTTTATTTGGATTCAATTCCCTATAGATTTCGGCCCAGGCCTCCTGATGGAAGCCTGAGTCGAAAAATAGAGTACCATTAAAATCAAGGAGTACTACTTTCATATTCTTAGAATAAACCGATTAAAGCACCTACGATACCGATTGCAAGAAGTAATACGATACATTTAACAGGTGTCCAACCTTTTTTCTTCATTAAGAAGAAAAGAAGTAATGTTAATGCTAATGGAATCATTTTTGGAAGAACACCATCTAAGATGCTCTGAACAACGATTGGGCTTTCACCGTTTTCGATTGTAAGAGCTACAGTTGTTCCACCGTAGTTAGATGTTAAAGCACCTACGATAAATACACCGAGCATAGAAGCTGCACGTGTAAATTCTTTAGCATTAGCTGTAAGTAATGTAATAGCTTTTGTTCCTAATTCATAAGACCAGCTCATTAAGAAGAAACGAACTCCGAACTGAACTGCGTTGAAGATTAAAAGGAACAGGATAGGACCTGCAAAAGATCCCTGGATAGCCATGTTAGAGCAGATACCTGCTGCGATTGGTACTAATGTAAACCAGAAAATAGCGTCACCGATACCACCTAAAGGACCCATAGCTGCAACACGTACGGCACGGATTGTGTTGATATCAGATTTCTGCTGTTCCATAGATAATACAATACCCATAACGAATGTTACTAAGAATGGATGAGTATTGAAGAAATCTAAGTTGTGTTTCATAGATAAAGCTAAATCATCTTTATCTGTATGAATTTTTTCAAGACCTGGTAAGATGGAGTATAACCATCCAGCAGCCTGCATACGTTCATAGTTGAAAGAACCCTGTAAGTTGCAAGATCTCCATACCATTTTGTTTAATGTTTTTTTGTCCAGCGCTGGAGCTGGTGTAAGATTTTTGTAATTAGATGCCATCTTCGTCACCTCCGTTAGATCCTACTCCTGCAGATTTCATAGCAACGCGTGTCTGGAAATCGTAAAGAGCGATTGCAATACCAACAAATGCGATTAAAAGTAAAGCGGATCCGCCTAAACCTGGGATGTATCCGATGATTGTTGCTAAAGCAAAACCAGCGAAGTAAATTCCCCATAAATCGTTGGAAAGCATAATTCTAAGTAATGTTGCGAAACCTACGAAACGCATCATACCACCAGCTGCAGATAAACCAGCCATTAACCATGGAACTGCTTCAAAGAACGCTGTTAAAACGTTACCCATTGCTGCTCCACCAACAAGACCGATTGTACATACAACTGCGAAGAGTAAACCAAGAAGACCCATAGCTGTGTAGTTTAATCTTACGATACCTTTAGCATCAGCTTTGTCAGCCATTTTATCTGCTGCAGACATCATTGGAGACATTACTGTAAATAATAATGTTACCATGTACTGACCGATTAAAGCGAAAGGAACTGCTAAACCTACAGCTGCTTCTACGTCAAGACCGGAAGCGATAGCGAATACCGCTGCCATAACACCACCGATAACAGCGTTTGGAGGCTGAGCTCCACCTACAGGCATGTTACCGATTGTCATTAACTGATATGTACCACCAACTACTAAACCTGTCTGAACATCGCCTAA
>JAFYWF010000050.1 GCA_017558145.1 Lachnospiraceae bacterium
ATGATGATGACGATGACGAAGATCAGGAAGTAGTAGAAGAAGAGGAAGAAGACGAGGAGGAGGAAAAAGCACCTCGCAGACCTCTGTTTGGATTGGGAAGAAGAAAGAAAGAAGAAGACGAAGAAGAGGATGAGGAAGGCGAAGAAGAAGAGGAAACTCTTACAGAAATTCAGCCTGAGAAACCTGCAAAGTCGGAGAATCAAGCATGGCAGTCCAAAGACTTTTTGGAATTGGATGATGACATGGAATTTGAGTTTTTAGATTTATAGACAAAAGATGAGAATGGGGTGTTTCAATAAGACATCCCATTTCCTGTCGTGTAACAGAAAATAAAAGGAAAAGAAGATATCATAAAAGCAGGAGGAAATATGCAAAAACAGTTTACTGAAAACGCAAAAAAAGCATTAACTTTGGCGTCCAGAGCGGCTGGAAAATTGCATCAGAATTATGTTGGAACAGAACATATCCTGGTAGGATTATTGCAGGAAAATAGCGGTGTGGCAGCACAGGTTCTTATGGAAAATGGTGTAGATGCAAAAAAAGTAATCGAGATTATTAAAGATTTGATTGCACCTGATACTGATTTGTTGTTAAAAGAAAAAAAGGGATATTCCAAAAGAGCTCAAAGTGTTATTAACGAAAGTCATATACAAGCCCAGCGTTTTCATTCCATGCTAACCGGCACAGAGCATCTATTGATGGCAATCATCAAGGAAGGCGATAATGTGGCTGTTCGTTTATTAAATACCCTGGGATTTCAAACTCAGAAAATATATGTAGATACTTTGTTGGCCATGGGAGAAGATGCAAATTTATACAAAGAAGATTTAGTGCGTCATGGCGGAGGAAAACGTAAAAAAGAAATCACAGCTCTGGAACAATATAGCAGAGATTTGACAGCACTTGCAAAAGAAGGAAAATTAGATGCTGTTATCGGTAGAGAAGATGAAATTCAAAGAGTGATTCAGATTTTAAGCCGTAGAATGAAGAATAATCCTTGTTTGGTGGGAGAGCCGGGAGTAGGAAAAACTTCTATTGTGGAAGGTCTTGCCAGAAAAATTGTAGCAGGAGAAGTGCCGGATACCGTGAAGGGAAAACGTGTACTGATGTTAGATTTGTCAGGAATGGTGGCAGGAAGTAAGTATCGAGGTGAGTTTGAAGAGCGCATTAAGAAACTTATGAAGGAAGTAAAAGAAGAAGGCGATGTTCTTTTGTTTATGGATGAGGTGCATACCTTGATTGGTGCCGGTGGTGCGGAAGGAGCCATTGATGCATCTAATATTTTAAAACCGGCCCTGGCAAGGGGAGAACTTCAAATGATAGGGGCTACTACCATTTCTGAATATCGTAAACATATTGAAAAAGATGCAGCTTTAGAGAGAAGATTTCAGCCGGTTACGGTAGAGGAACCGGAAGAAGCAGAAGCAATTCGTATTTTGGAAGGGATTAAAGAAAATTACGAAAAACACCATAAGGTCACTATAACGAAGGAAGCTATTGAGGCAGCAGTGCAATTGTCAGCTCGTTATATTAATGACCGTAATTTGCCGGACAAAGCTATTGACTTAATTGATGAGGCTTCCGCAGCAATTCGTTTAAAAACCATAGATAAGCCAGTGGCTTTATCGCAATTGGAGGAAGAGATTGAAGCTTTGGAAGTAACAATGGAAGAAGCCTTGGTAGAGGAAAACTTTGTAGAAGCAGGACATCTAAAAAAACAGACGAAAGAATTGCGAGTACAATTAGAAAAGCAACAAAAAGCCTATCAAAAGAAATGCTTGCAAAAGCAATATGTGGTAACAGAACAAGATATTGCCGGTATTGTAGCAACATGGACCAAAATTCCGGTGAAAAAATTGGCAGAAAAAGAAAGTGATCGTCTGTTAAAATTAGAATCTATTCTTCACAAAAGAGTCATTGGTCAGTCAGAAGCAGTAACGGCAGTGGCCAAAGCCATGCGTAGAGGAAGAGTGGGGTTGCAGGATCCTAAAAAACCAATTGGTTCTTTCTTGTTTTTGGGACCTACCGGTGTGGGTAAAACCGAGCTCAGCAAAGCCTTGGCAGAGGCTATGTTTGGTTCTGAAGAGGCTTTGATTCGAATTGATATGTCAGAATATATGGAAGGACATTCCGTTTCTAAAATGATTGGTTCACCTCCGGGCTATGTGGGTTTTGATGATGGTGGGCAGCTGTCGGAAAAAGTGCGACGTAATCCATATTCCGTGGTTTTATTTGATGAAATTGAAAAAGCTCATCCGGATGTATTTAATATTTTGTTACAGGTATTAGATGATGGACACATTACAGATTCCAAAGGAAGAAAAGTTAATTTCAAGAATACGATTTTGATTATGACCTCTAATGCCGGTGCGGGAAGAATTGTAGAACCCAAAAACCTGGGCTTTGGTGCAGCTAGTGATGCCGAAAAGGATTATAAGCGTATGAAGGATAATGTGATGGATGAGGTGAAGAAAATGTTCAAACCGGAATTCATTAACCGAATTGATGAAATTATGGTATTCCATCCTTTGAAAAAAGAAGAAATGAAGGAAATTGTGACCTTGCTTTCTGCAAATTTGGCAAAACGTTGTAAAGAACAAATGGATATTACCTTGACCTTAACTCCGGCGGCAAAACAGTATATTGTAGATACTTATTCTGATGCTAAAATGGGAGCAAGACCATTGAAGAGAGGAATTTTAACTGCTATTGAAGATCCTTTGGCGGAAGAAATTCTCAAAGGGAATGTAAAACAATCAGATACCGTGGTCGTTGGCCTAAAAGATAAGAAAATACAATTTAATGTAAAGTAGATCAAAGGTTGAAAATCGATATGGAATCAGCCTTTTAGAAAACAAGAAAAGGAAACAACATGGCAAAAGTAAAGAAATGTTCCGTGTTCTTTTGTCAGGAATGCGGCTTTGAATCTTCCAAATGGATGGGGCAGTGTCCGGGCTGTAAGGCTTGGAACAGTTTTGTAGAAGAAAGTGTTACCACAGCCCTTACAGCATCAGGAGCAAAAGCTGTTACTCGGAAAGAGGCAAAGGAACCGGCAGTGTTATCTCAGGTATCTTTGAGTAAAGAAGACCGAGTTATGACAAGAATTGGAGAATTGGATCGGGTTCTGGGAGGCGGAATTGTTCCTGGTTCTTTAACCTTGGTAGGAGGAGATCCGGGGATTGGAAAATCTACACTTTTACTCCAGGTGTGTCAACAATTAGCAGAACAAAATAGAAAAGTGTTGTATATATCCGGGGAAGAATCATTAAAACAGATTAAAATTCGGGCTATGCGTATTGGTGATTTTAAAGATTCGTTGTTGCTGTTGTGTGAAACTAATTTAGGGATCATTGAGGAGACAATAAAAAAAGTTGCACCCCAAGTGGTAATTATTGACTCTATTCAGACCATGTATAATGAAAATATAGGGGCAGCACCGGGAAGTGTATCTCAGGTAAGAGAATCCACAGGGGTATTTTTACAACTTGCCAAAGGCTTGGGAGTTTCTATTTTTATCGTAGGACATGTAACGAAAGAAGGCACTGTGGCAGGTCCCAGAGTGCTGGAACACATGGTAGATACAGTACTGTATTTTGAGGGAGACAGACATGCCTCTTACAGGATTCTTCGAGGTGTGAAAAATCGATTTGGATCGACCAATGAAATCGGAGTTTTTGAAATGCGCAGGGAAGGGCTTGTGGAAGTGCAAAATCCTTCGGAATTTATGCTAAGCGGAAAACCACAAGGAGCAAGTGGTTCCGTGGTGGCCTGCTCCATGGAAGGTACAAGACCCATGCTGGTAGAAATTCAGGCTTTGGTTTGTCAAAGCAATTTTGGAATTCCAAGACGCCAAGCAGCGGGATGGGATTTTAATCGTTTGAATTTATTAATGGCAGTATTGGAAAAACGTGTTGGCCTTCAAATTTCCGGTTGTGATGCTTATGTTAATATTGCCGGCGGGATGCGTTTACAGGAACCTGCTTTGGATTTGGGAATTATGATGGCAATTGTGTCTTCTTATAAGAATCGTGCTATTGATGATAAGACCATTGTGTTTGGTGAAATTGGTCTCAGCGGTGAAGTGCGTGCTGTCAGTATGGCGGCAAATCGAATTCAGGAAGCTAAAAAATTGGGATTTGAACATTGTATTGTTCCAAAATCCTGTTTGGATGGAGTGGATTCGTTGGAAGGTATTAAGGTCACAGGAGTCTCTAATGTAAGAGAAGCCATAGACTTGATTTAAAGAAAATAAAAATAATTTAAAAAAACACTTGCGTATATGAATGGTATGTGATACAATCATTTTCGTTGATGTGGAAAACGTGCAACGAGAATAGGGGAATCATCCAGCGGCAGGATGGCAGTCTCCAAAACTGCTCACGGGGGTTCGAATCCCTCTTCCCCTGCTAGAAGGAATATACCAAGAGGTATATTCCTTTTTTTGTGTATAAATATTTGGAGTGTTTTGTGCAAAGAAAAAGGCGATTTGCAAAGGGATATTAAGAATGAAAGAACATATAAAAAGAATAAGTATTCTGATATTTTCCATATGTTTGATTGGTATTCTAATATATACAGAACAAAAGAGTGAAAGAAACGATAAAACGATATCATTATATTTTAAAGTTGGAAATGAAGTAATAAAAACATGGGAAAATGAAGGCACTTATTTTTTGTTTTTACCATCTTATGCAGCGGAGGAAAGAATTGTTTTGACACCATACTCACCGGAGTTTTATGTGGTAAAACAGGGAAGATATATATCTAAAAATGAAAATATTTCTGATATTATAAAGAATCAAAAAGTAGAGTGTCAGTTAGCCAAAAGTGGTAAACAATTTCAATTGTGCATTATGCAATCGGAGAATATCCCTGCAATGTTTATTGATATTAATAACAATTCCTTAGAAGAATTGAAAGCTGATAAAGAACATGAAGTTTCCGGGAAAATGAGAGTAATTGACCCCAATAATAGCATAGAAGAAATTCATGCATTTAAAGTAATGAAAGCTCGAGGGAACACATCTTTTACTGGTTTCGAAAAAAAGTCATATTCTCTAATTTTAAGTGAAAAAGAGTCTATATTGGGATTACCGGCAGGAGAAGGATATGCTCTTATTTCTAATGCCTCCGATTTGTCGTTGATTAGGAATGATATTGTAAGAAGTATGGAAGTTGCGTTAGAGTTACCGTTTTCCCATGTTGGAAAATTTGTAGATCTTTATGTGAATGGAGAATATGAAGGAAATTATTATTTGTGTGACAAATTGGAAGTTGGTCCGGAACGTATTGATATAAACAATATGGAAACTTTGATGGACTTAATTTATAGTGTTCGTAATTATGAATCTGTTGAAATATATGAAAACGAAAATGCCAAAGCAAGGAAATTTCAAATTAGTCCGAAAGATATTTCGGGAGGATATTTAATTGAGCGAGAATACTTAAATAGATTTCAATTGGAGTTTTCGGATATTGAAAGTGCATTTGTTACGGATGCAAAAGAATGCTTTGTTGTGAAAAATCCTAATTATTGTTCAGTGGAACAAGTTGAGTACATACGTCAATTTATAAATGAAGCAGAAAAAGCTATCCTAAGTAGTGATGGTAAAAATTGGGAGAATGGAAAATATTATTGGGAATATATAGATGTAGATAGTTTTGTTAAAAAATATTTGGCAGAGGAAGTCAGTAAAAATTATGATGCAGGAGTTACCAGTAGTTTTTTTTATAAGAATAGTGATGTGAAAAATGGAAAATTGATAGCAGCACCTGGTTGGGATTATGATATGTGTTTTGGAAACTATTTAGAATGGATGGAAGAGTTTAGTGCAGATCCTACAGGTGTTAGCAAATTATCCTTTAATGCAAATCATTCTCCTTGGTACGCAAAATTATATGAAAAACCGGAATTTTATGAGTTGATAGAGCAAAACTATTGGAAGTCGGTAGAACCGTTTTTGCAAGAACTCTTGGAAGACAAAATAGATGATTATGAGAATGTGTTAGAAGCTTCAGCCAATATGAATGCTATTCGTTGGTTTGAAGAGTTAAATGAAAACCATTTATACGAAGACAGGAAAGAAATTTATAAGAAGTTAAAAAGTTTTATTCTGGAAAGAAAAACATATTTAGATGAAGCCTGGAGTTTAGAAAAAACAC
This sequence comes from Lachnospiraceae bacterium, assembly GCA_017558145.1. Lineage (GTDB taxonomy): Bacteria > Bacillota > Clostridia > Lachnospirales > Lachnospiraceae > SFDP01. Next base: position 6,163 of record JAFYWF010000050.1, read on the forward strand.
AAGAATCTTAAATGTGAAGCAAAAGATAACTGATGGTGATCAGAAAAACGAAAAAAGATGAAATACAGAGTTGAACAAAAATATATCATTACAGAAGAAAAATTAGCATATTTAAAGTACAAACTGGAACAAGTAATGCAATATGACGAGCATACAAAAGAACAGCAGTATCGTATTCGAAGCCTGTATTTTGATGATATGTATGATTCTTATTTGGAAGAGAATGAAGAAGGAAATGATTTTCGTGAAAAATACAGAATTCGTACATATAACAATCAATTGCAAAAAATTCATTTGGAAATTAAGGCAAAAGAGCGAGGGTATACCAGCAAAGTAAAGGAAGAACTTTCTAAAGAAGAATGTGAGTTTTTGATGCATAGAAAGCACTGGTCCTTGAAAGAGAATGATGGTTTTGTAAAGCAGAAATTATATGCCCTTATGCTTATGAGAAGAATACAACCGGTACAAATTGTGGAATATGATAGAGTTCCGTTTGTAGAAGAAAATGGAAATGTAAGAGTTACCTTTGATAAAAATATTGTTGGAACAGGTGAAGTGACAACTTTTTTTGATGATATTATTCCGGGAATTCCCCTTCTTCCAACAGGACATCATATTTTAGAAGTAAAATATGATGAATTTATTCCGGACTATATTAAACAGATTCTGAATGAGGTACACGTAACCAAAACGGCATTTTCGAAATACTATTATGCCAGAAAAAATCAAAATATCTATGGGTAAAATAAATCATAATTGAAAAAAGAAAGTGGTGGAGACAAAAGATGGGAATTACAGATGTAATTAAAAAAAGTGTATTAGAAGGGTTTTCCGGGGCAGATATGTCATCTACAGATATTATGGTGACTTTAGGAATTACTTTTCTTATAGGATTATATATTTTTTTCGTGTATAAACTAGTTAGTAAAACTGCTTTGTATGATAAAAGTTTTCATATATCCATGACATTAATTTCTGTCATTACAGCAGGTATTATTGTAGCAATGCAATCCAGTATTGTTATTTCTCTTGGTATGGTGGGAGCACTGTCTATTGTGCGTTTTCGTACTGCAATTAAAAATCCTATGGATTTATTGTTTTTATTTTGGTCAATTGGTACAGGGATTGTATGTGGGGCAGGAATGTTTGAAATTGCTCTTATGGTAGCCTTAATTACTACCGTGGGAATGATGATTTTAGAATATATGCCTGGAAATCGTAAAATGTATCTTTTGATTGTAAATGGAAATTCAGAATTGGAAGAGGAAGAAGTGTTGGTGGTGGCTAACGCATATGCAAAAAAATGCAAAGTAAAAACACGCAATATTAAGAAATATGGTTGTGATTATATTTTTGAAGTTGACACCAAACAGGAAAAGGAGTTGGTAGCAGCTTTAAGAAAAGTAGAGAATATTCAGCAATTGTCTCTATTACATCATGAAGGTGAAGTGAGAGTTTAAATTGCAAAAAGCTACGGCTACAGATATTTCTGAGAATAATATAAAAACTACTTTACAAAAAAAATAATTTGGAATAAGATAGTTCCATGAAAAAGCGTTGAAGAGGACAGTAGGATAAAGGAATGTCCCAGAGAGAAACACCGTGCACTAGCATGAGCTGGAAGTGTTTTGACAGGAATTTATTTGAAAACCACCTCGGAGTGGCTTTAATACAGCCCGGTGATTCCGTTATCGTCGTAAATGAGAGATTCTGTGAATGGAGCAATTGGTAACAGTATGGTGTTGTTATTGTTGTAAAGGTGCAGAATAATAAGGGTGGAACCGCGTAACATACGTCCCTTACACTTTTGACGGAGTGTAAGAGGGCGTTTTTTTGCGCGCATAAGCAGAGTCAAGTGTATAGGAAGCTAAACGAAAGCTTGCTTGCGAATGGCTTCCTATACATTTGACGAGCAACGCGAATGAGAAATACGAAGTATTTCGAATCTGCTTATGTGTATATGAAGATGAAAAGGAGAAAACAAAATGAAAATCACATTAAAAGATGGTTCTGTAAAAGAATATGCGGAAAAATTAAGCGTTTTACAGATTGCAACAGACATTAGTGAAGGGTTAGGCCGCGCGGCATGTGCCGGTAAAGTAAATGGTGTAGTAGTTGATTTAAGAGACGAAGTAAGCGAAGACTGTGAACTTGAAATTTTAACATTTAGAGATGATGAAGGTAAAAAAGCTTACAGACATACAGCATCTCATATTATGGCTCAGGCAGTTAAAAGATTATATCCGGATACAAAACTTGCAATTGGACCGGCTATTGAAGATGGATTCTATTACGATTTCGATAGAGCAACACCATTCTCCCAGGAAGAATTAGGTGATATCGAAAAAGAAATGAAAAAAATCATTAAAGAAAATATCAAATTAGAAAGATTCACACTTCCAAGAGAAGAAGCAATCAAATATATGGAAGAAAGACAGGAACCATATAAAGTAGAATTAATTCAGGATCTTCCGGAAGATGCGATTATCTCTTTCTACAGCCAGGGTGATTTTGTAGACCTTTGTGCAGGTCCTCACTTAATGAGTACAAAATACATCAAAGCTTATAAATTAATTTCTTCTTCTATGGCATATTGGAGAGGTGATTCTAACAAAGCGCAGTTACAGCGTATCTATGCAACTGCTTATGATAAAAAAGAAGATTTAGCAGCTCACATGGAACATTTGGAAGATATTAAAAGACGTGACCATAATAAATTAGGTCGTGAAATGGAATTATTCGCAACTGTAGATGTAGTTGGTCAGGGTCTTCCATTAATGCTTCCTAAGGGAACAAAAATGGTAATGAAACTTCAGCGATGGATTGAAGATTTAGAAGACAGAGAATGGGGTTATGTTCGTACAAAAACTCCATTAATGGCAAAATCTGACTTATATAAAATCTCCGGACACTGGGATCACTATAAAGATGGTATGTTCGTATTAGGCGATGAAGAAGTAGACAAAGAAGTATTCGCACTTCGTCCTATGACATGTCCATTCCAGTATTTTGTATACAAAAACTCTCAGAAATCTTACAGAGATCTTCCATACAGAATGGGTGAAA
>JAFYWF010000051.1 GCA_017558145.1 Lachnospiraceae bacterium
ATTCTATTCCCTCCGGAATCCATCCAAGTTCATATTTTAAATTCACAGCTTCTTTTACATCTGTTTCCATGGAAAACTTATGCCATTCTCCCGAATAAACTTCTTTGACCCATCTCCACACAGTAGCTCTGACTTCTGTACTTGCTGCCATCAGTGTCCCCAAGCCTACTACCAAAATCAGACTTGCTACAGCAGCATATCTTTTTATAAAATAAAGAATATTCTTTTCTTTCTGTTTCCCTTTATAGTTAATTGCCTCTGTAATATACTTATCGGAAAGTTCGCCCATTGCTTCTGAAAATAATTGCTCGCTCATACCAAAACCTCCCTTTTCATAAGATACTCTCTCATCTGTTTACGAATGCGTGTTAATCTCATGGATACCATCTTTTCTGTTATTCCAACCCTGTCTGCAATATCCTTATATGTATCAGAAAACCAATATCTACGCATAAAAATAACTCTATTTTCCACAGTTAAAGTTTCCAGAAACTCCTCGATCATACGAGCCAATTCCTTTGCTTCTATTTCTGCCTCTACATTATTTGGAGATAATATGTAATTTGCAATCTCACTCATTGCAACATCATAAGTACTATTTCTTTTAATTGCAGTTTTTGTATGATATTTCTTGATGGAAATATTCCTAACAATCTTACATACAAAAGTTAACAATGGATTAGGTCTCTCAGGCGGTATCACATTCCATGCACCAAGATAAGAGTCATTCACACACTCTTCTGCATCTAGGCGGTCATTCAAAATATTATACGATAAGTTTCGAAGCAATTTTCCATACTTCCCATCCAATTCACTTATAGCTTGCTCTGAGCGTTCAAAAAACAACTCTATAATCTGTTCATCCAACATAAATAGTACTTCCCTCCTTCCTGTGGTATTTTCTAATAGAACTCACTCTTATTCTGTTCTCTTACTTATATACTACGCTTTTTTTCCCAATCACCACAAAAATAATAAAACTTTTTTTAAATTTTTTAATTTTTATTTCTTATATTTTTTCAGATTTCCATCAATCATTATACTCTATTTTTCCACAAATAAAAAAGTACAGCCCCATCAAGAAGCTGCACTTAAATCACTCTCCTATTTTTACTACGCAAATATCGAACTGTATAAACCAGTGCCAATGTAACAGCAACAATTCTTGTCCAGCTCAATATGATCGATGTTAAGCGATATATCATCCCCATACTGCTATCTGGCGAAACTCTATTATCGCGTTTTTCTTCTGGTAAATCATAAATATCTCGAACTCCCCGTTTGCATCTATCCACAGATACAAACGGGGAGTTTTTTACTTTTCTTATGTCTATATCATGCACAGTTAAATCCGATCGATTGCAAATAGGGGATATCGAAAACACAGCCTGCTTAATCCTTATATTCCTATGGCTGCACATATCCATGAGGACTCATTGCATAACCGTTTTGGTATTTTATAGTCAAAAACTTGACTTCATCCCCATCTTCCAACTGTAAATAGCATATCTCGTTTTCAAATTTGTCTGTAATATTCAGTTCCTGGTTTTTATAATACACCCATACGGTTCCATCTTCCTTATACTCTACGTCCGGCGTAATCACATCTTCCCAAAGTTCTTCCTCTGTTAAAGGCCTCTGCGTGCCGTCCGCTTCAAACGCTATTCCACCGCCATTTTGCTGAACGAGATTTCCTTCCTCATTCTCATATTCCAATGTATATTTCCCTTCGTTCACTGTGAATATTGCATCGGTCTGATCCCCATGAATCCAGACCTGCACCATCCGCTGGATTCCTCCAAGATCCATCGCATAGGCTACACTTCCAGAACCAACTGCGATCACCAGAACCGCTACTGCAGCCGCCACTCTACCCATATTTCGCTTCCTATTAACAGAAATCACGCGTTTTTCTTCAGACATATTTAATACCTCCGTTATAATCTCCGGAGAAGCATGTAAATATTTGAATGTTTCTTGGAATCTCTCTTTATTCGTCATTTGATCACTCCTCCTTCAGATAATCTCTTAGCTTACCCTTTGCGCGAAAAAGCCTGGTGCTCACTGTTTTCTCCGGAATATCAAGAAGTGAAGATATTTCCGTTGTCGAATATCCTTCATAATAGAACAACATCAACGGAACCCGGTACTTCTTGTCCAAATTCATGACAGCTAGAAACAAATCCAGATGTGTTTCCTCTTCAAATCCAAGAGTTTCCACATAATTCTCGATATCCTCCAATTTGCTCCATGGTGAACGAAAAATCATTTTACAACGATTAACTGTGACTTTCATTAACCAATTTTTCATGTGAGAATCTGACTCAAACTCCTTTGTGGTTTTGTACAGTTGTATTAAAACGTCCTGCGTCACATCGTTTGCATCATCAGAATTCTTTGTCCAACTGTATGCGATCCGGTAAATGGCATCCATGTATTTTTCTGCATATGTTACAAATTCTTCATTAGACATATATGTTTACTCCTTAAGGCCTTACATAAATACTATGCATGAACCAATTCATTTCTTTCAAACAATTTTATGTTTCTAAGAATTTCTAAGAATATTTTTTATATAATTTTTTTAAATTATTATACTATATCATTTAGCTTTAGTTGAATTTACAAAAAATGGCTGGATTTCTCCAGCCAGTACATTCATTCTCTATCCTTTCCTACATCACTTCATCCTTCTTCGTAATAACCAATTTCCCACCCTGGCACTGAACCACAATCGGCGTCCCCGGTGCAAAATCCAACTCTTCCAACCACTTCCCCTGGAGCCTTATTTCCGGTACAACTTCTCGCTGCGTATATTTTTCATATACTTTTAAATCTCGATACTTTTTGTATGCCATAAATTCTCCTTTCGTACTTCAAATTTTGTATCAACTATCGTTAAAAAGAGGTGCAAATATATTCCCTCCACTTTATTTACCAAAACAATCACACCGCATAAACGCCAAGAATCCCCTTATTTCTGGCATAAAACAGCCTATTTAAGCAATTATAGAACCTTGCTTTGTATCATTTTGTTAATCGTGATTTCGGTTACCACTCATATTTTGATACAATTTAACGATGAACCCCCTTGGGATGCAAAAGGGGGTGCAGGTTTTGTAATGAAATAACCGACCAGATCATTTACTCCAGCCGGCTTATAAGATTCATCATTATTTAATTCGTGAAACTGAAATTTTACTTTTCTTCCTGCTTACCTTTTAGCTGATAAATTGATATGCTCGCCAAACCAATTCCTAACATAACAAAAGCAGTATTGGCTTCCAATTCTCCGAGAACAGATAATACTGTTACTGCTATTCCCATAGCAACACCGACTCCTTTTAGAACTGTATCAACAATTTCATCTA
>JAFYWF010000052.1 GCA_017558145.1 Lachnospiraceae bacterium
GTATGAAGATAGAATGGAAATTCGTAATCCTGGAGGAATTTATGGTCGAATTAGAGTTGATCAACTTGGAAAAGTACAACCAGATACAAGAAATCCAGTATTGGCCTCTTCTTTGGAAGTTTTAGGTGTTACAGAAAATCGTTATTCAGGAATTCCAACTATTAAGAAAGAAATGAAGAAATGTAATTTACGTGAGCCAAAGTTCTTGGATGAAAGAGGGAACTTCGTTGTTAAATTTTATAAAGAAACAGTTATGAATGAAGAAGTAGAAACTGTTGATGATGAAGCGATTAATGATTTAATAATGTTTTGTAAAACACCAAGAACAAGAAAAGAAATATGCGATTATTTAGGTTTGGCTTCTGTGACATATGCAATTCAAACGCATGTAATGCCTTTGGTTGGAATCGGAAAAATAAAGTTGAGCAATCCTGATAAGCCTAAGAGTCCTAAACAGTTGTATTATAGTGAATAAATTATAAAGCGAAATTAGTATATAATTAATACTTCCGGTTGCATCATGGTTGCAAAATTCCATTAAAAACAAAATAATCCGTGGAATATTTGGAATAACTATACAAGATATAGTGTCAAAAGAAAAAGTGGATTACTAAATACAGTACTAATTCAGGTGTTTCCAATGAAAAAACTTGATTATATATGTATAAGTGTGTTAGATTTATCTACGTATGCCAATATTTGGCGTTTTATTACTAGTAAAATTAAAAGAAAATGAAATGTATTTGTAGAATCTTATAGTTGAATTAGATGAGATTACAGATATTTGAAAAAAGGAAAAAGAAATGGACATCAAAGGAAATACGAAAGATATTATAGCGCAGGCAGTAAATGCTGCAAAAGAAGAATTAAAAAACTATACCGTTATGCCAGAACATTATTCCGTTATGATGAAACATCCTAATATGGATGCCAAAGGATATTATAGTGAAATTGATATGGATATAGCAGCCAGATTAAAAAAATGTGATACTTATGCTCAAAGAAAAAACATATACGAACAGGCAATGTATAATCATGTTCGTCAGGAAATAGAAACTAAGGCAGCTAACTTGAAAAAAGAGGTGCAGGAGATTTCCAAGCAGCATCATGTGTTAACCAGAGCGGCCAGGTTATGTAAAGATGCGGAAGCTAGAAACGCAATTTTAGCGAAGGCAGATGCCTTAAAAGAATCTGAGTCTGTTAAAAATTATAATATGTTAATTACAGGGTTAGAGCATTATGCCGGTGTTGGGTCGCCTAAGATGGAAAGAACGGTTGTAAATGCTTTAGATAACTTGATTGGTTATGCCACAAATGGACGTGATCACATGTCAATAGGTCTGGGTTACCGAGAAAGACCGGAGCAACTTAAAATTGAATTTCGAAATATGGATGAGTATTTTGAACAGTTTAAGTTGTCTCATCCAGAAGCAAAAGGAAAAACACCGGAAGAACTGGATAAATTATCTCCAAGTGGTAAACTTTTTGAGCAGAGTGTTCTGCAGTATGGAAAAGATGCCTTGGAAGATACGTTAAACAGTTGTTTTGAGACCTTGGATGAACGCTTGGATCTTATCATGATTAACGGTCAGACAGTAAGAGAAATGCTGGAGGAAAAAGAAGGAATCAAAGGGCGCAGTCCACAGGAACTGAATGATCTTAGTTGTAATCTTTTGACGGCAGCCTTGAAAGGCGGAGCTAGAGTTGAAGCTTTTATGTTGGAATCTATAAATGGTATGAATAAAAGTTATTATCCGGAGCCGGTTCCTATGAGAGCGACAGAACCAAAAGAACGAGTTACGATGACTTTTTGGGAAACTTTCCTATCGAAGTTTGGCTTTTATAAAGAGAAAGCTCAAATGTTCAAAGAACAGCAGGAAATAGATCGTAAAATGGAAGAATGCAAAAAGCGTGTAATGGAGAAAATGTCAAAACCTTTGACTAAGGAAGAACAATTTGCTGGAAAAATACAAGCAAAATTTTGTGACCCTATGACAAAAGAACAAAAAGAACGTATGCAAATCGGACGTGAAATTGCAAAAGAAAATTGTGATAGTTTTGTTAGACAGGTCCGTACACTAGAGCAAATAAATTCGTTTGATGATAAATTGAATTATTCTTTCTTCCCGGAAGAAGGTAAAAACGGTGTGGAAGTTAAGATTGAGGGGAAAGAGGTTAGATTAGGGAGAGAAAAACCGTTTTATTTTTGTGTTATCAAGATGCTGCAAAGAGGAATTCCTTATGAGGAAGTCCTGGATCCTACCAAGCATCAAGAGCTTCGTGTGCAGATTGGGGAAGAGCTAAAAGAAGAGGTAGCTACCATGACCAATGAGGAACACGAAAATATATTGGCAGACGGTATGATGAGAATGGAAAAATGCGTGGATGACTTCGCCAAAAAAATGAGTCAGGAAATTACATCTACAAAAGACCTGGATGAAAAGTTAGTGCAATTATACAAGGGACTCAGGGTTCCACAAATTGTTCAAATGGATATCAAGAAAACGGAGAACACAATTAAACAACTTGGAGGAGAAAAAAATTTTGATGCTCTTAGAGATAAGGTAAGGAGAAACGGCGGGGTATATAACATAGGAACCAGACTATCAAATGAATTGGATAAATATTATAAAGTATTACAAGGTAAGTCATTTGACATGGGGAAATTAATGTATGGCAAAATGGAAAAAGTGTCTGTTGTGCAGGCACTTCACTCCGAGAATCCGGCCTTTGGTGTAGAGATGTCAGAGGAAACCAATAATATGTATGCTGCGTTTATGAAACATCATCCTGAGGTTATAAAACTACAGGAGAAAGCAAATAATATGGATAAGGAAGTGCTGAATGATATTTTGGCTACGGATGGAGAAAAGCATGCTCATATGGAATTAGAAGTTTTTGATAAAGAGGCAGAGAATTTGACACCTATTGGACAATTTGAAGCAAAAACTGTGTCTATGGGTGCGAATGTTGTTATCAATGGTGAGGGTATTGCTAAGTTTGATGTGCCTCAGAAGCAGGTAACCAAACAGGAAGAGCCAGAAATGGAAGAAGAAATGAGTTTGTAAAAATAAAATGACGTTGAATCCCCGATGAAATTGACATCGGGGATTTGTTATATAAAAACATTTTAAGTAGACGATTTTTGCATGAAAAAGATGAAAAAGATTTGGGGTAATTAAAAAATATAAGAAATAAAAATGTAACAAAATGTGTGTTGTAGTGTATGTCATAGTAGTAGACGAAGACATGAAGAAAATTCGGAGGTAAGAATATGAAGCATAAATTAACACCGGAACAGAAAAGTTTCCTGATGGGTAGAGCGGGCCGTTATGAAAGTACGACTGAAATGATAAATTATTATAGCGATGAAGACGACATCGTGAAGAGGAAAAATGAATTACAAGATATAGAGAACAAAAATAAAGAGGCTAACATGGGATTAATGGATAGTTGTTTTTTTGGCCCTGTAAGTGCGACAGAGATATGTGCGGATGCTGAATTGCAAGATTGGTTAAATGAATCTCAGCGTAGTCCGTTCGCTAAGTCATTTTTAATCATGGCTTTGGAAGATATGCTGGGAAAAAGTACGACTATGGAATATGATAAGTCTAAAAACGCAGTTACTGCCAATACTTCACAGTATGGTGATAAATTAGTTTTTGACGAAAAAGATGTGGAGTTGGGATTTTGGGACAAGTTGTGTGCGTTTTTTGGTATTGAGACAGAACACGCAAAGAAAGTTGCCTTTGCAAAAGAGTCCATTGAAGCTCAAAAGAATAAATTAGACGATTTTAATAAAGCAGTTGTGAAGCAGAAGAAGGATAAGTTTGTAGAAAATCACAAAGAATTTGCACAGCAAAATGAATCTATCATAAAGGAAGCTGATAGCACAGAAAATGCATTCAAAGCACTTTTCTTTGGAGAGGAAGAAGTTAAAGATTATAAATTCAAAAATGGAGATACCTTATCTGCTGTGGCAGCATGTATTGCCATGTATCATCAAGAAAAAGACGGCAAAGACATTGCCAATATGTCTTTAGAAGAAATTAATAAACCAGAGAATGCAGACCTTCGTAAGAAATTACGAGAAATTGGAAACGAATATCAAGATAAATATATCAGCGAAAAATCAGATTTTATAGATGCGAAAATTGCACACTTAGATGATTTTGTGATGACTAATGATAAATTGAGTGCAAGAGATAAATCTTTATTAAAGAGAGTAGCTACCGACAAAGTTTTTGACATTAATTGGGATAAATTAGAAGCGAAAACATATGGCAAAGATAAAAAAGAAATGGCAGGTGCTAAAGGACTTGTAATGTTAAAGGTTAAGGGTCAGTTGAGAAAAGTTGCCGGGAAAGAATTTCCAAATGGTCAAAAAAATGTATTTTTTGATATTACAGACAAAGATATGGATCACCTTAATGCATTCAAAGATGTGAGAGAATATAAGATGTTTATGGATGAAATGTCTGCAGAAAGATATGATAAGGCTGCTGAGCATCTTGGAAAATTAACAAACAAAGTACAGGGATTAGAAGGTTTTGAGATGAAACCGGAAAATTATAATGCATTTTTGGAAAAAGCAGATAGTCTTGTAAGCCAAAAAGAATTAAAAGCTCCAGCCAAAGAAAATACAGAGATGAGCAATGAAAAAGAAGAAATGGAAATGGATGAAGGTATGTCAATTTAACATATTTATTCATTAAGTCATTTAATATTAAGCTTTGAGGTCGATTGATATTATGCCATTGTTATGTAACGCAAAAAATATTTGGAGACTATGGTGTAAAAGAAAATAAAAAGGATGATGTATATGAAAAAATTATTGATATTATTAATGGTTTGCTGTATGTGTACGGCATGCGGGACAAAAGAAGAAACAAAAGTAGATGTGCCAGAACAGGCAGAAGAGATCGTAGAAGAAGTTGCAGAGGAAACAGAAGCAGAAGTTGAAGTTGTAGAAGCAGAAGTTGTACAGGCAAATGTAATTTCACCACTTCCTTCTACCATTGATATGACAGCTCTTGATAACTGTACATTAGCAGTATCTTTTGAAGAAGGAGATGCTTATGTAGATGATACAGGTAAAATGCAGTTAAAAGTAACAGTATATGATTACGAATTATTTGATATGGTTGACATCGCTAACTTAAAGGAAGGCGATACAATTATGATTCAGGGAAATGAAGTAGTAGTTGAAACCATGGAAACATTAGAATCAGGTCTTCTTTTCATCAATGGTGGAATGGAAGAAGGTGGATATGACTTATGGCACGATGAAAGTGGTGTTTATTTTGAACATGGATTCAATGATGCAAAAGCGTATCAGCCAATCGGAGAAGCAACTATCAGAGTTTCAACGGAATTCGAGGGTACAAATGAATCAGGTGAAGTTGTTTATTATCCAGGAAGTTTTTTAACAGACTATGAAGGTGTCGTATATGATTTCACTCCATACAATACAAGTATCGTAGTAGAGGATGGTCAGGTTATCCATATGACACATATTTTTACACCTTAAATTTAAAAAGTATCTGTACAAGAATCTCCTGTACAGATACTTTTTTGGTTTTTGTTTATAAACATACTAAAGGGGGATGCACTAAGGGGGATATCGTTAATTGGTTCTAGATTGCGTGAGGATTATATATTATTTGAAAATCAAAGATCACAGGGATATAATTACTTGAGTATTGCAAAAGATAAACAACAAAGGCGATATGCAGAATTATTTTTTATAATCCGGCAGATTGTTACATACGGAATCAGAAGATTGTAAAAGTAAGTAAAGTTCAAGTATATGATAAAGATGGAAAACTGTATCTTAAGGATAATGTTTAGGAAAAAGTAGAAGGTCTACGAGCGTAGCCGAATTCATTGCAATGTAGTTGAATATATGATGCTTGGGTACATTTTGGGTACACTAGAATTTGGATGGAATGAATAAGGTGAAAAACGTATCAAATAGCCAAGAATTAATGTCACCAAATTTTTTAATATTGGTATAACCCAGTGTTGCAAGTTCGCTTGCAGCGATTTTTGTAAGAAATACAATATTAATACAGTAACTTTTGTCACAAAATAAATTTAACACATTATAATAGACATGAAGGAAGTGTTTGTTATGTATTTAATATCGGTTTATTTTGATGAAACAACAGAAAAAAGAATTAGCGCATATATGAAACAAATAGAAAAAGCAACAGGAAATACACTGATGATAAAAGGTAATATTCCACCTCATATAACCATAGCTGCTTTTCAAACAGAGTCTGTAGATGTTGCACGCGAAATATTCATGAGGAAGAAAGAAGAATTAGAGTTTGGTAAGATACAATGGGTATCGGTGGGAACATTTTTACCAGGGGTCATTTATATTACTCCAATCCTGAATCAATATTTGCATCAATTGGTAGAAATTTATTATAAAGAAATAACTGGAAGAGAAGGGGTAAAAATAGATTATAGGTACATGCCTTTTAGTTGGCTTCCACATAGTACGTTAGCAAAGCATTTGTCGAAGGAGCAACTAACAATTGCTTTTGAGATAATGCAAAAACAGTTTGCACCATTTGAAGGAAAGGTTACAAAGATTGGTTTATCAAAAACAAATCCATATGAGGATTTAGAGATTATTAGTTTGGAATAAACAGGTATTTTTATAACATGTATCTGTAAAAGGAGTACTTTATGATGAACAAGGATTTGATAAGAAAATTTGAAATGATATGTAGTACAGGAGTGGCAAGTGCCGGTTATACTTCAGGACTTTGTGGAGAGTGGATAGAAGAAAGATTTGAACGTCTTGCGAAGCAACTTAATATAGATCATTCCACAATGATTATGGCAAATCAAAAGCATACAGATAAGGTCAGAGTAGTAGGCGTGGAAGATGCTGGATACGGAAGCACGATACCTCATGATGAAGAATATGCAGATGCTTTAGTTACAAATGAGACAGGAGTAATGTTATGTGTTCATACCGCAGATTGTGTACCGATAGTTTTGCTTGATCCGGTGAAAAAAGTGATTGGTGTTGTTCATAGCGGATGGGTAGGAACGTCAAAACGAATTGCAGGGAAAACTGTTAAGAAGATGATTAAGGAATATGAGTGCAAACCAGAAGATATTATTTGTGCCATGGGACCTTATAATCATTCTTGTTGTTATGAAGTAGGAGAAGATGTACTTGAATGCTTTAAACAATCTTTTTCTGATATGGAATGTGGAATGTTTTTTAAGAAAAAGGATAATAAAGGAAAGTATATGCTGGATCTCGGTGCTGCCATAAGTCTTTCGCTTTACCAGGAAGGCGTCAATTTGAAAAATATTTATGATGAAAGCTTGTGTACATATCATACAACCACGTTCTCATCGTGGAGAAGAACGGGTGATCGTAAGAGACAGATGTTAACTTATATTATGCTGCAAGCATAATTAATGTGGTGGAAAAATGAACATAGGAAACGTTTGGAAGTAGAAGGCATTATTTCTGAAGGTAATGGAACTATAAATTTTAAGAAATATGGATGGAGATTTGAGGAATAAAGAAATGAAGATAGCGCCGTATCATTTTGATATAGGCGCTATTTTTCTTTTAATAATGATCTTTTTCACTATCTTCTCTTGTGCGATGAACAGTTCCTACGGGATGTTTAGGAGGAGCATAGATAGAAGATAGTTTTAGCGGTGTGTTTTGAATATTAATAATATTGTGCCATGTTCCTGCGGGAATGAATATGGTATCTCCAACACATACTTTCTTTTGATTAATTAATTGATTTTCACATGCACCCATTTTGACAAGTGCCATGCCTTGTTCGATTCGAATTATTTGATCTGTATCATAGTGTATTTCCGTACCAATATCTGAACAAGAGGGAATACACATTAATGTCATTTGAACGTGACATCCAGTCCAGAGGGTAGTACGAAAATTTGTATTTTGTATTGCTGCATTAGGTATATTTTCAATATAGGATTTTGGATTAAGATTGCTATTAAATTGGAAAAGTTCTGTATTCATAGAATCACATCTTTTATGTTTTTATATATCTTATGTTACAAATTAATTTATGTGTTTTTAATTACAGTAACTTTTGTTACAATATTTTCAGAACGAAAAAACATATAGCGTCAGAAGAGGTGCTTTGTTTTTTATGTTATATACATTACAGTGAAAGAAATACAAAAAGAGATAAAGAAAGAGCGTGAAAAAATGAAAAAAAGATTATTAAAAAAATTATTATGCTGGATTATGATTATAACTTTTTCAATATCTACGGTTCCGGTATTGGCAACTGAGAAAAAGGAAACGGTAGATGAAATTATACGTAAAATGTCTTTAAGGGATAAAATTATGCAAATGATGATGTTGTCCTTCCGCTATTGGGATGAGAATCCACAGGATAGTCAGGAGCAGGTTAATTTTACGGAAATGAATGATCAGGTAAGTTGGATTGTTGAAAATTATAAACCAGGTGCAGTTATTTACTTTGCACAGAATCTGGAAGAAACAAAGCAATCCTACGAGCTTACTATGAAATTTCAAGAAGCAGCCATGAAAAACGATGGTCTTCCTATGATGATTTGTGCAGACCAGGAAGGGGGATTGGTGTATCGTTTGAAAAGCGGTACAGCCATGCCTGGAAATATGGCATTGGGAGCCACTTCCAATCCTCAATATTCTTATTTGACAGGACAGGTTATCGGAAGTGAGCTTAATGCAATAGGAATTAACACCAATTTGGCACCTGTAGTAGATGTGAATAATAATGCAAATAATCCAGTAATAGGGTTGCGCTCTTATAGTGACGATCCTAAAGTAGTTGGAGAAATGGCGTCGGAAGCCATGAAAGGAATTGCGGAAAGTGATGTTATTAGTTGTGCAAAACATTTTCCTGGACATGGAGATACTTCTGTGGATTCCCATTATGGCCTACCTTGTGTGGATAAGTCCTTGGATGAATTGAAAAACTGTGAATTGATGCCGTATGAGACACTCATTGCAGGCGGAATAGATATGATAATGACAGCACATATTTTATATTCTCAGTTGGAAAAAGATACCATCTATTCTTTGAAAACAGGAAAAGAAGAAGCATTACCTGCAACTATGTCAGACGACATTATTACAGGATTGCTGAAAGAGAGTATGGGATTCGAAGGGATTGTAGTAACGGATGCCATGAATATGGAGGGTATTACAAATAGTTGGGATGAGGTACAGGCAGTAGTTAATGCCATTGCAGCTGGAGTGGATATGATATGTATGCCTTGTAATTTGACCAGTATGGAAGATGTGGCCTCATTAGAAAAAATTATTGAGGGAATAGAAGCGGCTGTACAAGAGGAAAATATTCCTGTAAGTCGTATAGATGATGCTGTTACTAGAATATTGACAGTGAAGCATAAATTTGGAATTTTGGATTGGAATGCTTCGAAGTATTCTTTGGAAAATGCGATGACTATTGTGGGAAGTGATTACAATAGAACAATAGAACGTCAGACCGCGGCCGCAGCAGTAACAGTAGTTCAAAATAAAAACAATACCTTACCTTTAAAAATAAAGAAAAGAAGTAAGGTATTGGTTATGGTACCTTATAAAAATGAAGAAGCCCAGATGTTGATGGGATGGAACCGAGCAAAAGAAGCAGGGTTGATTCCTAATAGTGCAAAAGTACGCAGCGTTTGCTTTGATGAAAATACTACCTTAAAGACATATAAGAAAGATATTCGATGGGCAGATACGGTGATTATAATTTCAGAAATAGGCAGTGCTGCAAAAATGAATGGAGGAAGTTGGGAATCAGCGTATCCTTTAGAGGTAATTTCTTACGCAGAAAAGAAAAGGAAAACTACCATTGTACAATCTGTGAGCAAACCTTACGATGTGCAGTCATATCCAATGGCAGACGCTGTATTAGCAGTATATGGAAGTAAAGGTTCCGGAGTGGATCCAACAGAAGCTCTGGTGGGGGGCATAACTAAGTCGCAAGCAGCTTGTGGACCTAATATTATTGCCGGAATGGAGGTAATTTTAGGAATTTTCGGAGCAAAAGGAACTTTACCGGTGGATATACCTGAGTTTATTAATGGAGAGTATACTTCTAAGATTGTATTTCCGAGAGGATATGGTATTGTTTATGAAAGCTTATCCCAGAGCCAAGTATCGGAAACTTTTGTTTTGCACCAGGAGAGTAAGTAACAATGATAACTGCTTAAAGAATGTAAAATGTATGTAAAATATAAGCTATATTACGAATGAAAACTTGAATTTTATATAGGCAATCGTTATGATTGTAGAAAATTAAGTACAAGGAGAGCATGTTATGATTTGGTGTGTGGAGGATGATTCCAGCATTCGGGATATAGAAGTATATGCATTAAAATCCTCCGGCTTTGAAGCAAGAGGATTTGAGGATGGGGATTCTTTTTGGGATGCTTTACAAGAAAGTAAACCGGACTTGATTATTCTGGATGTAATGCTTCCGGGCAAGGATGGAGTAACACTTCTAAAAATGATGAAGGAATCAGATAAATATAGAGAGATACCTATTATTATGGCAACGGCTAAGGGGACAGAATATGATAAAATTCAAAGTTTGGATTTAGGTGCTGATGATTATTTGGTAAAACCTTTTGGGATTATGGAAATGATCAGTAGAGTAAAGGCTGTATTGCGTCGTTGTAAACAGATAAAAACGAAAAATACATTATCGTACCAGGGATTGGTTTTAAATGTAGATGAGCACACCGTCACTATTGATGGAGAGAGAGCAACTTTGACTTATAAGGAATATAAGTTGTTACATTTATTCTTATCGCAACCGGGGTTGGCGTTTACAAGAGAACAGTTGTTAGTTAGTGTATGGGATACGGATTATATGGGAGAAAGTCGAACAGTAGATATGCATATACGTACATTACGACAAAAATTAGGGAAATATGGACATGTGATTGAAACTGTCAGAAATGTGGGATATCGTTTGGAGGTTCAAAATGACAAGTAAGATATTTCGTTCTACTGTCTTAGTCGCTGTTAGTGTATTATTTTTTTCTCTTAGTATTGTAGTAGGCGTATTGTATAATCATTTTACCCAAGTACAAGTGGAACAGCTGAAAAATGAGTTAAGTTTAGCAGTAACAGGTACAGAACAATATGGAAATGCTTTTTTGGAAAATGTAGAAGCAGATCGTTTCCGTGTAACCTGGATTGATGTAGATGGAAAGGTTTTATTTGATACCCAAGTGGATCAGTTTACTATGGAAAATCACGCGGATCGTGAGGAAATCAAAGAGGCTATAGCAGAAGGAACGGGGAGTGCGGTTCGTATTTCTACCACTTTGACAGAGCAGACTTTTTATGAAGCACAAAAATTAAAAGATGGAACCATTCTTCGTATTTCGGCAAATCAAAAATCGGCCTGGTCATTGATGATGGGAATGATGTGGCCAATTGTTTTAATTGGGATTTTAGCTTTAGGTTCATCTGCTTTTTTGGCGCATCAAATGGCAACCAAAATTGTTGAACCGTTGAATAAATTGGATTTAGAATATCCTTTAAAAAATGAAGTTTATGAAGAAATATCTCCTTTATTACATCGTATTCATCGTCAGCATAATTTGATAAAAACTCAAATGGAGGAATTACAACGAAAATCAGATGAATTTTCGCAGATTACAGAGTCTATGCAAGAGGGGCTTGTGTTGTTGGATAGTCATTGTACGGTCTTAAGTATTAATCCGTTTGCCAAGCAGTTATATGAAGCTAATGATGATTGTATTGGAAAAAATTTCCTCACAATTGATAAATCAAGTATCATGAGAATGGCTGTAAATGATGCTTTAGACAAAGGACGAGGTTATGCCAGAGCGAATTACAATGGTAGGGAATACCAGTTTGATTTGAGTTGTATTAAATCGGAAGGTGTAGTCATTGGCGCTGTTGTTTTAGCCTTTGATATTACAGAAAGATTTCAAGCAGAACAGATGCGTCGAGAATTTTCTGCTAATGTTTCTCATGAACTTAAAACTCCTTTGCAGGGAATTATTGGAAGTGTGGAATTGTTGGAAAATAATCTTGTGAAGTCAGAAGATGTTCCTAGATTTGTAGGTCATATTCGAAAAGAAGCAGCTAGATTAGTAACTCTTATTGATGATATTATTCATTTATCACAGTTAGATGAAGGTGTAGAAGTTCCTACGGAAAAGGTTGATTTATTGGCTATTGCAGTGGATGTAAAAGAACTTCTTGAAAATAGTGCAGCACAAAAAGGAATTACTATTGACGTTTCGGGAAAAGGTTTTACAGTACAAGGTGTTCAAAGAATGCTTCAGGAAGCTGTATATAACTTATGTGATAATGCTATTAAATATAATGTACAAGGTGGTAAGGTTAATATTCATGTTGAAGATAAATGTTTAACAGTAGAAGATACCGGGATTGGTATTCCAATGGAACATCAAAGCAGGGTTTTCGAAAGATTTTATCGAGTGGATAAGAGCCATTCAAAAGAATCAGGTGGAACAGGTTTGGGACTTTCTATCGTTAAGCATACAGTTGCTTATCATCAAGCAACGATTAGTATGGAAAGTGAACTGGGAAAAGGAACAAAAATATATATTGGATTTTAATAGAAAAGGTTGTTGTAATTGGAGCAAAGACAGAAGAAATTTTGGCATTGATTTTTTACAACAGCCTTTAATTTTACATAAATTTTACATAAGCTTTTCAAAACCTATATAGTATTTCGCGGGAGTAAAATATATGATTAAAAATGTTGGGAAATAGAAAGATTTGTAAAGGAGTTCATATGACATTTTATATTTTTAAAATAATTTCCTTATTAGGAGGATTAGCTTTATTCCTGTTTGGAATGGATGTAATGGGAAAATCTTTGGAAAGAACTGCTGGTGGGAAATTGCAGACAATTTTGGCAAAAATGAGCAGTAACGTATTTAAAGGTTTTCTATTGGGAATGGGAGTTACGGCTGTAATTCAGTCTTCTTCTGCAACAACAGTTATGGTGGTGGGGTTTGTTAACTCCGGTATTATGACTTTGAAACAAGCGGTAGGAGTTATTATGGGATCCAACATTGGTACCACTGTTACAGCATGGATTTTATCTCTCTCAGGTTTGGAAGGAGATAGTTTTATTATTCAGCTTTTTAAACCATCCACCTTGGCACCTATGTTAGCCATTTGTGGCATTGTATTGTATATGTTTACTAAGAGTGAAAAGAAAAAGAACATTGGAACAATTATGTTGGGATTCATGGCATTGATGACTGGTATGGATTTAATGAGTGGATCTATGTCTTTTTTAAAGAGTGAAGCTTGGTTTGCGGAACTGATGATTTCTTTTACGAATCCATTTGTAGGAATATTATTTGGTGCTGTGTTGACTGCAGTAATTCAATCTTCTTCTGCATCTATCGGTATTTTGCAAGGATTATGTGGTACTGGTGTTGTAAGCTTTGGAGCAGCCCTTCCTATTATTTTAGGACAGAATATAGGAACTTGTGTTACCGCTTTATTAGGTAGTGTAGGCGCTAATAGAAATGCTCGTCGTACTGCAAGTGTGCATATGTTGTTTAATGTGGTAGGAGTTATTATTTTTGCAGTTATTTTTTATGGAGTAGGAATGTTTCTTCCTTGGAAGTTTCTGACAGAAACTGCAAGTGCATGGAATATTGCAGTCATTCATACCTGTTTTAACGTGGCTGCTACTTGTGTGTTAATGCCGATGAATGGATTGCTTGTAAAATTGGCATATATGATAATTCCGGAAGTGAAAGAACCGGAGAAGGTGGAACTTTTGGATGAACGTTTATTAGCAACTCCTGCAGTAGCGGTACAACGAGCACAGGAAATTGCAGGACAGATGGCTGAAGATGCAGCAGAAGCTATGAAGTTAGCGATAGGTTTAACTAAGAGATTTGAAGAAGCTACTATGGAGCGAGTTGTTGAATTAGAAGATAAAACAGACCGTTATGAAGATGCGTTGGGAACTTATCTTGTAAAGCTTTCCAATATGAATCTATCTGTACATGATAATCGTATTTTAAATACATTGTTATATACGGTAGCTGATATCGAACGTGTTGCGGATTATTCGGTTTCCATGGCAAAAGTTGCTTTAGAAATGGAAGAAAAGAAAATTGAATTTTCTGCTCAGGCTAAGGGGGAATTAGCGGTATTAGAACAGGCAGTTTTAGATATTGTAGATCGTACTGTTGCGTCCTATAGTACTTTTGATTTAAAAGAAGCGATTAAAATAGAACCACAAGAACAGGTAGTAAGTACTTTAGTTCGTGAAGTAAAATCACGTCATGTACGTCGTTTGAGAGATGGATTATGTAGCGTAGAATATGGTTTCGTTCTTGAAGATTTATTAACTGCATGTGAGAGAACAGCGGCCCATTGTTCTAATGTTGCTGTGGAAATGCTTCAGGTAGCAGAAGGTAAGTTGGAAGCACATGAATATTTGAATGCATTAAAAACCGGTGAACTTCACGAAAGTGTTGCTTTTGCAGAACAGTTTGCTAAGTACAAAGCAAGATATGCATTCCCTGAAGAAGTATAATTATTAAGATATATGAAAAAAGTCTTACGGAATAGGTTCGGTAAGACTTTTTTATTTTAATAATGCTCTTTTTCAGAATCCTCTTTTGTGTGACTGTATGGTACGATTACTTTATTGTGATATTATTTATACTGTATAGAAATATGAATGCAAGATCAGAATTTGTATCATTGTGTTAGATTGTGTTACTATGGAAATAAGATTTATTTATATAAAATTATTGTTTCGAACGGAGAAATAAAACTATTATAATTGGGGAATGAGGATTATGAAAAAGAGAGATTACAGATTGCATCAGCCGATTATGGAGAATGAAAGACGACACGAGATGTGGTTATAAAGAAAAGGAATGGGAAAAATGAAGGTTGTAATAGCGATTGATTCATTTAAGGGAAGTTTATCTTCTTTAGAAGCGGGAGAAGCAATTAAGTATGGGGTATTGAAAGTAATGCCGGATGCGAAAGTTGTTGTACGTCCTTTGGCTGATGGTGGTGAAGGAACGATAGAAGCACTTACATTCGGTATGGGAGGTCAAGTGGAATCTGTAGAAGTAACAGGTCCTTTAGGGGAAAAAGTAAAATGTCGGTATGGAATTTTAGAAGAAAGTAAAACAGCTATTATGGAAATGGCACAAGCAGCAGGAATTACTTTAGTTCCAGAGGCAAAGAGGAATCCACTTAATACAACAACGTACGGTGTTGGCGAAGTAATCAAAGATGCAATTGCAAAAGGATGTCGTAATTTTATTGTTGGCATAGGAGGAAGTGCCACAAATGATGGTGGTATTGGTATGCTTCAAGCATTGGGTTATGGAATGCTTGATAAAGATGGGAAACAAGTTCCATTTGGTGCAAAAGGATTAAAAGAAATTGTAAAGATTACAGAGGAACAGGTCATTCCGGAATTAAAAGAGTGTAGTTTTCGTATAGCATGTGATGTAACAAATCCTTTGTGTGGAGAATTTGGATGTAGTGCAGTATTTGGACCGCAGAAAGGTGCTGATGATCTAATGATTGTGCAGATGGATAAGTGGCTTGCTGAATATGCCAATCTTACATCTGAGAAATATGAAAAAGCAAATGCAAATTATCCGGGGACAGGAGCAGCAGGAGGAATGGGATTTGCATTTTTAGCATACACGAATGCTGTGATGGAATCGGGAATTAAGATTGTTCTTGAAGAAACGAAGTTAGAAAATTATGTGAAAGATGCAGATATAGTTATAACCGGTGAAGGAAAATTGGATAGTCAGACAGTGTTTGGAAAAGCTCCCATTGGTGTGGCCCACATAGCAAAAAAATACAATAAAACAGTGATTGCATTTGCAGGTGCAGTTACAGAGGATGCAATTGCATGTAATGAACATGGTATAGATGCATTTTTTTCGATACTTAGAAACATTCAGACGATACAAGAAGCAATGGATGTATCAAATGCAAGAGCCAATATGGTAAATACGGTGGAACAGGTATTTCGTTTGCTAAAAATAAAAGGTGTTTGATAGACGGAGGGTATGTAAATGATTAATTATGGATTACAAGATAAAGTTGTTATCGTTACGGGTGCTAATAATCCTTGGGGAATTGGTGCAACCACAGCGCTTGCATTTGCACGTGAAGGAGCCAAAGTAGCTTTGATATATAAAAAAGTGTTTCGGCCGTTTGATGAAAGTAAGACAGATAAAAATGGAGTAGACAGATATTATGCAGCCAATGCCGGAAATGCGGATGTTGTAGAAAAAAGACTTAAGGAAATTAATGCGGAATATTTGATTTTGGAAAGTGATATTTCCCAAGAGGAAGCAGTAAAAGAAATTTATGCCACTGTGATGGACCAATTTGGGCGAGTTGATATCTTGGTGAATAACGCAGCAACAGATGATGAAAATGGTTTTGATACCATTGAAAAAATCACACAACAGGTAATAGATGATACCTTTGGAGTTAATGTGCGTGGAAGCATTTTGATGACAAGGGAATTTGTTAATTATCGTGGCGATTATGGAAGAATCATCAATCTTTCTACAGATGCAGCACAGGTTTTTGCAGGTCAGATTACCTATGGGGCTAGTAAGGCAACCTTGGAGGCACTTACCCGTAGTATAGCCCTTGAAGTGGGAAAATATGGAATTACAGTGAATTGTGTTGCTCCGGGACCAACTCAGACCGGTTGGATTGATGAAGATTTGGAGGAAGCAGTTCTTCCGTTGATTCCAATGGGAAAATTAATACAACCGGAAGATATTGCATTCACGATTTTGTTTTTAGCCAGTGAGCAGGCAAAAATGCTCACGGGACAAGTTATAAAAGTGTCCGGAGGACATGCGTTATAATTGATAACGTAAAGTGAAAATATTGAAAAAGATGGCGGTTATGATTCAACATCCTCGATTTGATATGGATTGACAGGATATGCGTAATATGATAAAGTAGAAAAGATAAAAAGCACATAATTAGAAAGGAGAAGTATCATGACAGTAAACCTTAAGAAAATTGCTAATTTCGCTACTTTTTCTAATGCTTTTGTTGATACTTCTTATGTTTCTTTTTCTAATTATGAGCAGTTTATTTTTGATTTTTTAATATTATAATTTGTTTTTCGGTTTCAAGGATGTGCATGTACATTTCACGGAACCGATTTTTTTTGCATCGCTTTATCGCTAATAAGATATAACACAATAATTTAGGAGGGAAAAAATGAGTAAAAGAACAGACATCAAGAAAATTTTAATTATTGGTTCAGGTCCTATTGTTATCGGTCAGGCAGCTGAATTTGACTATGCCGGCACACAGGCTTGTCTTGCATTAAAGGAAGAAGGTTATGAAGTTGTACTTTGTAACTCCAACCCGGCAACGATCATGACAGATACTATTATTGCTGACAAGGTTTATATGGAGCCATTAACATTAGAATATGTTGCTAAAATCATTCGTCACGAACGTCCGGATGCTATCATTCCGGGTATTGGTGGCCAGACAGGTTTAAATTTAGCAATGCAGTTAGAAAAGAAAGGTATTTTAAGAGAATGCCGTGTTGAGCTTCTTGGAACATCTAGTGCTTCTATCGAACGTGCAGAAGACCGTGAAATGTTCAAAGAATTATGTGAATCTATCGGGGAACCAGTTATTCCATCTGAAATCACATACTCTTTAGAAGAAGCAAAAGAAGCTGCAAAACGTATTGGTTATCCGGTTGTTCTTCGTCCAGCGTTTACACTTGGTGGAACAGGTGGTGGTTTTGCTTACAATGAAGAAGAATTAATGGAAGTTGGTTTAAATGCGTTTAAACTTTCACCGGTTCATCAGGTATTAATTGAAAAATCTGTAAAAGGTTATAAAGAAATTGAGTTCGAAGTTATGCGTGACTCTAACGACCATGCAATCACTATTTGTGGTATGGAAAACATCGACCCTGTTGGTGTTCATACAGGTGACTCTTGTGTTGTTGCGCCAATCATGACACTTAGCAAAGAAGATGAAAAGATGTTGAATGATTCCGCAATCAAGCTCATCAAAGAATTAAAAATTGAAGGTGGTTGTAATGTACAGTTCGCATTAAATCCTCACTCTTCTGAATACTATTTAATCGAAGTAAACCCACGAGTTTCCAGATCTTCTGCATTAGCATCCAAAGCAAGCGGATATCCAATCGCTCGTGTAACAGCTAAGATTGCAGTTGGGATGGCATTAGAAGATATTCAGATTGCAAATACAACAGCTGCTTTTGAACCAAGATTAGATTATGTAATTGCTAAATTACCGCGTTTCCCATTTGATAAATTCGCATCTGCAACTAACAAATTAGGTACACAGATGAAAGCAACCGGAGAAATCATGGGTATCGGTTCCAACCTTGAAGAAGCGTTACTTAAAGGTATTCGTTCTTTGGAAATTGGTGCAAACCACTTACACTTACCTAAGTTTGACAACATGAGTGTAGATGAACTCTTAGAATACATTACAGAATTCCGTTCTGATAATATCTTCGCAATTGCTGAGTTAATTTATCATGGTGTAACTTTAGAAAAAATTCATGAAGTTACTCAGATTACACCATTCTTCCTTGAAGCATTCAAGAACATCATTGATATGGAAGAACAGCTTCGTGTTCGCAAAGATGGTGAAATCTTAACTGTAGCTAAGAAGATGGGATTTGGTGATAAATTCATTGCTCGCTTATGGAATTGTGCAGAATTAGATGTATATAATATGCGTAAGGAAATGAACTTATTCCCTGCATTCAAAATGGTTGATACATGCCATACAGGTGCATATATTCCTTACTTCTATTCTTCTTATACAGGAGAAAATACATCACGCTTAACAGACAAGAAGAAAATTATCGTATTAGGTGCAGGTCCTATTCGTATCGGTCAGGGGGTAGAATTTGACTACTCTACAGTACATGCGGTAATGACAATTAAGAATGCCGGTTATGAAGCGATTATCATTAACAACAACCCAGAAACGGTATCTACTGATTATACAACCGCAGATAAATTATACTTCGAACCACTGACACCGGAAGACGTAATGAATATCGTAGAATTCGAAAAACCAGAAGGTGTTATTGCTTCTCTTGGTGGACAGACTGCTATTAACTTAGCACAGCCATTATTTGATCGTGGTGTTAAAATTATTGGTACTGACTGTGCAGCTATTGACCGTGCAGAAGACCGTAATGAATTCGAAAATCTTTTAAATGAATTAGATATTCCACGTGCAAAAGGTAAAGCTGTTACAAATATGGAAGATGGTGTTGCTGCAGCAGCTGAAATCGGATATCCGGTTTTAGTTCGTCCTTCCTTCGTTCTTGGTGGTCGTGCAATGCAGATCGTTGCTAATGAAGAACAGTTACGTCATTACTTAAGAACAGCGGTAGAAATCGATGAAGATAAACCAGTATTGGTTGACAAATATATTCAGGGACGTGAAGTAGAAATTGATGCAATCTGTGACGGACGCGATGTATTTGTTCCAGGTATTATGGAATTAATTGAACGTACAGGTGTACACTCTGGTGACTCTATTTCTGTATATCCACCATTCTCTATTTCTAACAAAGTAAAAGGTATTATTTTACAGTATGCTAAGAAATTAGGTGTAGGAATTGGTATCGTTGGTTTATTCAACATTCAGTTTATAGTAGACGATGAAGATAACGTATATATCATTGAAGTTAACCCACGTTCTTCTCGTACAGTTCCATTCCTTTCTAAAGCAACAGGCTACTCTTTAGCTGATATTGCAACAGAAGTTATTTTAGGAAAGAGCTTAAAAGAACAGGGATTCTTTGATATCTATCCGGATGAAAAAGATCGTTACTATGTAAAAGCACCGGTATTCTCCTTCAATAAGATTCGTGGATTAGATGCTTACCTTTCTCCGGAAATGAAATCTACTGGTGAAGCAATTGGTTATGACCGTACAATGAACCGTGCTGTTTACAAAGCGCTTCAGGCAGCTGGAATGCACTTACAGAATTACGGTACAGTTTTATGTACAATTGCTGACAAAGATAAAGAAGAAGCATTACCATTAATTCGTCGTTTCTATCAGCTTGGATTTAACATTGAAGCAACAGCTGGAACTGCAGCATTCTTAAAGAAAAATGGTATTCGTACTGTAGCATTGAAGAAGATTAGTGAAGGAAGCGATGAAATTCCTAACGCACTTCGTCAGGGTCATATTGCTTACTTCATCAATACAAAGGATTTAGATGCAAAAGCTGAAAATGATGGTGTTGAATTACGTCAGGTAGCTACAGAATACAATGTAACAATGTTTACATCTTTAGATACAGTAGATGCATTGTTAGACGTATTAGAAGAAACTACACTTACAATTTCAACAATTGATGCTTAAGAGAAAAAATAAATAGTAAATTAAAGGGGAGGGAATTATCCCTCCCTTACAAAAATATAATGAGAATATGAGAGGATAAAAACATGGGAAAAGACGTAATTGTAGCATGTGACTTTGCTTCTGCAGAAGCGACATTTGCATTCTTAGATAAATTCGCAGGATGCGATCGTAAACCATTTTTAAAAATTGGTATGGAACTTTACTATGCTGAAGGTCCATCTATCGTAAAAGAAATCAAGGCTCGTGGCCATAAAATTTTCTTGGACTTAAAACTTCATGACATTCCAAACACAGTTAAAAAAGCTATGGCAGTTCTTTCTAACTTAGATGTTGATATTACTAACTTACATGCAGCTGGTACAACAGCTATGATGAAAGGGGCACTTGAAGGTCTTACACGTCCGGATGGAACTCGTCCATTATTAATCGCAGTTACTCAGTTAACTTCTACAGATCAGGAAGCTATGGAAAAAGATATCTTAATCAATCATCCTATCGACGAAGTTGTTATGCACTATGCAGAAACAGCGAAAAATGCAGGATTAGATGGTATCGTATGTTCTCCGCTTGAAGCAGGAAAAGTTCATGACCGTTGCGGTAAGAACTTCTTAACTATTACTCCTGGTGTACGTTTCGCTGATGGTGATATCGGAGACCAGAAACGTGTTATGACTCCAGCAGCTGCAAAAGAAATTGGTTCCGACTATATTGTTGTTGGACGTCCAATTACGGCTGCAGAAGATCCGGTTGCTGCTTACGAACGTTGTGTAGCAGAATTTTGTGATTAAGAATTAACTATAGAAAGACATATGATTTGTAGCAAATAAAGCAGACAAAGGATAAAGCCTGTGGTGTGAAACCATAGGCTTTATTTATAGCTAAAAATAAAAAAATGAGTATTCTTATAAAGAGTATAATGATGTGAAGTGATAGAGATAATCCTAAAAAAGAACAAGTAAGTTTATGTTAAATTTGATTTAAGTGTGTTAGAATTATTGTATTAATATGTTAGTTCGGACTCATAAAACTTATATGTAAGATGGAAGGAGAAAAGGCGATGAAATATTGTTTTGGTGTTGATATTGGTGGTACTTTTGTAAAATTAGGATTGTTTACAGTAGAAGGTGAACTACTCGAAAAATGGCAGATTAAGACTAGAAGAGAAGATAATTCAGAACACATTTTACCGGATATTGCAGAAAGTTTAGAACAAAAGAGAATAGAAAATAAAATTGAAAAAAATGATATCTTAGGTGTTGGTTTTGGAACTCCGGGTCCTGTTACTGAGGATGGCGTGGCTGTTTGTCCGGCTAATTTAGATTGGAAAAATAAGCCTGTTGCAAAAGAGTTAAGTGAATTGACGGGATATCCATGTAAAGGTGGTAACGATGTTAATGTTGCCGGATTAGGTGAAATGTGGCGAGGTGGTGCCAAAGGATATAAAAATGTAGTTGTAGTACCGATTGGTACGGGTATCGGTGCAGCTATTATTTACAATGGCCAAATTATCGTTGGTACCAGGGGGGCAGCAGGTGAAGTTGGTCATATTCATGTGGATGATGAGATTGATAAAAAATGTGGATGTGGTGCAATCGGATGTGTAGAACAATTTTCTTCTGCTACAGGTTTAGTTCGTATGGCGAAAAAAATAATAGAAGAAACGAATAGAGAAACTTCACTTCGTAATTTTGAAGTATTGGAAGCAAAAGACGTTATTGATGCGGCAAAAGCTGGAGACGAAGTTGCGGATGGAATTTTTGATAAGTTTTGTGATTATTTAGGTTATTCTTTAGCAGCTACAGCAGCAGTAATCGATCCGGAAATTTTTATTATCGGAGGTGGTGTTTCGAAAGCAGGGCAAGTATTAGTAGATCGGGTACAGACCTACTTTGTAAAATATGCATGGCCGGGAATTCGTGATATTAAATTTGCGTTGGCTACTTTAGGAAATGATGCCGGAATTTATGGTGCAGCAAGTATGGTAATAAAAAAAGATTGATTTAGAAAATAATAGATAGGAATAAAAAGATAGGACCTGCCGAGGAAAGCAGGTCCTTAAATTTATGCGAAACACTGGTGATTTTTTACGGAAGCCAAATCTCTTCCGGATTTTCATAATTTGCATCGGTAACAGTTACCATAAAATCTTCAACTACATATTCAATCATATTAATCATTTTGGAATCCTCTGGTTGGTAAATAATATTGTCTTCATAATCGTATACGGTATTATTTTTGAGGTAGCGTAGTGTTTCAAATTTATTTTGTACCCAGCACATGGTAGTTCCTTCTATGGCCAGCACAAAATCTTCTTTCGCAAAATTATATACCATCATGGCGTTTGTAGTTTCATCAATTCTTCCCAGGATATATAGATGATCATCACTAATAGGATATAACTCGGAGATGGAAGACAATTTAGGGATAATTGTAGTTAAATCAAATTGTTTTTCATCTACAGTCAATATAAAATCGTCACAATAATAATCATGAGTAGGCGTTATTTTGACAGATTCATTTGTTTCTTCGGAAATAGATTCTGAAGGAATCGTCTCGTTTACAGATGAAGTAGTTGTATCAGTTTTTTTGGTGCAACCGGTTAATGCTAATAATAAAATTAATGATAAGATATATTTTTTCATTTAAAGTCTCCATTCTTTGTTTATTACATTTAAAATCTTCTTTATTTTACGAGAAATAAGAAAGAAATGCAAATAAGAATGAAGCATCACGAAAACTATAAAAGTACATTGAAAACCTTGGATGTGATTGTTATAATTCAACTAGACGAAAGAAGTTCATTTATTAAAAGAACTTTAAAGTTTGAAGAGTAATATGTATACCAGAAAGGATAAACAGTATATGATTAGAAAAAAAATGAAAACCATATTCCTTTTCCTATTAGCTTTAGGGATGCTTGTGAGTATCAAAGAATTTGTAGAAGAACCTTTGCAAGTGCAGGCAGCAGGGAGAACGGTAGCTATTCAGTCCTGTATGATTGCAGGAGAACAGGTGGTTTGCGAGTTGAAAGCGTCCAGTGTTCCATCTAGTGAGGATGGTTTATATTACATTTTTGCAAATGAAGTAAACCAGGATGGGGCTACAGGAAATATGGTTGCTACAGTGCAAGCAGGAAAAGAGGTTACAGTAGCATTTCCGTTGGCATATAATACACCGGCATCTAATTTGAGTCGTAAATTTTTGGTGGCAGTCAAACAAGGCGGACAAATGGTACAGGTAAGTGATGAACATTATATTACCAATCCGGAGGCTATGGCTGGTTTTACAACGAATCCAATTCCGGCAGGAATTAAAGGGATTTTACCATCTGCAGATTTTACTAATGGAGAATTACAGGAATTAGGAATTCAACAAATTGTACATAATATGCCTTTAGAACATATTGTTTCTGCCCAAGGGGCACCGGGAGCAGTTTTGTTTTCCTACAATGGTCAGAATTATTATTTTGATAGTGCTAAATTAAAAGCTTATGATGGAACCATTAAATATTTTAATAGTCAAGGTATGAAAGTTACCATGATTTTATTAAATGGTGGTGGTAGTGAATATACAAAACATTTGATTCATCCGCAGGCAGTTGGAGGGGAATGTCCGGGATATGCTTTAAATGTAGCAGATGAGGTAGCTGTAAATCATTTGAAAGCGATTGCAGCTTTTTTGGGACAACGTTATTCAGGTGCTTTAGGATATGGTCAGGTTGACAATTGGATTTTGGGAAATGAAGTAAATGCTCGTACTTCATGGTGGTATACTAACTCAGATTCCTTAGATTTTAATGTGGGGATTTATGCAAAAGCATTTCGTATTTTTTACAATGAATTGAAGGGTATGAATGCCAATGTTATGTTGTACAATTCCATCGATCAGGAATGGAATCGTAAGTCCAATCCGGGCAGCTTTTTAGCGAAAGATTATTTGGATAAATTTAATTACTACATGCTTCGTGAAGGAAATATTGATTGGGGACTTTCCTTCCATCCATATAATTCTCCATTGTATGATCCTTATGCTTGGAATGGTCCTTCTGTATGGGTAAAAAATAGCATTACAACACCATATATTACCATGCAGAATTTGGATATTTTAATTGATTATATGCACAGATCTGAATTTTTAAGACCAAATGGGGATGTAAGAAGTATATCTTTGGCCGAAATCGGATTTACTTCCAGTTTTGGGAATGAAGCCCAGGAGGCATCTGTAGCTTATGGATATTTAAAAGCAAGATCACTTCCGGATATTGATGCTTTTATGCTTTTCAGAATGGTAGATGATGCTCATGAAATGCAAAGCTATTTGGCTATGGGATTAAAGGATTTGAATGGAAACAGAAAACCGGCATTTGAAATTTATAAAAATTTGGGTACCGGAAATGAAGCAGTGGCAAAAGCCAGAGCTTCAGCCATTATCGGAATGGATATTGATGAAATGGTAAATAATAAAGTTATTTGGACCAGAGCTGATAGTGGTGTGGTAGAAATGCCTGCACAAGTAGAAACAGTGGAATAAGATGCAATAAGGAGTAACAAAATTCAAAAATTTTGTTACTCCTTATTTTTGTAATTTGATTATTAGATTTTACAGTATTAAATATAAAATAAAGAATAAATACATATTATTGTTGTTTGGCCTTCATTTTTGCTTTGTTTTCATACATCATCTTATCAGCATCTTCCAATCCATTACTATCCAAAATTTTACCATAACCAATGGCAAAGCTAACAGGGAAGGAACGATGGCGATTGGTATTAGAAGTATTGATGGTCAGTGTTCTCAAAAATAATTGAGGATCCTGTCCTTTCCAAAGAACAGCGAATTCATCGCCACCTTGACGAAATACCCAACCTTCGTTACCGACAGTATCACATAAAAGCTTGGCAGTAGATTGAATTAATTCATCTCCTGCAGAATGTCCTAAAACATCATTGGTTTCTTTTAAGTTATTTACATCTGCAATAAAATAATAGACATCTTCATTATTTTCTCTAAGACGAGATAAGAATTTTTCAAAGGAATTACGGTTTCTGGTACCGGTTAGAAAATCGTAATTAGCTGCTTTATTTACAGAATCAATACATACATCTACGATCTTGGACATAAATTCATTTCCACTAGAAAATTCAGATAGAGAAAGTAAACTATATTCCAAATGGTAATAGCCATCATAGAGTGTTTTAGTATAATCTTTTAGTTTTTCGGATGCACGATTTGCTGATACTTCTGTATTTTCCAATAGAATAAAACCATTGTCACTAATACGGTATACTTGTCGTCCGAATTCTTTGTTACAAAAATTTTGAAGTTGCTCTAATACATGATTCTTTGATTTCCAATCTACCTGCGGATTAGTGTGTTCTCCTTCTGTAAGGATAACAATGGAAGCAACTCTTTGTTTTTTTAATTCTATAAATTCTTTGATTACAGTATTTAAGGCATATTGGTTAAACATACCAGTACGTTCGTCCATGTATTTATCTATATTTTCACTACTCATCAACAATCCAACTGCAGATAAAACTACATATAAAATTACAATTAAGGATTCAGGAAACAGCAAGGACACAATTGTTACAATCACTAAAAGTGGAGTGCAAGTTAAGAGAGCTGTTCGCTTTTCTTTCTGTAAATATTTTAAGTATCTGAATCCATAGTAGGAAAGTATTGTGTTATAAAAAATTACGCATATATATACTGCATACACTTTAGGTCCAGTAGAATAATTGGAGTATCTGCCGCTTATATAATTCAGAGGTAACATTAAAACCAAAAAAGAACATACTAAATAAGGAATTTGTAAAAAAATACGAATGCCCTTCTTTAGAACCATATGCTCTCCTAGAAGACTTTTTTCATATAAAAAAGTAAAATAAATCATGGTATTAATAGATAAAAGGTATAAAGTATGTACTGCTAAATTTATATATGGAGGTACAATGTCCAGTAAATTTACGGTACAAAGTGTAACGTAATCAAATAAAACAACTAATAAAGCTGAGATGTAATATCCGTTAAATAATTTAGTACTTTTTAATGGTAATTGTTTTCGGGTAAAATGAAAATATCCCATGTAAATAAATAGTAATAAACATATAAAGGATGTTTTGGTATAAGCCATAATTCCACTCCTTATGTACGTAAACTACTTTCTTGTGTATTTATTTTAATTACATTTCAGAAAGTAGTTTGTTAACACTAACAAGTTTTACACAAAGTACAAAGACTTTGGCCGCAACTTCCATCTCTTCCACAGAAGGGAAAGTTGGGGCAATTCGGATGTTGGAGTCTTCAGGATCTTTTCCATATGGGAAGGTAGCACCGGCGCCTGTCATTACAACTCCTAAATCTTTACACATAGATACGATTGCCTTTGCACATCCCGGCATAGAATTAAAGGAAATAAAATATCCGCCGCGAGGTTTAATCCAAGTACCAATTTCAAGACCTTCGATTTCAGCATCTAATGCATCTAAGACAGCAGCAAATTTTGGTCTTAAAAGCTCAGCATGTTTTTTCATATGGGCATTTAAACCATGAATATCTTTAAAAAATCTTGCATGACGAAGTTGATTGATTTTATCGTGACCAATGGTCTGAATTGTCATACGACTTAAGATATAATCAATATTTTCTTTGGAAGATGCAATTGCAGAAACACCAGAACCAGGGAAACTGATTTTGGAAGTTGATGAGAAAATATATACCATATTTGGATTTCCTGCTTTTTCACACTCATCCAAAATATTTAAAATTTCATCTTGTGTATCTTCATACAAATGGTGAATACAATAAGCATTATCCCAATAAATACGGAAATCTTCAGCAGCAGGTTTTAATGCTGCAAAACGTTTTACCGTTTCATCTGAATAAGAAATTCCGGTTGGATTAGAATATTTTGGAACACACCAGATTCCTTTTACGGCAGGATCGTTATTCACATATTCTTCTACCATATCCATATCAGGACCATTGTCATATAATGGTATATTAATCATTTCAATACCAAAAGCTTCTGTAATACTAAAATGTCTGTCATAACCCGGAACAGGACATAAGAATTTTACTTTATCCAATTTAAACCAAGGTGTATATCCATTTACCCCATGAGTAAAGGAACGTGAAACGGTATCGTACATAACATTTAAGCTGGAGTTACCGCATACGATTACATTATTTTTTTCTACAGACATCATGTCAGCCATAAGTTGACGGCATTCACCAATACCATCTAAATCTCCGTAGTTACGGGTATCATTTCCCATCATTGTTTTCATGTCAGAAGCACTATTAATAATATCCAACATAGGCTCACATAGATCTAACTGTGTAAAGCCGGGTTTTCCACGAGCCATATTTAATTTTAAACCTTTGGCTTCCATGGTTTTGTATTCTTCTTCCAAAGCAGCTTTCATAGTAAGTAATTCATTTTTGCTGAGTTCTTTGTATGGTTTCATAATTTTAGTCCTCACATTTTTTAAATTTACATTCTTGTTTTACAAGCAAAATTCTCCAAAAGAATATGCTGTATCGCAGTATGATTGTATACAATGCGACTATTATTCCCTATTTTACTTGAAAATAAAGTGTTTGGCAATTCTATTTTGAAAGATTATTCTAGAATTATTCCGGAAACATACAGAAAAGAGTGCAAAAACTTTCTTTTGTCTTATTATAAAATAAGATCATCGTTGGAAGAGAATTGGATAAAGTTGTCAGAAGTAGTATAATGAACAAAAACAAATGCAAAAATAGTGAAATCTATTGCAAGAAGGGATAAAGATAAATGACAGAAAATATAGAAAATAAAGATAAAAATAAAATTAGAATAGAACATATCTTGCTTCTTATTATTGGCGTTATAGTAGTGATTTTTTTCGTTATGGATCTGAAAATAAAAAAACAAGAACAAATGGCAGTTGTAACATTAGAATGTACGGATATGTATAACGATACAAAATGGAAACAGCAAGCATACATAGATGATGCATACTTAAAAGAGATTTTAGATAAAAGAAATAAAGAGTTTCAAATTCCGATTAAAGAAGAGGGATATGATACGGAAGAGTTAGAGGAGCTTGCACGTTCAGCTAATGTGCTTGTTACTATATTTGATAGCAAAGATAGAAGTACATTTTCTCTTCATAGCGGATTTATTTATGATATTACAGATTCGTTTCTTTATGTTTGTATTCCTAAGTCTTTCATCATTGACTCCGAAGAAGATTGGGAGAAAGAAAATTATGGAATAGATCAAATGAGTATAAAATTGTATACCGGTGAAGAAAAACATGGAGATAATCCAACCATTTTGATACAGGTAAAAAATATTAGAATTAGCAAAGAATATGATTTAGCAATGGTAGCCATTCCGAGAAATCAGATCAAAGAATCAGAGGTTAAAAAATTACATACCATCAATGTGGATAATTTGTATCATTTAGATGGAAAATATGTGACATTATATTCCTTCTCTTATCAATTTAATGGAAAGAGTACGCCTAAATGGAGTATGCAGGAAGTTATTATAGAAACAACGGATGTAGGATATCCGGTAGAATCTTCTGCTAGTTTGCATAGGGGTCCACAGGGAGCTGCTTGCTATGATTATCATGGAAATTTTTATGGTGTTTTAAATGGAAGTTCTTGCAACTACCAAATCATATTTCCTGAATTTTATGAGTTGATATTAGATTTGCATCCTAATTATTAAATAGAACAATATGAGGAGAAAAACAATGAACACAAATGATATTTGTATGAGTTGTATGGTAGGAAAACTCAACAATGAAAAAGTGTGCCTTAACTGTAAGGGAAAGGATTCTGAGATACAAAATAATAGCAGACATTTACCCCTTAGAACGATTTTAAATGGGAAGTATTTGGTGGGAAAGGTTTTAGGCGAGGGTGGTTTTGGAATTACCTATATTGGTTTTGATCTGAATTTGGAAATTCGTGTGGCAATTAAAGAATTTTGTCCGAGAGAATATGCAGGAAGAGATGCCACGGATAGCCAAACTATTTTGCCCTTTGATAAAAGTAGTGAAGAAATTTTTGAGGCTGAAAAAAGTAAGTTTTTAAAAGAGGCAAGAAATCTTGCTAAATTCAGAAATGAAACCAATGTTGTATCCGTTTTAGATTATTTTGTCGAAAATGGAACAGCATATATTGTTATGGATTATATTGATGGTATTACTCTTAGAACATATGCTCAAAATTGGAAACAAAAAGAGAAAAGAATGCCTTTGGAATCTGTGTTAGAACTTTTGCAACCAATTATGGAAGTTTTAGAAAAAATACATAAAGAAAATATTGTACATCGTGATATCAGTCCGGATAATATTATGATTGAGAAATATGGAAAGGAGGCATATCTAATTGATTTTGGGACTGCAAGAGATTATGTATCGTCTCATTCTATGTCTTCTTATCAGAAAGGAAGTTATACACCCCTAGAGCAGCAAAGTAGAAAGGGAGAACAGGGACCATGGACGGATGTGTATGCATTGTGTGCAACTATATACGTGTGTATCACAGGGAAAACCATTCCATTGGCGGTAGATAGAATTATGGAGGATGATTTGATTCCGCCTCACAAACTGGGAATTCAAATTTCGCAGAAACAGGAATCTGCTCTGATGAGAGGATTGGCTCTTTTGGTGGAAGATAGAATTTCTTCGATCAAAGAATTAAGAGAAGCATTATATGAAGATGTCAGCTTTTTAGAAAAGATGTCAAAGATAGAGGAGAAAGAGGAAGAAAAGGCAGAAGAAAACGTTTGGCAGAAGCATGGGGAAGAAACAGAACAAAAAAGATTTTTGAAGGAAGAAGTATCTGTAAAAGCAACAGAGGAAAAATCAGAAGAAAATAAAGGCGATTTAGAAACCATTTCAAAAACAGGAGCTGATGTGGAAAGGACACATCGAAAACGTAGGTGGAAAATAGTATTTCTTAGTCTCATAATCATATTATTAATAGTCGCTTCTCGGTTATTCATATATAGAAATTATACCATTAGAAAGATGCCTGGAGAGATAGAAGTGGAATGGAATAAGGACAATGGTATTGAAACCATATCCTTAAAAGACATCGATTATATTTCGTGGCGAGTTATGAATGTAGATCATAAATCAGATGGTACAAAAATAATTTCTAAATGCGATTATCAGAATGGAAAGAAATCGGTAGAACATATAGAGGAACAGGGTGTCATAAAGCAGAAAATATATTATAATTTAGGAGATGATGGAAAAGAAGTCAGAACCTATGTGTCAGACAATCACTATACCTTTGAAGTTATGGATAATGAGGGTATGGTTAAAAGAAGCGGAGTTTATAAATCAGGTCGACTTATAGAGAGTACTTGGTATTACAATAATGGCGACATTTGTAGTATTGAGTATCAGGATGAAAATAATTATCATAGTATCAGAACAAATTCTGAAGGAGTTATGCTCAAAGAATACTTCGTAAAAAACGGAGAAATTGTTGAGAAAATTGAGTATTAAGAGTGTAGTAAAAGACAGAATCATACAAATTGAGAGTAAAGAAAAGTGAGGAAAGCGTGTGAAAAATACCGTAGATGAAATTAAAAATATAACCGGAAAACAAATTAAAAAAGGAATTCAAAAAACGCGGGAATTGAAATTTTATCTTTTGAAATTTGCTGTTCGTATTGCTATTTTTTTAGGGGTTCTATTTTTTTATATTCAAGATAGAGATTTGATGGGAAGTTTGATGAATCAGCCGTTTTGGCATGGATTTACATTGATTCATCTGATTTGGATTATCTTTATGGGATTAATGTTTTTGCATCTGATTCCTAATAATAAATTATCGATGGCATGGAAGAAGGCAAAGGAAACAGAGTATCGACCGGTGGAAAACTATGATGAACTGGAATTGATGAAATTTGTACAAAAACAAAATATTGCGGCTTGGAAAGTAATGTTAGTATGGTTATGTTTCAATGCGGTATGGGGAATGTTATATTTGTTTGGAATATTAAATTCCAGTGATTTATTGATGTTAACTGTATTTTATTTTTTAAGTGATTATATTTGTATTTTATTGTTTTGTCCTTTCCAAAAGATATGGATGAAAAATAAATGTTGTATCAATTGTCGCATATATGATTGGGGACATTTTATGATGTTCACACCTATGTTGTTTATTAAAAATTTTTATAGTTGGAGTTTGTTTTTTACCTCTCTTGTGGTTTTAATTCATTGGGAAATTGTTTATGCAAAACATCCGGAACGTTTTTGGGAAGGATCAAATCAGACTTTACAGTGTAGAAATTGCAAAGAAAGAACTTGTCAAATTAAGAAGAAGCTTAGTTCAGGGAAATGATATTATCGTAAGGAAATATTGATTTGAGATAATAATGTAGAAAAAACTTGGGGGAAAAATGTTAACAGTTTATTTAGTCTTTATGGCCCTTGCAATTTTTCATAGAAATAAAAAAACGTATATTTATTTTAAGACATTAACCAGTCTTATGTTTGTAATAACAGGAATATATTATGGAATTCAAAATCATTATTTTATATTAATTCCGACGCTGGTGGGTTTTTTCATTGGTGACATTATGTTGGCAACAAAGTTAAGAAGGAGCTTTATCTATGGTATGGGTGGTTTTCTTTTGGCTGATGTATGGTTACTAACTTGTTTGTATGAATTAAAAAATATTAGTAGATATGATTTTATTTTGCCTATAATTGCAATCATTTTTATAACAATCATTGGTAAACATCCGAAAATGCATTTGGGTCATTATAAGAAACCTATGTATGGGTATGGCATAATATTATCGTTGGCTGTC
Organism: Lachnospiraceae bacterium; assembly: GCA_017558145.1. Classification (GTDB taxonomy): domain Bacteria; phylum Bacillota; class Clostridia; order Lachnospirales; family Lachnospiraceae; genus SFDP01. The sequence continues at coordinate 32,301 of JAFYWF010000052.1, forward strand.
GCAAATAGTATAGGATGTTATCTTATTTATAGGATGCCTACGTATCTTTTTTTATCTATTGGAATGGTATTTTATTTTATCTCTGATTTTTTATTAATGTTCCAATATTTTTATAAAACAGAACATAGAGATAAATTGAAATTGGCAAAGATGTTTTTTTATTTTATAGGAGCGTATTTGATAGCGTATAGTATTGGAGTATAAAAGAAAGGGGCGAATGCATGCAGATTACACTTTTAGAGATTAAGAATTTTAAATCTATTAAAAATCTTTGTATAAAAGATGTGGAAAACTGTTTGATTCTGGTGGGGAAAAATAATACCGGTAAAACTGTTGTGTTGGATGCCATTCGCGCTGTAACCGGAAATTATAAAGTAAAAGAAACGGATTTTAATGAGCGTAAACAAAATATTGAGATTGCCATGACTTTGGAAATATCAGAAGAAGATTTGCATCAGTTTCATAACTATGGTTTGGTGAGTCATTATAAAAAATATGATTCTTGGTTCAAAGAGTTTCAAAAGAAACTACCATGCTATGAAAATGGGAAAATGACGTTTGTTTGTTCTATTAATCAGAATGGGACGATTCGATATGATGATGGAAAAAGTAAAAACAATGATTGCATCATTGAGGTTTTGCCTAAAGTACATTTTATAGATACTGCTAGGAAATTAAAATCATTTCAGGAAGATTTCTTCTTATTAAGGCAGGCAAAAGAATTACAGAATTTAAAATCAAATACTTGTGTATTTGATAATACCAGAAAATGTAATCAGTGTTTTCAGTGTATCGGTCTAATCAATCAAAAATCACCCAAAGAAATGACGATTCGTGAAACAGCACTTTTGTTGGAACACAAAATGTATCAGTTGGACTTGCAATCTTTATCAGAGAAGGTAAATCATAATTATCGTAAAAACGGTGGTATGGAAGAAATTACCTATAAGATGAATTGTAACTGGGATCAAATATTATCTGTAAAGGTAGAAGCAAACCGAAAAGAAACGGGACATAACACTTTAGTTGAGCATTTGGGAAATGGTATGCGAAGCATTTATATGTTATCGCTGTTGGAAACCTATGTAGAAGAAGAACAAAAAATTCCAAGTATTATCATCGTAGAGTATCCGGAGCTATTTTTACATCCTTCTTTACAAAAATCAGCCAGTAAGATATTATATAAACTATCGAAAAAAAATCAGGTTGTATTTACAACACATTCACCTAATATGGTATCTAATTTTACCCGTGGACAGGTGTGTCAGGTAGTGTTAGATAAAGAGGGTTATTCTATAGCAAGACAGAACGCTGAGATAGATGACATCTTGAATGATTTGGGATATAGTGCCAATGATTTTTTAAATGTAGATTTCGTATTTATCGTAGAAGGAAAACAGGATAAGAATAGGTTGCCGTTGTTGTTAGAAAAGTATTACAGTGACATTCATGATGAAAACGGTGAATTATCCAGAATTTCCATTATTACGACAAATAGTTGTACTAATATTAAGACGTACGCTAACTTAAAATACATGAATCAGCTCTATTTGCGGGATCAATTTTTAATGATTCGAGATGGGGACGGAAAGAACGCAGAGGAATTAGCGAATCAGTTATGCCGCTACTATGGCGAGCGTAATCGACAAGAAGTTGATAAGTTACCACGTGTCCGCAGAGAGAATGTTCTTATATTAAAGTATTATTCCTTCGAAAATTATTTTTTAAATCCATCTGTTATGATGCAGTTGGGAATTGTTAAAAGTGAAGAGCATTTTTGGAGAATATTATATTCAAAATGGAAAAAGTATCTTTACAAAATATCTAGTGGTAGACGATTCCAAGAAAGAATTGGTAAGACAGTAGAATCGGTAGAGGATATTAAAGAGCATTTTGAAGAGTTTAAGATTTATATGAGGGGTCATAATCTTTATGACATCTTTTATGGAAGATACCGCGACCGTGAAACTGTTATTTTGAAGGAGTACCTGGAGATTGCTCCAAGAGAAGATTTCAGAGATATTTTAGATACTATTGATTCCATAGTATATTTTAACAGCCGCAAGAAATAAGCGGCTGTTTACGCGAAGGCACGAGCTAAACTGGAGTGCTTGCACTCAAATTTGGTGATGTTCGCGACCCCAAGGATTTTACGGCTAAAATTCTTGGGGTTTTGTGTTTCACAGGTTGACCAAAGCATTATGATTTGCTATAATGCGATTTAGCAAGTAAAAGCGTTAAAGCTTAAAAGTGATAAAGTTTAGAAACGTAAAAAGAGGAGACAGAAAAAATCATGCCAATTACAGAGTTTTTAGAAAGAAATGCCAGGGAATTTCCAAACGATGTATGTTTAATAGAAATTAACCCAGAGATAAAAGAAGATAGACGAGTAACTTGGAAGGAATATGAGCTTATAGAACCAAGTCCAAAGACAAGTTATCGAAGAGAAATTACTTGGAGTGTATTTAATGAAAAAGCAAACCGTTTTGCAAACCTTTTGATTCAAAGAGGAATTCAGAAAGGTGATAAAGTTGCGATTTTAATGATGAACGGTTTGGAATGGTTACCAATTTATTTTGGTATTTTAAAAACCGGAGCATTAGCAGTTCCATTGAACTTCCGTTACTCTGCGGATGAAATCGAATACTGTGTAAATCTTGCAGAAGTAGATATTCTTGTATTTGGCAATGAATTTATCGGACGAGTAGAAGAAATTGCAGATAGAATCAGCAAAGGAAGATTGTTAATGTATGTTGGGGAAGGTTGTCCTGGATTTGCGGATGATTATTATTCTTTGGCAGCTAACTGTTCCAGCCAGACCCCAATGATGATTTTATCCGATGATGATGATGCAGCGATTTACTTCTCTTCCGGAACTACAGGTTTTCCAAAAGCGATTTTACATAAACATAGAAGCTTAGTACATGCATGTAAGGTAGAACAGAACCATCATGGACAGAATAGAAATGACGTATTCTTATGCATTCCACCTTTATACCATACAGGTGCGAAGATGCACTGGTTCGGAAGTTTATTATCTGGTGGGAAAGCGGTTCTTTTAAAAGGAACTAGACCAGAATTTATCTTAGAAACGGTTTCCAAGGAAAAATGTACGATTGTATGGTTATTAGTTCCATGGGCTCAGGATATCTTAGAAGCCATTGAAGGCGGAAAAGTAGATTTAAGTGAATACAATTTAAAACAGTGGAGATTGATGCACATTGGTGCACAGCCTGTACCACAGAGTTTAATTAAGAGATGGAAAGAAATCTTCCCAAATCATTTATATGATACTAACTATGGTCTTTCTGAATCTATTGGACCAGGTTGTGTACATTTAGGTGTAGATAACATTCATAAAGTTGGAGCTATCGGAAAACCAGGTTATGGATGGGAAGTTAGAATTGTAGATGAAAATAGAAATACCGTAGCTAAAGGTGAAGTTGGGGAGTTGGCAGTAAAAGGTCCTGGTGTTATGACCTGTTACTACAGAGATGAAAAAGCTACCAATGAAGTCTTGGCAGATGGTTGGTTATTTACTGGTGACATGGCACAGGAAGATGAAGATGGATTTATTTTCTTAGTAGACCGTAAAAAAGACGTTATCATCAGTGGTGGTGAAAATCTTTACCCAGTACAGATTGAAGACTTTATTCGTACCAACAATAAAGTACACGATGTTGCAGTTATTGGCTTAAAAGATAAGAGACTTGGAGAAATTGCAGCAGCCATTATTGAAGTAAAGATGGGCGAAACATTAACAAAGGAAGAAGTAGACAAATTCTGTCTTGATCTTCCAAGATACAAACGTCCTCACGAAGTTATCTTTGCAGATATTCCTCGTAACCCTACAGGAAAAATTGAAAAACCAAAACTTCGTGAAATGTATGGGGCAAATCGCCTGATTGCAGAGCAAAACCTTGCTTAAAAAATAAGTAAATTCTAAGGTATATCTAAGGTATATCAAATACAAATTAAGTAATAACTAGCGAAAGGGACATAGATATGAGCGAAGTAAAAATTATGCTTGGTAATGAAGCCATTGCCAGAGGAGCATTTGAAGCTGGAGTAAAGGTTTCAGCAGCATATCCTGGAACTCCAAGTACAGAAATTAGTGAAAATA
>JAFYWF010000006.1 GCA_017558145.1 Lachnospiraceae bacterium
AATCTGTGAGAAATTAGGAAAATCTTAATGTTTTCTCATGAAATAATAAGGATGTGCTGTGTCTGACTTTGATAATATAATAATATATACTCTTTGAAGGGAGAGTGACTTCATGTCTAATAAAATATTAGTAGTCGATGACGAAACAGAAATTGCGGATTTAATAGAAGTCTATTTGAAAAACGAAAACTACACTGTATTCAAATTTTATACGGCCCAAGAAGCCCTTAACTGCATTGAAACAACCCCCATTGATCTTGCAATTTTGGATATTATGCTTCCTGACATAGATGGATTCACTCTATGCAAGAGAATCAGGGAACATCATACCTACCCCATCATCATGCTGACAGCCAAAGATGCTGAGACTGATAAAATTACCGGCCTTACTCTTGGAGCGGATGATTACATTACAAAGCCGTTTCGCCCTCTGGAGATGATTGCACGGGTAAAGTCTCAGCTTCGCCGGTATCAAAAGTACAATCCTGCTCATTCTGATACCGGTGAAACCTCGTCTGCCGCATCAGAAGATAATCTTGTTTGCGGTGCCTTGACAATGAATATCAAGGCACATACCTGCTTTTTGGGGGAAACGCCCTTGGTGCTGACACCTACGGAGTTTTCGATCCTGCGTATTCTTCTGGAAAATACCGGGAATGTAGTCAGTTCAGAAGATTTGTTTCACAAAATCTGGCAGGACGAGTATTACAGCAAATCCAACAACACCATCACCGTTCATATCCGCCACCTGCGGGAGAAAATGGGAGATAGCATGGACAAGCCCAGATTCATTAAGACGATATGGGGGGTAGGATATAAAATTGAAAGTTGATAAAAAAGACGAATACTTTGCTTTTCAATCCAAACTCATTCGACGAGTTTGCATGAATGTCATTACCTCTATCGTGGTGGTGGTGGGGCTGTATCTTTTCATCTGGAAACAGCGAATTGGCGATCTGATTGTATGGATTCTGGAAACTGTATTCGACATGAAGCATGAAGCAGCATTTTATTATTACAGTGACCACTTTCGAGGTAATAAAGAAATTTTTTTCGCTGTGGCCGTTCTTCTAATATTTACAGTCCTCATGGTACGAATTTTCCGGTGGGTTACCGGCTATTTCAGAGAGGTCAATCAAGGGATAGAGTCATTGCTGGCAGACGATGAAAAGCAAATCCAGTTGTCACCGGAAATGCTGCCATTTGAGCGGAAGCTAAACTCTGTAAAACAAACTTTAGCAGAACGAAAAATGGAAACCGCTTTGGCTGAACAGCGGAAAGACGAATTGGTTATGTACCTGGCCCATGATATTCGGACCCCACTCACATCTGTAATTGGATACCTCAATCTGTTGGAGGAAGATCCGAATATGCCCCCTGAGCAGAGGGCTGCGCGGGTTCATATAGTGTTGGAAAAAGCCTACCGACTGGAGACGATGGTAAATGAATTCTTTGAGATCACAAAATATAAATCTCAGAAAATCACCTTGTCCAAGGAAACCATCGACCTTTATTATATGCTGGTCCAACTATCGGATGAATTGTCTCCTGTTTTGGCTCCCAGGGGAAACACCGTTATCCTGCATCTTGACGAGAACTTGAGCATCGAAGCCGATTCGGAAAAGCTGGCACGGGTATTCAACAACATTCTGAAAAATGCCGCATCGTATAGCTTACCACATACCGAGATTGTGATCTCCGCAGAAAAATTAGAACATGAAGTCATCATTCGGTTTCAGAACAGCGGCGAAGATATTCCAAATGAGGCATTGGCGTCTCTTTTCAATAAATTCTACCGGGTAGATCAGTCTCGTTCCTCTGATACAGGCGGCACAGGGCTTGGATTAGCCATAGCAAAGGAGATCGTCACGCTGCATGGCGGGGCAATCAGCGCATCCAGCAAAAATCATGTGGTTACATTTACAGTCTCTTTGCCGTTGTCAAATTAGCAATTTCTTTGCATTTTCTTAGGAAGCAATCAACTTCTTATTAAAACAATCCATGCTCTTGTCCAGTAGAATGATACTGACCGGAGCATGGATTTGCTCTTTTATGAAACAAATCACCGAAAGGAGCGAAATGATGGGAAGGATACGACTGACACAGATTTTTCCGTGCCTGCTGCCTCTGCGGAAAAAGCAGAAGATTTTTGCTACTATACATTAGGATTTTCTTAGGAAATAAACAACTTTATATTAAAGTTCCAAGCGCCGCTGTTCAGTACAATAAATGCTGACAGGGGCGCTTTTGTTCCCCTTCAGAAAGGAGGCTTTATATGATGGAAGAAAAAATGCTGCCTGTTCCCAATGAAGGTCATCGCCGGAGGCAAAAGCAGCGGCGGAGGCGCTTTCCTTGGGGAAGTATTGCCACAGTCATTCTGGTCGTGGCTGTTTGTGTAAATGCGTTCACATTGTTTGGAGATAAAGAATCACCTGAAAATTCCCAAGTAAACGACACCACAACGCAGGGGCCTGATGATGTGCAAGTTGGCCTTTTGGATGAAAGCTCACCCCAAAACACGCAGACAGCAAATGATGACACCGACTGGAACTTGGTGTTGGTAAACTATGAAAACGCGATCCCCGAAAACTACGAGCCAAAACTGGTAGAGGTGCCCGGCGGTGAGAAAGTAGATGAACGCATCTATGATCCTCTCATGGAGATGTTGGAAGCAGCAAAGGAAGGAAATTGGGATCAACTGCCTATGGTCGTATCCGGTTACCGCACGCAGAAAAAGCAGCAGCAGCTCTATGACGACAAAGTGGCTGGATACCGCAAAGAGGGAAATTCCCAGAGCGAAGCGGAGGAACTGGCAAAGCAATGGGTATCTGTTCCCGGATACGGTGAACATCAAATTGGTTTAGCCGTGGACATCAACGGAGCCACCTATGATCTTTATTTCTGGCTGCAAGAAAACAGCTACAAATACGGTTTTATCTTCCGTTACCCTGGAGATAAAACCGACATCACGGGTGTTGCCGAGGAAGTATGGCATTATCGGTATGTTGGCGTTGAGGCCGCCACAGAGATGTATGAAAAAGGGCTGTGCTTGGAGGAATATTTGGCAGAAAGGCAGGCGGTTCGGCATTAAAAGGCGAGGATAAGGTTTCGTGTGCTATGAGAGAATTGTTAGAAGAAACAGGGATTTCTTCTAATGATTTACAGGAAATTAGTTGTTATACTTCACACGACATTATATACTACTGTTTCCTATGTGTAACTGATTGCGACAAGACATCAATCACCCTTCCTGCTTCAATTACGGTGTGCGATTTTTATAAAAAACAGGGATATACATATAAGAATGGTATTGATGTCATTGATGAACAACAAATATTTCATTTAGAGAAATTTAGATTTGTAAAGGAGAGTTCCTATGAGCATAATCAAGAATGAAATAACTATATTAGAGTTTGACAGCGAGCAAAGTGCTGCTATTAATCCTACACATGAAGGATTGGATATATAGTGGAATGATTTTTTATACTGCAGATAGGCTTGCAGAGGTGGATAATAAAAACTATATACAATTACGTAACAATGTGTTAGTATGATTAACAGAAAAAAGAAAGGCACATGAAGTGAAAGGTGAGGAGATGTATAACAGATAATTTGGTTTGAGCAAGACATATAGGATTTAAGCCCTGTGGTAAACAGGCTTGTTTTTGTGTACGCTTGAATTAGATTATCGCAAGAGATTTTCCTTTGTTTTCATTTGTGAGAATATATAAAGGTTTATTTGGCGGGTCTTTTTGTGTATGCAAAAAAGGCTCGTTTTTTACTTTTGCACACAGGCGAAAGGAGGAACCAATATGTTACAGATAAAAAATTTAAATTTAACACATAAAAAGGATTTAAGAGTCATACTTAGTGAATTTAACCTTGTACTAAATAAAGGTGATAAGGCGGTAATCATTGGTGAAGAAGGAAATGGAAAATCAACATTGATGAAGTGGATTTACAATCCATTACTTATTGATAATTATATAGAAGCTGAAGGAGAAAGGTTGGTCGGAAAAGAAATACTCGGTTATCTTCCACAGGAAATATCTGAAGAAGATAAAGAAAAAACTATTTATGAGTTCTTTTCTGCAGAAGAAATGTTTTGGAATAGAACACCGAAAGAGTTATCTGAAATTACCGGAAAATTCGGAATGACAAGTGAATTTTTCTATAGTGACCAGAAAATGGGAAGTCTTTCGGGTGGAGAAAAAGTTAAGGCACACCTAATGAGACTTATTATTCAGGATGTGACTGTGCTTTTGTTGGATGAACCTTCAAATGATATAGATATCAATACGCTGGAAATCCTTGAAAAAATAATAAATGACTGGGAGCACATAGTACTTTTCATTTCTCATGATGAAACTTTGATAGAAAATACAGCGAATATGGTAATTCATATTGAACAGATTGTGCGAAAAACAAAGACCAGATATACAGTCGCAAAAATTCCTTACAGAAAATATTTAGAAGAAAGATTTCATAAATTTGAGAGCCAGGAAAGACAAGCATTAAATGATCGAAAAGAAAAAAAGATTCGTGATGAAAAATACAGAAAAATCATGCAAAGTGTTCAGAACGCATTAGGGAACTGTTCCAGACAGTCACCAGCCGAAGCCAAAAACTTAAAAGATAAAATGCACGCAGTTAAGTCTATGGAACGAAGATTTAAAAAGGAAGATGAAAACATGACGGAGATGCCGGAACAGGAGGAGGCTATTTTCTTTAAACTGGGAGACAAAGATTCATCTATTCCGGCAGGAAAAACAGTTATAGAGTATACTCTTGCAAAACTTACGACTAGGGATGAGGAAAGGATTTTGGCTGAAGACATTAAGTTGAAAATAAGAGGCTCGGAGAAAATATGTATTATTGGCGCTAATGGAGTGGGGAAAACGACTCTTTTAAGAAAAATAGTGGAAGAACTTTCGCAGCGAGATGATATTAAGGCAGAGTATATGCCGCAAAACTATGAAGAGATACTTGATTTGGATATGACTCCTGTTGATTTTCTTGATAAATCCGGAGACAAGGAAGAAAGAACAAGAATTAGAACATATCTTGGTTCCCTTAAATATACTGCGGATGAAATGGAACATCCTATAAGGGAACTGTCCGGAGGGCAAAAGGCCAAGGTGCTTCTTTTAAGTATGAGTTTGAGCGGAGCAAATGTGCTTATTTTAGATGAACCAACAAGAAACTTTTCGCCCTTATCGGGACCTGTAATCAGAAAAATGCTTAGAGAGTTCCCGGGAGCTATTATCAGTATTTCTCACGATAGAAAGTATATTGATGAGGTATGTGATAAAATATACGAGTTAGATTATAGTGGATTAAGAAATTTGTAATGAATGGAGGATAAGATGGCACAACAGAATATATACGATGATGAAATATTTTTTGAAGGATATAAAAAGATTAGGGACAACAAAATAAATGCCAATAATTTATCTAATCGAAGTTGGAACACCTGTATAAATCAGCTATGTAAATTCTGATTTGTAGGGAGCAGAAAATTTCAGTTTCACGAACTAAATAATGATGGATTCTACAGACCGGTTGGTATAATGCCAACCGGTTTCTTTTATACCAAAGGGGGGACGCACTAAGGGTGCTCATCGTTAAATTGTATCAAAATATGAGGGGTAACCGAGGCAAAGAAGATAAAAGGGTCTTTATTACTATAGGGATAGAGATTTTCTTTTTTATAGGGCCTGATAAAAAGGAATAGAAGATTAATCTTAAAAAGTGATAACGAAAAGAGAATTAATTCTTTCTTTTATAAGGCAAATGAAAGGAGTATAATAATATAATAACTAAAGAAAGAGGATATAACGCGATGAGATTTAGATATTTAAAATACGTATTTCTTTCTGTAGCAATTATATCTGGTTTATTATTTACTGCTTGTTCTAATAAAACAGAAACGGTAGATGAAGTAGCAGATATACCAGAAGAAATAGTAGAAGAACATGAACATATTTATACAGAAGAAGTTACAATGGAAGCAGCCTGTGAAAATGATGGTGAAAAAACATTTACTTGTGAATGTGGTGATACATATACAGAAGTTATAACAGCAACAGGTCATTCTTATGAAGAAGTAGCAGATAGTGCAGTAGCAGCAACTTGTGATACTGATGGAAAAGACGCTGATACAAAATGCTCAGTATGTGAAAATGTAGTTGAAGGTGCTGTTATAACAGCAACAGGTCATCAGTTTGGTGAATATGTATATAACAATAATGCTAGTACAGCAGCTGATGGAACTGAAACAGCAACTTGTTCAGTATGTGGTGGTACAGATACTAGAACTAAAGCAGGAACTAAAATAGAAGTTGTATATGACGGTTATGATGAATTTGGTAATGGTTATGTGATGGGCGATGATGGATATAAGCATTTTGATGCGAAGTGTCCTTATGCAACATATCAAGCAAATTGGACAAATAATTCGGAAGTATACTTCTATGGCATTAAAGGAAGTCCATCTATCAGTCAGTCTTTAAAACAAGAAATGGCTGTTAAAAACGGAATTCCATATGACGATAGAATCAAAACGGATTATAACTATCTTGGCTATTATAATGGTCAATTAGTGTTCAGTTGTCGCATTTATATCGGCTAATCCAATTCCATAAACAAACAGAAAGGCAACCTTTAGAGGTTGTCTTTTTTATAGGGACTAATAAAAGTAAGAAAATACATCCTTTATAATTTATTTTGAAAATGATAAAATATTTTTATGAATAATATGATAAAAGGAGAGTCAGTCTTATGATTATTGCAGGAGCTAAATGTGACAAATGTGGAAGAGTTGAAGTAATGGAATATACATCCGAAGCGATTGTCGAAGTAATGCTTAGACAAAAAGGATGGAACTTTAAAGATAAGAAAAGCATTTGTAGAGTATGCGGGATTAAAGATAAAGAAGTAGAGACTGCTTTTCTTGACTGGTACACTTTTTGTCCCCTAATTGTCCTGTTCAAGTATCTTTTTTTCAGTATATACATATGATATTATTATAGTGGACAATCTGGTAAGGGAAACCAACCGGGTTGTTTTCTTTTGCAAAAGAATAAGAAAGAGAAGCGTCAGCTTATAACAAAAAGTTATAGGCATGGCGCTTTTTTGTACCCAAATGCAGATGACGATCTGTGCAAAAATCTTAATTACCGAAAAGGAGACAAATTATGAATTACGAAACATTTAAGGATGAATTAGTGGAAGAAGTCAAAGCAGCATTATATGAAAGAGACATTGCTGCAGAAATTAGTACAACAGTAGTTGAAAAGATGAATCAAACCTATGATTCCTTGGCAGTAACACCAGAGGGAAGCAATATTGGTATGAACATGAATATGCAGATATTCTATGATTCCTATGAAAGAGGAGTAGAATTTGAGGAAATTGTAGAACGAGTAACAGATGAGATTGAAAAGCATCTTCCAACAATGCCAATGGTAGATGTAGAACAGCTTACAAATTATGAAAAAATGAAAGAGCGAATTTCCATGGAAGTGGTTGGCTATGAGAGAAACGCAGAGATGCTTTCTAAAGTACCACATGAAAGAATGGAAGACATGGCAGTAATTTATCGTTTTGAATTGAATTTAGAGAACGAGAGTAGATCTACCATCTTAATAACACATAGTTTATTAGAAAAGATGGGAGTTACTTATGAACAGCTTCGTGAAGATGCTGTGAAAAATGCACCTGAACTTAGACCGGCAGTAATTAAAGGAATGAGTGAAGTGATTTTAGAGATGATGGGGGAAGAAGCCATAGAAGAGTATGGAGTAGAACCATTTATTTCTGAAGAAATGATGTATGTAGCTTCGGTACTGGACAAAACTGCAGGAGCAGGTGTTCTCGCTTATGAAACATTCTTTAATCAGGCAGCTGAAAGATTAGGTGGAGACTTCTTCATCTTACCCTCGAGTATCCACGAGCTTTTGTTAGTACCTGATGATGGTACCAAGAGTTTTCATGAATTGCAGGCCATGGTAAAAGAAGTGAACGCAACACAGGTATCTCCGGAAGAAAGACTAACAGACAGTGTTTATCATTACGATTGCAAGAATCATGTCTTTGAACTTGCAGAAAAGTTTGAATTGAGAAAACATGAAAAAACTACAGAAACCATAGAAAACAAGGAGAAACCAAAAGAAAAGGAATCGATTTTGGTAGATCTAAATAAGAAAAAAGAAGAAATTGCAAGAAATCATGCAAAAAATGCTGTAGAAAAGAAAGATAAAGTAAAAGGAGGAGAAGCATTATGATGGATATTGGTGAAAAATACATTTATGTTACTGGAGAACAAGAAATCTGGTTAGTGGATGAAAAAGAAGCGACCTATAAAGTTGCGAATTTCGAACATAACTTGGGATTAGTTACTCTTGGTAAAAAAGGATATCTTCTACTATATTCTAGAGATCATGCAATTAAGTATGAAGGAGATGAATATTTAGTTGGTGAAATTATCATTTGTAAGGATGATGATGGATTTAAGCCATTAAAGCTTTATGAAATCATGGAAGCTATTGATGAGCTTACATCTCGATTAGTAGATGCTTATTTTGACGGAAAACCGGTACAGGCTTTTTGGGTGTAATCTATTCTGCAGCATCTCATATGCGGAGGGAGGGATAACATGTATCAAGAAGATGTGGAAAATAAGGCGTGCCAGTTGGCAGTACAAACAACAAAGCTTACCCTGAAAGAAGTTGTAAAAGCTTTAGAAATGTATGTACGACATGTACAAAATAATAAAGTGTCTAAGCAAAGTGGACCTAAGGGAAAGCAGACCGTTAAGCAATTGATTGGACAGGGGCAAGGCGTAAGCAGTATTCCTGTTGCAGAAACCGGTTTGAAGGATTTTCAGCGTGTAGCAAGAAAATATGGAGTAGATTTTGCTGTTGTAAAAGATAAGAGTACGATACCAACCAGGTATACAATTTTCTTTAAGGCCAAGGATACCGATGCTATTACAGAGGTAATCAAGGATTATTCAGCAAAACAGCTTCAAAATGAGAAAAAGAAAAGTGTACGCGAAGTGTTACGTAAATTTAAAGAAAAGGTAGCATCTACACCGAAGAAAGAAAAGAAAAAAGAAATTGTACGATAAGGAGGCAATTATGAAACAAAAATTCAATAAAGATGAGATGATTGTAAAGATCAAAGAATCGAAAGCGACAATTCCTGTCTTAGTGATTATGGGATTGTTGCTTTTTTTAGCCCTCATATTAGGCGTATGTTCTATTGTGGGAAAAAGAGATATTATGAAAACAGTAGAATCTGCAAGTGATGTTCAAAAAAGGGACATGATGACAGAGATGGAAAATGTTATGGAATATCTTTCAACATTAGATGAGACTGTATTGTCGAATCAAAATGCTTTAGATACCGTGGCAGATTTAATGACCATATTGGTGACAAGATGAATTCGAATGTAAAGAATGCTTTGAATGAAGCGGAAATGTATGATAAAAAATGCCTTTTGGCGGACTTTTTAAATAGATATTATATATATGAGATTGAAGAATCTGAACTTTCATTTTGGGAAGAAGAAATATTTATTCCTTTGGAAGAAAGAAAGTCAGGTGTATTCGAAGCACTGGAGTATTTAGTGCCGAGAGAAAGAAATATTAATAACGAATCTGCGATAACAGCTCTCGAACTGGCGGTAGGTCATATTGATTACTATATGGCAGAATATTTAATTGCACATGGAGCAAATCCTAATTTTTGGGAGGAAAGAGAGGAAGAACTAAAAGAACCAGGACCACACAATAATTGGTATTTGGAAGATTTGGATGTTGCAGTTATTAATGATTTGGAAATTGAGCATGAAGTGGTTTATGAACACGTATTGAAGCTGATAAAATTGTTAACAGAAGCTGGTGAATTAGAATCTTTTAGTGGATTATGTCTTGCGTATGATTCAGAAACTGGAGAGATAGAATTACATAAATTAAGAATGAAATATTAGATATTGAGAAGGACAGTCAAATGGAACAAAGTTTTTTGGATGAAGGAATATTTGCAGAGAATGATAATTTTATACTCAGCAAATATAAAGATTCAGAACAAGAATTATTTTATAAAGCATGGAATGAGACGTTTGAAAATTCGCCTGTGTTAACGGATATAAATTTTAAAGAAAAATCTTGGGAAGATGTATTAACAGGTAAGAGTAAACTTCAACTTAAGATTATAGATACAATTTCACAAGAATATATTGGTGAGGTTGTACTTCTAAACATTGATTCAGAAATGCCTGAGTTTGGCATCCAATTGCTTAGAAAATATCAGGGAAAAGGTATAGGAACAATGATAACGAAGTTGTTCTTGGATAAATTAAAATCAGTTACTCAAGTAAAAGAAATTTTGATAAGAATTCGCTCCAATAATGAGATTAGTAAAAAAATGTTTGAAAAATTTGGAATAGTTAAAATTGGAGAAGAAGGAAAAAAATGCGCTGAGTTAATGGCTTCATTGTTAGATGATATTGGAAAAGATAAATTTGAGAATATTGTTGGAAAAAGTTTTGCTAGTACTCAGGTTTATACAATATGTTATAAGTTGCCATTAGAATAAGGAAAAATCAAAACATTTACGATATGTAAGAATACGAAAGTTAAAGATACATAAAGAAATATGCAGCTTTCAAAAAGAAAGTAACGGTGTTGTGCATTACTTTCGTATTTGCTAAGATAATCATACAGAGTCGACGCTGTAAGAAGTATAACAAGGAGGAACTACCGTGAATAGTGAAGGGTTAGATGCATTAGATAAGAAGATTTTAGAAGTGATTAAAGATAATGCCAGACTTAGTTATTCTGATATAGGAGCACAGGTAGGACTTTCCAGAGTTGCAGTGAAAAACAGAATGGATATATTGGAGAAAAATGGCATTATAAAGGGATATCAGACTGTTGTTGAAAACACGAATTTACCTACAGGGACAAGCTTTGTTCTCGATGTAGAAACAACTGCTGAATCGGTGTCTTATGTGCTTGAAGTATTATGTAATGATCCATATATCCGTCAGGTTTACAGTACTACCGGGAACTGTAGATTTCATTGTCGTGGTAATGCGCCTAATAATACAACACTTAGTTCCCATGTACATTATCTGTATAATCATACAAAAGGTATTAGACGTTTGGAATGCCAGATTATTATGTCTACGTACATGGATATAGATGGAGGCGTCGAATATGTACGAGATCAGGAAGCTGAACATTTGGAAGAAAAAGGGGAACCATAGTTTTACTTGTGAAAAAATTATGATAGATGACGCTTCAAGTAGGAAGGAGTCATTTTTATCAATGAAATGTAAAGAAATATTTTTAGAAATTATGGAATTAGTGCCAGAAGCTAATATTGCAGAAATCAAACTTAGAAGAGGAGGAAAGTTTCGATTTCCCATATATGTAAGTGAAAAGCTAAATAGCACTGAGATAGATGCATTGGACCTTTCGGTGCGTGCGAATCATTGTCTACATAGAGCTGGATTTGCTACCGTAGGAGATTTGGTGGCTAATATCAATGGTAGCGAGGACTTGAACGAGATTCGAAACTGCGGAGCCAAAACAGTAGATGAGATTATGGAGCAATTATTTTGTTACCAGTATTCGCAGATAAAAGAGGAGAAGAAAGTCAAGTATATTCGTAGGATTCAGGAATTAAATCGAGAATTCTGATTTGGGAGATAAGAAAATGCCTTTTAAGATAGTAAGAAACGATTTAACTAAAATGCAGGTAGATGTTATTGTAAATACTGCAAATGAAGAGCCAATTTATTCCTTTGGAACAGATACGGCAGTGTATAAAGCTGCGGGAGAAGATGAACTTCTGGAAGAAAGAAGAAAAATTGGACATATGGAAGAGGGCGAAGTTGCTATAACTCCAGGATTTAAACTTCCTGCAAAATATATCATTCATGCAGTGAGTCCATTGTACATAAATGGCTGTTATGGAGAAGAGGAAAAATTGCGTTCTTGCTATCGCAAAAGTCTAATGCTTGCCTATGAAAATGGCTGCAAGAGTATTGCTTTTCCATTAATTTCTACAGGAGCTTTTGGGTACCCTAAAGAAGAAGGCATGGGAATTGCAATCGATGAAATCAGTCGTTTTCTTCTTCATAATAATATGATGGTGTATTTGGTTGTGTTTGATGAAAAAGCAACCAGATTAGCAAAACGTTTGCAACCAGAATTGGATGCTTATATTGATGATCACTATGTATCTGAGAAAAAGGTAGAAGAATATCAGATAGGCAACTTTGAAATTGATAATATCAGTGATAGTGATTTCTTAAGTTTTAATTTCGAAGATTTTGCTTCTGATGTGGAAGAATTAGATGAATTTGATTCGGATTTTGAGGATATAGATTATCTGGATAAAGAGTTGGAAGATGTGGTATGTAAACATACTGCTAAAGAAGCTCCAATTGTAGATAAATCGCATGTTTTTGCAGGTTCGGTAGGTAGCTTTGATTTATTCGAAGTTGATGATAGAGCTTTAAAGGAACGAATGAAACATATGACAGATACCTTTCAGGAATATCTGTTTTATCTGATTGAATTAAAAGGACTTTCCAATCCGGAAGTATATACAGATGCATTAATCACAAAGCAGACATTTTCTAAGATTAAAAAGAATCCGGACTATCATCCAGACAAAACTACAGCATTGCGATTGTGTATAGGAGCCAGATTATCTCTAGATGAAACCAAAGACTTATTGGCAAGGGCAGGGTATGCTTTATCTCCATGTGATAAACGAGATATCATATTCCAGTTTTATATTGAAAATGAAGTTTATGATATCTATGCCATTGATATTTCATTGGAAAAACATGGATTGCCATGCTTTATAGGATGATGAAATAGGTTGAATTTATCCTAGAAAAAGTAGTATGCTAAATATATAAGATTTCGGAGGTATTATATGATAGTAGATACAAATACAATGGTTTCAATTACGGAAGCAAATCAAAACTTTTCAAAAGTTGCAAGATTAGTAGATGAGCTTGGCTCAGTTGTTATACTTAAGAATAATGCGCCAAGATATTTGGTGATTGATTTTAGTAAAGCGGATGAAAGTGTAGTAGCTAATGATGAAGAAGTGCTTGAAATTTCAAAGAGACTACTTGCACAGAATAAAGAAGCTTATGAGGTGCTCGCTAAATGAAAAGATTGACCAAGGGTTTGCAGATATATCTGTAGATCCTTCTTTATTTGAAGTTCACTTGAGTTATATTGAGTTATATTGAACTATTATCGATAATGTGATAATATAACAAAGAACAAATGTTCTAAAAGAGGTGTAAGGTATGGATTCAGAATTAATTTTATATACAACCGAAGATGGTGTTACAAAGGTTGATGTTACATTTGTAGATGAAACGGTTTGGTTGACGCAGGAGCAAATGTCAGATTTGTTTCAAAAATCCAAATCTACAATTAACGAACATATCAAAAATATATATTCAGATGGTGAACTTAATGAGAACAGTACTATGAGAAAATTCGGAAATTCCGAATTTTCTACAAAACCTACAAATTACTATAATTTGGATATGATAATTTCAGTGGGATATCGTGTTAGATCACAACGAGGAGTGCAATTTCGAATATGGGCATCTAAAATTCTAAAGGAATATATGCGAAAAGGCTTTGTCATGGATGATAATCGATTAAAAGAACTAGGTGGCGGCGGATACTTTAAAGAGTTACTTGAACGTATCAGAGATATTCGTGCATCTGAAAAGGTTTTTTATCGTCAGGTTTTGGAAATCTATGCAACTAGTATTGATTATAATCCTAGGGCAGAGGAATCAATTCGATTTTTTAAAAAGGTACAGAATAAAATTCACTATGCCGTATCAGGTGAAACAGCAGCAGAGGTTATTTATCATAGAGTTGATGCTGAAAAAGAATTTATGGGGTTAATGAATTTTACAGGAGAACATCCAACTTTAAAAGAAGCTAAGGTTGCAAAAAATTATCTCAATGAGAAGGAATTGCGCGCAATGGGACAACTTGTTTCCGGTTATTTGGATTTTGCTGAGAGACAGGCTGAACGTGAAATAGCAATGACTATGGAAGATTGGGCAAAGCACCTTGATAGAATATTAGTTTCTACGGGAGAGCAATTGTTAGAAGGAAATGGTTCAATATCACATATACAAGCTATGAACAAAGCAGAAACAGAGTATAAAAAGTATAAGCAAAAGACTATCAGTTCTGTTGAGAGAGAATACTTGGATGCAATTAAGCAAATACAAAAAGATGCAAAGAATGAAATTTGAAGTTGGTGGCGATAAATGAATGGGGATTTGCGTGTAAAATGAGTTTTCGCAAATGGGGATTTGCGTCATGCTATGCAGAAGGTATAGTATTTCATTAGAAAAACATGGATTGCCATGCTTTATTGGGTAAGAGAAAATCAGGTCGCCTTTGGGTTGACCTGATTTTTTTACCTTTGTGATATAGTTACCTCAGAAACAAGAAAACATGCAAATAACGGAGGTAACTAGTTATGAGAAAAGGATTAACAGAAATTGTATTTATTTTAGACAGAAGTGGTTCTATGAGTGGATTAGAATCTGATACCATTGGAGGATTTAATTCTCTAATTGCAAAGCAAAAGAAGGAAGAAGGAGAAACCTATATTTCTACGGTTCTTTTTGATGATGTAACAGAAGTACTTCATGATAGAAGAAGTTTAGAGCAGATTAAGCCACTGACAGAAGAGGATTATTATGTAGGAGGATGTACCGCATTATTAGATGCAGTAGGTGGAGCGATTCATCATATAGGCAATGTTCATAAGTATGCCAGAGACGAAGATAGACCGGAAAAAACATTGTTTATCATTACTACAGATGGTCAGGAAAATTCCAGTAAGCACTATTCTTACAAACAAGTAAAACATATGGTGGAACGTCAGAAAGAACGATATGGATGGGAGTTTTTATTTTTAGGAGCAAATATTGATGCGGTGGCGGAAGCAGAACGATTTGGCATCCGTAGAGATAGAGCTGTAAATTATCATGCAGACTGTGCGGGAACGGCCGTAAATTATAAAGCACTCAGCAAAGCTGTTAGTAAGGTTAGAAGTTGTGCAAGTTTGCAATATATGGATGATGCTTTGGCTGATTGGGATGAAGATATTTGCGAAGATTACGAAAGTAGAGAAAGAATGTAGTGGGGAAGAGTATGACAGATAAAAGAAATATATGGATAGATGGAATTATGGGAGTTGTAATCGGCGATTCCCTGGGAATGCCTGTACAGTTTTGGTCCAGAGAAGAGATTAAAGAAGCTCCAGTTACTTCTATGAGAGGTTATGGAAGTTATAATATGCCACCAGGAACTTGGTCTGATGATAGTAGTATGGCAATTGCTACTTTAGATAGTATCTTGGAAAATCGTGGTATTGACTATGATGATATTATGCGTAAGTTCTATGAATGGACAGTATATGGGAAATACACACCTGCTGGGAAAGCTTTTGATCAAGGAAATACTTGCATGGCTGCTATTATAAACTATGCTATGGGAAAAGATTATAAGTCTTGCGGTAAAACAGGGGAACGTGCCAATGGGAATGGTGCTTTAATGAGAATTATGCCGGTATGTTTATATTCTTATATCCAGTATAGGAATGGAAAGCTGGCATTAGAGGAAGCTTTGGATTACATTCATCAGGCAACGGCAATTACCCATAATCATTTACGAGCAAAGATTGCAAGTGGAATTTACTTTTTTATGGTGCAGACAATATTAGATTCGAATGGTAGTCTCTTGGAAAGATTGCAAGAAGGGGTGAAGCAAGCTTCAGATTTCTACAAAAAAGATATTGCAAATTTGGTGGAATGGACCAGATATGGAAGATTGGAGAATCTTTCTGAATTTGCAGAAGTTTCAGATACTGAGATTAGAAGTACCGGATATGTTGTAGATACCTTGGAAGCTGCTGTTTGGTCTCTTATTACAACAGATTCTTTGGAAGAGGGACTTTTAAAAGCGGTTAATCTTGGTGATGATACGGATACAGTAGGTGCAGTGGCCGGTGGATTAGCTGGATTGTATTATGGTTATGAGAGTGTTCCTGGCGCATGGAAAGAGGTTATCATTAAAGGGAATGAGATTGTGGAGTTGTGTAAGATGGCTGGAGAAGAATTTGGTGCTTTGTCAAACTTAGAAAAAAAGAGAGAAGAATATGAAAAATTAGTTGCAGATGTGCGTGAAGATTATCAAAAGAGAGAACGCGAAGGTTTGAAGGATGACGATTTAAGATGGTGCGATTTATGTGAAGAAATTAATCTTTGGACATATTGGCAAGGGAGAGGAAATCTACAGGCAAAAATAGTTTTACTAGGACAAGATTGGGGATGTGCCTTTGACAAAAACTTTGAAAAATTTAAAACCAAGATTGAAACCATGAATAACGGTGAAAGTGTAGATTATTTAGAGGGTACTAGTTTTGATACAGATAAAAACTTAGAAAAATTGTTTAAAGTATTAGGATACTCAGATTTGCATCAAAATAATGAAGACTTATTTTTTACAAATCTTGCGTTGGGATATAGAGCAAAAGGTTCTACTGGTAACACCAATAAGAAATGGTTTGAAAAAGATGCAAAATATTTAAAACGATTAGTAAATATTTTAGAACCTGATGTAATTATTTGTTTAGGAAAGAATACTTATGAAATTGCTACAGGTGTATTATGTAAAGAAATAAATACTTTAAATAATTTTTATGAAGCATTAGAATCAGGGAAAAATTTTTCTGAATTCGAGTTGTTTAAATCAGATAAAAAAGTACGAATTTATGGAGTTTCTCATTGTGGCAATTACGGTATTAGAAATAGAGCAAAATATGCGACTAAGATTTCAGATTCAAAAAATGGAATGGAGTTACAAGAAAAAGATTGGGAAAGAATCAGAGAATATTTTAAAAAGTAGAGTTGTGTTATCACAGCTCTATTTTTTTGAAAATATTAGGGAATTATATGAAATTAATTTTATTTGAAGTGTGTGTGAGAGTAAAAATGGAGTAAAAACGGTCAAAATCAAAGGAAGGTTGGCCGTTTACCTTGATTAAGACCGATATATGGTACATAAAACGAGGTAGGATTAGAGTGCAAGAAGAAATCAACATAAAATATTCAAATCCTGGAGGTATATAAAAATGAGCGAAGATAGACAAAAAACGCAACAGAGCATAAACGATTTGATCAATAATATTACAAAAGAGAATAAATTCATACCTGTTGAAAATGAAAATTCTACGGGCTTATCTCCGGATTTGTCGGATGGAGATATAGAAGGCATTATAAAACGGAGTGGAAACAATAATAGTAAAGTACCTGGATATCGATATTATTTTGATGAAGATAAAGGTATCTTATATAAATCTGGTTACCAAGGTAGTTTAGAAGAGTATATAGGAGACTGTTTGTGGAATTATGTTCTTTGTGAAGAATTGCTTGATATGCTGACAGAAGTGACAGAAGAAGAGGCTGATAATATTATTAAGGAAATAGAAGGTGATGAATATGATTTGGTAGATGGTTATGTGCTGGAAGATTTTAAAGGAGATATGTAAAGGATGAAAACACTAATAGAATTATGTAACGCTGATTTAAATAAAGCTACTTTTAAAAATGTAATGTTTTTCTCATTAGCAGAAACCGGTGCGATGGGAGACCCGGGAAGTATTGTATTTTATGTTAAAACTGGTGAGTCTTATTATTTGAACTATATGTATGGTGATATTGATATGCAAAAGGTATTGAATTTATTTCCGGTATTAGCGAACTGTAAATTTGGAATATTGGGATTAGAAAGTACAGTTCCAAAAGGCTGGAAATATCTTTACTTGGGAGCGGGGAATCATTTGATTATTAATGAAGAAGTATGGAGAGTCTTTAAAAAACAAATAGATGTTAGTACTGAGCCATCGGAAATATATTGTAGATGGATGGAAGTGGCAAATTATTTGTTACAGGAGAAGTAGTATTGAGAGAATTGCTAAATTAGTGTAGGAGCTAAAATAGTGTATAGAGATTGTAGAAGTATTGAAGGAATAACAGATTATCCAAAAGCATCAAATAAGAAGAATACGCCATATTTTGATTCAGTATCTAAAACTTGGAAAGTTACAATGGAACATGGAGAAGAAGAAGGGGATGCTATTTATGTAGCAAGTGAATTTGTTAAAGGTGGTCTTATTTATCCGTTTCACGATGAAGCACCGGAAAAAGAAAAATATCACAATCATCGCCATGACTTTGAAGGAGTAGTAGAATTTTTGTTAAAGAAACCAAAGTACTTTTCAATAGAAGGTTTTGAAGAATACTATAGTTTACAGGAACAAGAATTGTTGCTGGCTGTTAAAAATAAATTATTTGAAAATGAAAATAATGATAAATTTTAGGAAAAGATGTATGTAAAATGATAGAATATAAAAAAGGGGGATGCAGATTATGGATATAACAGCAACTATTGGAGAAATACGTAATGAATATAAAGAATATTTAAGGAAAAAACATCCTGAATGGGCAGAAAATACTATTAAGACGCATGCTTCAGATGCATTTTACATATGGAATAATACACTATTACCTTCATTTTGGAAAACGCTTATTAGTGATGAGACAATGGAGGTAGGAAGACAAGCCATTTATGATTATTTGAAAAATGATTTATTATTAGATAATGCAGAAGTAAGGGCAAAAGGTTATTTTTCAGATCTATCTTTGTTGAAAGAATTTTTAGATTCTGTTTATGGTGGTGTAGAAAATAGAGTAGGGTATGAGATAAATTGTGAAAAAATTGTGTATCAATATGCCAAAAGGGCTTATGACGGTGAATTAACCGTGGAACAAGCTGTTGATGCCATGACAAAAGAAGTTCCCTGCTTCAGTGGAACTTCTCACAAGCTAACCGTAATGCTGTTTGCTTTAATGGTGAAAGGTGAAAAG
This sequence comes from Lachnospiraceae bacterium, assembly GCA_017558145.1. Classification (GTDB taxonomy): domain Bacteria; phylum Bacillota; class Clostridia; order Lachnospirales; family Lachnospiraceae; genus SFDP01. The sequence continues at coordinate 19,010 of JAFYWF010000006.1, forward strand.
TATACACGTAGGTCAAATACAGAAACTACACTTTATTTTATCAGGCAAATAGAAAAAGATTATGGAATGGAAGCATTGATAGAGAATGTATATGTATATGAGAACAATAAAATTAAAATTGTATTCAAATATCGAGATCCGTTTAAGAGTGCACTAGAATATGTAGAGAATAATCAACATTATTCAAAATGATTTTATTAAAAATGATTTGAATAAAATAGAGAAGATATTAAGAATACAATTTATAGGTGGCTTAGAGGAAGATATCTCGAAGTGAAATGAAGATTTTAGCGATTTGAGAGTTTTATTTGGAGAAAAAAACTCCAAATAAAGAAATATCACATTGAAAAATGCATATAATAAGGGTATAATAAAAATCCAAAAAGAGGTTAGGAGGTGGCAAATAATGTTAATAAAGATTTCAGTTGAAAATTTTAAATCATTTGATAAAAAGGAAGAACTATCGATGCTTTCTTCAAGCAAAATCCAGACGAACAAAAGCCATCGTTTAAAAATTAAGCAAACGAATTTGTTAAAGAATGCGGTAGTATATGGTGCAAATGCATCAGGTAAATCAAATCTTGTGACTACAGTTGCATTTATTAAAAGTGTTTTGATGGAAGGACTCCCTGTAAATTCAGTTAATGATTTTTGCAGAAATAATATGAAGAATAAAGATAGAGAAAGTGTATTCGAAATCCAATTTACGGTTGGTGATACTTTCTATGCATATGGCTTCTCTGCAATTTTAAGTCGACGCGAGATTACAGAAGAATGGTTATATGAATTAATGCAAGATGGTACTGCACATAATTTGTTTATCAGAGAGGGCAATAAAGCACCTGTCTTAGGTGGTGGAGTAAATCCAACGACGGCTGAAAAAAATCGATTTGCAGTATACTCTGAGGATTTTGCTGGTGGACATGATGCTCAGTTGTTCTTAACTGAAATGAATCGTGGTAAAAAGTATTCGGATGATTCAAAGTTGATGTTTTTCTTTCAAACTTTCAATTGGATTATGAATAATATTGTAATTATTAATCCACGTATAGGTATTTCCAATACAGATGCATATTATAGTGCAGAATCGTTGGAGAATATTAGCAATCTCATAAAAACATTTGATACGGGTGTTAGTGAAATTAAGACGAAGGTTATTTCGGTTGATGAAATGAGTAAGATGATACCAGCAGAAGTATTGTCTGGAATATTTGCACATCTAAAAAAACAGATGCAGATGACAAATCTTCCTCAAATTCAAATGACATGGAGAATAGATGAAGGCTTCTTCAATATTCGAATAAAAGAAAATTCAGAGCCAGAGATTACAACACTTGTGTTAAAACATGGTAAGTCAGTATTTGATTTTAATTTTGCAGAAGAATCTGATGGTACCAAGAGATTATTTGATCTTATAGATATGCTCATGACAAAGCGCCAGGATATGGTATTTGTTGTAGATGAATTGGAACGAAGTCTACATCCAAAATTGACAGAGCATTTTTTGAAACTCTTTATAGAAGCGCATGCAGAGGCTAGAATGCAGCTTGTATTTACTACACATGAAGATACAATCATGGATCAAGAATTATTCCGTAGAGATGAGATATGGTTCGTTGAAAGAAATGCTGATAATACTAGCAAGATATATTCATTAGATAGATTTAAAGAAAGATATGATAGAAAATTGAGTAAGGCCTACCTAGAGGGACGATATGGTGCAATACCGGTATTCAGACAGTTTACTTTCCGAAAGGAGGAATAGACATGCCAGTTCATACTTATACCAATTGGAATTCCCGTCCATCTGATCAAGAGGAACAGGTGGAACCTTTTAGAAAGTATTATTTTATCTGCGAAGGAGCTAATACAGAAACTTTTTATTTTGAAAAGTTGATTGATTTAAGAAAGGAATTGGGAATACATCCTCTTATTGATATCAGACTATGGGAGAAAACAGAAGGAGATAAAAATATATCTTTTGCAAAGAATCTTGTGACATTTGCCAAGGAACAAAAGAGGCTTGAAGAAAATGAATTTGATCCAGATAGGGATAAAATGATTATCGTATTCGATGGTGACATTTTTGAAGAAAAGGTTCAAGGCTATGATGAACTTATTGCTTCTATAGAAGAACAAGATATAGCTGCAGTGTCAAATCCAGGGTTTGAATTATTTTTACTTCTTCATATCGATGGAAGTTTTGAAAAATATATCCAAGGACATGAGTCGGACTTCTTGACAATGGTTGATGGCAAGTACGCCTATGCTTACAATGTGTTATTAGATGCAACAGGAATGAATGCAAAAAAGAATGCAAACATTGGAAACCTTGCAGAAAATATAATGATAGCCATTCGACAGGAGAAATTAATAAATCAAGATATTCATCAGTTAAAAGGAAAAGTGAGTAGTAATATTGGGTTAATTATAGAAGCAATTATAAATGAAGAGCCAGATATATAGATAAGATTAAATTTCGCTAATATTAGAAGCGAAAAAGCAAAAAATTAAATATTTTATGGTTCATACTTGACATATACCCGGCGGCAGCCGATGTTATCTATCATCATTTGCAGGATTTTCAGCGTCAACCGGATTATTACGATCGAATTATTACCGGTGATTTGGGATATGTGGGAAAAACCGGTGTCATAGATTTATTGAAACAAAAAGGAATAGATATTTCAGCCCAGCATATGGATTGTGGCATTGAGATTTTTGATCAGGCAACTCAGGATACGCATGCAGGAGGAAGCGGCTGTGGTTGTGCAGCCAGTGTATTATCTGCTTATATTTTAAAGCAGGTAGAAGAAAAACAGTGGAAAAGAGTTTTGTTTGTACCGACAGGAGCATTGCTTAGTAAGGTTAGTTTTAACGAAGGGAATTCCGTTCCGGGCATTGCCCATGCGGTGGTGATAGAAGCGGTGTAAAATTGGGAGAAACGATGAATGAGTGGGAGAAAATCTTGAAGAAATGTAGTTTTTATGAAATAAAAATCTTGAAGAAATGCATTATCTATAGAATTTAGAAATGATAAAATGCTGATTAAGAGTTATTTACTTTTAATCAGCATTTGTATTATAGCTAATTTTTCTTCTTGCTTGCCTCTAAAAGAAATGGTGGAATAACTAATTCTTTTTCTTTCAGGGATGGAGTTACGGTCTTAGCTGCAGACATACGTTTTTGTAAATCCATGATATCGATTGATTTTTTACTATCAATTTCTGTAGGCTTTGTGATAGTACGAGGAATTTGTCTGGTAATCGTTTTCTTATTTTTAGACATACCGGTTGCAATTAAAGTAACCACAATCTTTTCTTTATCAAAGCTTTCTTCTGTAACAGTTCCCCAAATGATATTTACTTTGCTACCGGCAAGTTCTCTTACATAATTGATGGCAGAGCTTAAAGACATAATATCTACTTTCCCGCTGGTATTGATTAAAATATTTTCAGCCCCTTCTATTGTGGTATCTAATAATGGAGAATTTACAGCCTGTTTTACAGCTTCCAAGATGGAGCAATCTGCACTAATCTTACCAATTCCCAAATGACCTTCCCCTTTATCCAATAGAGTCGTTCGCAAATCATTGAAGTCTAAATTAACAGATCCCTTATTCTGTACGATATTTGTAATTCCTTCTATCGTATATTTGAGGATAGAATCTGCCATTTCAAATGCGTCTTCTACTAGAAGCGGTTTTTCAGATAATCCTAGAAGCTTGTCATTAGGAATTACCAGTAAGGTATCCACATTTGCTTTCAATTTTTCAATTCCACTCTGCGCTACAGCAATACGAGGTGTATTTTCAAAAAAGAAAGGTGTCGTAACAATTCCAACCGTTAATATTCCGGCTTCTTTGCAACATTTTGCAATTACCGGAGTAGCACCGGTTCCGGTACCACCACCCATTCCACAAGTAATAATACACATATCGGAATCTTCAATTATTGCTTTGATTTCTTCCTCATTTTCAATGGCAGCATTTTCGCCAATTTGAGGATCCGCACCGGCACCATATCCTTTTGTAAGCTTTTTCCCAATTTGAAGTTTGTTTTCCGCCTGACAGTTTTCTAATACTTGTATGTCTGTATTTACTGCGATGTATTTTACACCAGATAATCCGGATTGTATCATTCTATCTACCGCATTGTTACCACCACCACCTACACCAATTACAAGAATTTTCGGACCATTGTCATAACTATCACATTTAATCTCTAACATTGTTTTCCTCCTTTGCAAAAATGCATTTTAAAAGTTGCAAAAGTTGCATCTATGCAACTATGAACATAATATATCTTTTGTGCAACTAATAGTCAAGAAAAAGTTGCATTTGTGCAACAAAAGGTGTAAGATGATTTTAGAAAAGAAAGGTGGATTCTCATGACAATTGGAGAAAGAATTAAAGAAATAAGAAAAATAAAAGGCATATCGGTAGAGTATTTAGCAAAAGAATTGAGTGTTTCGAAGACTACTATATATCGGTATGAAGATTCGACAATAGAAAAAATACCAGTAAATGTATTTGATAATATCTGTAGGGTTTTAAATGTGACACCGGCAGAATTAATGGGGAATGCAGAAACAAATAATTCGAATATGGAGCTACCGCGTGAATTTCATAATCCACAGGATGCTATGGAATTTATTCTCAGAACGCCAACCCTTGCTGCCTTTGGAGGATATGATCCTTCTAAGATGAGTGATGAAACTATTTTAGCTTTTGCGAATGATATTCTTCAGCAGCTTGAATTAGTTAGTCTTAAATATAAATAGACTTTTGGAGAAAAATAAAATGAAGGCGAAAAACATTCTTAATTTTGTGGAAGAATTGAAAAATACATTAAAGACAAACGATCCTTATGAAATTGCAGAATACTATGGTATAAAAATTCTTCATAGAGATAGTCCGGTAAAAGATTTTACTGCTTATACTATGAAGTTTCCAAATTATCCAACTATAATTTCTATTAATAATGCGTACACTGATTTTTCAAAGAAATTGTTATGTGCTCATGAGCTGGGGCATGCATTGATTCACGAAGGAACGATTAATCATTTCAGAACAACAGGGAATAATATGGCAGTTAATGTAGAGCAGGAAGCAAATTTGTTTGCGATTGCTCTTGTTTCAGATGGAAAAATTAGTGAAACATTGGGAATGCCCCTGGAGTCAATGAATAACTATTTGTTGAAAACGATTATGGATTATAATTTGAAGTTTAAAGGCGAGTAATTTAAGTAAAAGATGATAAAAACGTTGATTCTTATGAGTATGCTAAACCTAATTTGTGTTTAAATGAAAAAATGTTATATTCAATGATTTCACCAGACGATGCAGAAGATTTAGTATGTATGTGGTTATTTAAGAAATATGGATATGTAACAATTCCATCATCTAACAAAATTTCTACGCAAAAATATGAATGTGTTTTATTGGATACGAAAGCAAAAGAAAGAAAACATGTATACGTACAAGTTAAAAAGGGTGCAGTAGATTTAAATGCAGAGGATTATAAAGATCTTGCAGGAGATGTGTATTTGCTTACAACAGAAGGAACTGTTGCGAATGCGGAGAACTACAGCAATGTTCATGTTGTTTCATCTAAAGAGATTTTTGATTTTGCAACGGACCCAGTAAATGCAACTATTATTCCAGAAAATATCGAATTTTGGATTCGCTTTTTAGGTGCAACGGAAAATCAAAACAATAAGAATAATGGAATAAAAGGTATTATGTTTGATACCAATTTGAGCTATTCCGATACAAATGAAAAAGAAATGTTAGAAAAAAATCGTATTTGTGCCTATGGAGCTGCTCAAAGATACATTAATTCATTTAAAAAAGATGACTATGTTTTCTATTATTCCAAAGGAAAAGGAATTATTGCAGCTGGAAAAATTCTCTCGTCAGAGTCTATTAGATTAGAAAACGCAGATGGATTGTATAGAGATGTGGAGATGATAGTCCCACCGCTATACGCTAATGGAGAGATAAAAAAATGCTTATCAGCAGCTGAAATAAAACAATTATTAGATAGAGGTTTTTATTTTGCATCAACTATAAAAACGCCATATTTGAGTGAGCAACAGTCATTAACATTGATAAATGCATTAAAAGGATAAAATGAGTATTTAAAAATTTATATTAAAAGGATTGGAGTAAAATAATTTTGGATTGGTTAAAAACTTTTCTAGTGGGCTAACACTAAAATTAGCCATTAAAAGAGAGTATGTAGCACAGTGGTGCTATTACTCTCTTTTTTAAGTCGATTAATAATAAAGAGAGATTCCGTAGAATTGACCATGGGAATTATTTTTTGTTTAGCGAAAACTGATTGATATATGTAATAGAAAATGTTATATTTTATTCAAAACAATTTTATTAAAAATGATTTGAATAAAAATAAAATAGGGGATAAGGAATATGTTCATAGGAAGAGAAAGAGAACTTGCATCTTTAAAGGAATTTTATGATAAAGATGGAATAGGAATGACGGTAATATATGGTCGTAGACGCATTGGAAAATCTACCTTAATTACTGAATTTGTTAAAGATAAAAAGAATATATTTTATACAGCAACAAAAGTAGGGAAGAATAGGAATTTGGAATTATTCTCGAGTCAGGTATTGGAACTATTAATGCCTGGAATGGCTGATATAAGCTTTAAAACAATTGAAGCAGTTTTTGATTTTATTAATAAAAATATTGGAGATGAAAAGGTAGTTCTTGTAATAGACGAATTACCATATTGGGCAGAAAAAGATGAAGCTCTTTTATCTGTGCTACAAAAATATATAGATACGGTATGGAAAGATAAAAATCTTAAAATAATTTTGTGTGGTTCGTCATTAAGCTTTATGGAAAACAAAGTTTTAAGTGAAAAGAGTCCGTTGTTTGGAAGACGAGATTCACAGATTAAATTGGAAGCTTTTGATTATTTAGATGCAGCAAAGTTTGTTCCCAACTATTCAAATAAAGACAAAGCAATTTGCTATGGTATTACTGGAGGCGTAGCAAAGTATTTGTCAATGATTGATCCTGCAAAAAGTATTGATGAAAATATAATAAGACTATTTTTTAGGACAGACGGCTATTTGTATGATGAAACAAAAAATCTTTTGACACAGGAATTTGCAGATATAACAATTGTAAATAATATCGTAGAGCAGATTGCATCAGGAGAAAATGCACTTAATATTATTGCTGGAAAAATTGGAGAGAAGGAACCAACAGTATTATATTCTCTTGATAAGTTGATACATGTTGGGTTAGTAGAAAAAAAGAAGTGTATTACAGATGAGAAGAACAAAAAGAAAACACAGTATGTATTAAAAGATTCTATGTTTAAGTTTTGGTATGAGTTTATTCCAAAGGCTACTAGTGTAATTGAAATGGGACAAGGAGAAACATATTATCATAAAGTAGTAAAACCTACATTGCATTCATTTATGGGTTCTATATTTGAAGAAATGTGTAGATATTATGTTTTAAAACAAGGAATAACAGGTGAGTATGGATGTTTTGTTACTTCCGTAGGTACCTGGTGGGGAGTAGAAAATATCAAAGAAGATAATGGGAATATAAGAGCACAATCAGCGGATATTGATGTTGTTGCAATATCTGAAATAGATAAAAAATCAATTATTGGAGAGTGTAAATTCAAAAACGAAAAAATTGATAAGAGTATTTACGAAACTTTAGTTAGGAGAGCGCAGCTTATAAATTCTAAATATAAAATTTCAAAATACATTTTATTTTCACTTTCAGGATACACCGATTGGTTTGAAACGTTAAAAGAGGAAGATGTATTGTTACTTACATTAGATTCATTATATGCTGGGAAGTGTACAAGGGAAACTAGAGTAGGAAAATCAAATAATTGAATATCTTATGGTTCATACTTGAATTTTGCAAATATGCATTTTAAAATATTAAAATGTTGCGTTTATGCAATATAAGGTTTATGATGGTTTTAGAACAGAAAGGTAGATTCTCATGACAATTGGTGAAAGAATTAAAGAAATTAGAAAAGTAAAAGGTATATCGGTAGAGTATTTAGCAAAAGAATTAGGTGTTTCAAAGACAACAATATATCGTTATGAAGATTCGACAATAGAAAAAATATCTGTAAATGTATTTGATAACATCTGTAGAATTTTAAATGTGACACCGGCAGAATTAATGGGAAATTCAGAAGCTAATAATTCTAACATGGAACTACCTCGTGAATTTCACAATCCACAGGATGCAATGGAATTTATTCTTAGAACGCCAACCCTTGCTGCATTTGGAGGATATGATCCTTCTAAAATGAATGATGAGACTATTTTAGCTTTTGCGAATGATATTCTTCAGCAGCTTGAATTAGTTAGTCTTAAATATAAGTAGACTTTTGGAGAAAAATAAAATGAAGGCGAAAAACATTCTTAACTTTGTGGAAGAATTGAAAAATACATTAAAGACAAACGATCCTTATGAAATTGCAGAATACTATGGTATTAAAATTCTTCATAGAGATAGCCCTGTAAAAGACTTTACTGCGTATACCATGAAGTTTCCTAATTATCCAACCATAATTTCTATTAACAATGCATACACTGATTTTTCAAAGAGATTATTATGCGCTCATGAGTTAGGGCATGCATTGCTTCATGAAGGAACTATTAATCATTTTAGAACAACGGGTAATAATATGGCAGTTAATGTAGAGCAGGAGGCAAATCTATTTGCGATTGCCCTGGTTTCGGATGGAAAAATTAGTGAAACATTGGGAATGCCCCTGGAGTCAATGAATAACTATTTGTTGAAAACGATTATGGAGTATAACTTGAAAATTAAGGGATAATTATACAAGAAACAGGAAGAAAAGTAAAAAAAGAAAAACGTTGATTTTTTAAAGTGTAAATGCTACGATACCGTTAAGCAAGATTTTCAGATATCAAATCAAGTGAAACCTAAGAACAACGTTTCATCTCTATCACATTTGCAGACAACAAGTCTGTGTCTTTCAGAAATTCAAGCTTAAATAAAAGTGTAGGAGTTTCTGAAAAAGAGAAACTCCGGATAACTACATAAGGAGGTTCTAATGGGAAAAGAAGCAGAGGAAACTGCGTATCAATGGCATCCTGCATTTTTTGCGGGGATTCAGATTGAATTTAGTGAGGAAAAGGAGAAGCTGACATTTGAAAATGAGCATCATCTAGGGACGAAGCCGAAACAAATTGATGTTCTGATTATTAAGAAGGAATCGGAAACTGAGTTGCAGAAAAATATCGGGAAGATTTTTCGAAGGTACAATATCATAGAATATAAAAGCCCGAAAGACTATCTAAGTATTGATGATTTTTACCAGGTCTATGGTTATGCATGTTTTTTTAAATCTGATGCAAAACAAGTAGATGAAATAAAGGCAGAAGAAATTACCATAACATTTGTATGTAAGAATAAACCAAAGAAACTGATAAAATATTTGCAGGAAGAAAGAGAACTTCGAATAGAAGGAAATGAAGGAATTTATGTAATGCATGGCGATTTTTTTGCAATGCAGTTACTTGTAACGTCAGAATTATCGAAGAAGGAAAATTTCTGGCTACGTTATTTAACAGATGACTTAAAAACTGTGGAAGAAGCGAATAAAATTTTAGGTGAATACGAAGGACACCAAAAAGAAAACTTATATAAATCGGTAATGAACATGATTGTAACTGCAAATAAGGAAGTGTTTAAGGAGGCGAAGAAAGTGTGTGAAGCTTTACGTGAATTGATGAAAGAGGAATTGGAAGAGATTAAGAAAGTCGCAATGATAGATGGAAGAAATGAAGGAAGAAATGAAGGAAGAATCGAAGGAAGAATCGAAGGAGAACGGGATGTTAAAATTCGATTGATTCAAACGAAACTATCTAAAGGAAAAACATTGGAAGCTATCGCAGAAGATTTAGAGGATTCTGTGGAAAATATTCTAACCCTGATAAAGGAAATGGATCAGAAAGAAGAAAATTAATAATATTAGATATATAGTTAAATCTAAAGAAATCCTGATGTAAGACATGTAATTGCCTTATGTTGGGATTTTTGTTTTTGTGAAAAATTCCGTTTTAAATATTTATTATGTACAAAAAAATGAACATAGCTTTATGTTAGCATCATGATACATCAATGATGATTGTACTTTGACAACTAAATGAAATGGTACGGAATGAATGCATTATGCGATATGGCACAGTTCCGGCTTATATTATTAACATGGAAGATATGGATTGTTCTGAATTTGCAGAAATAGTATTTAACAACGTGGGAGGATATTTAATAAATTCTTCATAAAAATAACTGCAAAACTTACACATGTGAAATATAATTTGAGAAAAAATCTTGATTTATACTCCTGACTTATAGTTTCATTGACAAAAAAATGTACATAAGTCTACCTTGTTTTCAGAGAATGTTCGTTTCGATAAAATTACTTGGGGAAAAAAGAAAGGATGAAATTGAATTTAAAGGAATTATTTGGAAAAAATATTCGAATTCAGAAGTAAATTTAGGCAAATTGTTGATTTTGTTTAAAGAGCTAGAAGAAAATGTAAGAAGTAATTATGTGGAAAATGATGAGATGAATCCATTTAGTAAGTTAATAAAGTATTAGAATTAAACTGATATCGTAAATAAATTTTAAAAGAGAATATGTAGCATATCAAAATGCTGATTATGAGTCTCTCAAGTACTCTTAATCAGCATTTAATGTACAACCTTATTCCAAAATCTTGTTGCATAGGAAAAGATATCCTTCAATCGTTAAATCACAAGATTATATTCTTTGCATAAAGCTTCATATTCTTTATACTTAATTGCGTATGTAGATCCAAATTCATTATAGAATTCTTCATTTTCGTGCATAAGAACTTCCATAATTTCTTGTAAGAATAAAGCGTCATAGACAGCTAGAGAGGCATCATAGTCTAAATTCGCGTCCCTTGCAGAGCGTAAATCAAAAATGATTTGGATTAAAATTTTTCTATAATCTAAATCATCACTGCCAAGGTTCATGCACAATTCTAAAATATCTGCATTATATTTGTTAATAGAACATTTCACAGTATCATAAGAATCATAAGATTCTTTGTTAAATTCATAGTACGCACTTAACTTATTAAGGATTTTTTGTAAAAGAAGTCTGTAATTATCCATATCAATCCCTCCCATATAACATAATACTTTATTGATATGGAGAAGTAAACAAAAAATAAAAATTTACCGATTATGGGTTATAATAATATAATTAAGAATTTATTAATTCTGTTTTTGAATGGTTAGGGAGATATAATACAAATGAATGCATTAGATAAGATTCTCTACAAGCGCTTAGAGAGAATTAGAGAAGAACTTGATGAATATATAGATTCTCGATTCAGAGCAAAAATGTTTTCGTCACCTATCATGAGTAAATTCCTTAATGTTATGAGGCTGCACGATGAAGATGAGGAAGGTTATTTTGAAGATGAATTTTTAGATAATGATGAAGAAAAGATACCATCTCCGGAACCCTTTGTTTCAGCAGGAAAGGAAAGTGATAAAACATATTTAGCTTTGGACGAAGTATTGGGATATAAGCGGGAATCTTTTTCAAAAATGTTACTCCGTATCATTGATGAAAAAGGATTTCGAGATACCGATGTATACAAATGGGCCAATGTTGACCGTAGACTCTTTTCAAAGATACGAGCGGATAAAGGGTATGTTCCAAGTAAGAAGACGGCAATTTCTTTTTGTTTGGCATTGCAACTAGAATTAGATGAGGCTAAGAAACTTTTGGAAAGAGCCGGTTATGCTTTGTCACCATCTTCAAGGTTTGATTTGATTATCATGTATTTGATTGAGAATAAAGAGTACAATATCCAATTCGCAAATATTGTTTTGGAAAACTATGGCGAAGGAACTCTTTCGAAATAAATGTCTCTTTTGAAGCGACCAATTTTACTTAAAAAAAGTGTATTCTATTTTGATAGTACAAAATGGGAGGACAATATAATGGGAATGATGGATTGGATGCTGGAAAAGATGAAATTATCCGATGAGGATATGGAAGAAATTGATTTAGAAGTGGAAGAAGGGGCGGTACATAATTTTTATGAAAACATTCGATTTCCTTACAAAAAGAAGAATCTTCCTGAGAAAAATAACAGGGTTTTTTATAAAAGAATTACATCTTATGAAGATTGTAAAGAGATGATAGATAACTACAAACAAGGGGCAATATGTATTTGCAGTATCCCTTTAAGTGAACCCCATGATGCTCAGGGGATGATGAATTACCTATGTGGTGCTGTATATGCTTTGGAAGGCGAGATCATTTCTGCCGGTAGTAATGTGTATTGGTTCTGTTAATTATTTTAAGAAAGTATATTTATAAATACCCCGTTATCTCATTGGCTAAGATAGTCAATTGAGATAACGGGGTTATAGTTTCTATCAAATTTTTCTTCCAAAGCTGATTCCTGTATCAAGATTTTGTGTTGCAACAAATCCCTGAGCCTGCCAAAAAGCGATTGCATCTACATTATCTTTTTCACATTGGAGGGATAAATAATCATATCCTTGCCCGGCCATAGCGGCGCGAACATCTGCAAAAATCTGGGAACCGATGCCTTGTCTTTGCAAGTGTCCATCGACCATAAACCAGCCAATAAAAGCATCGTCCTTTTCAGGATAACCGGTAATAAGTTCTAATACGGAAACCAAACAGTCCTTATCATAAAATCCTACGAAATATTTCTCGTTCATATTGTTATCACCCGGTACACGGCTAATGATTTCTGTTAAACTTTCTACCGTAGGAGCAGTATTGGTATATTCATAATATTTCTGATTAGATTTACACAAGGCGTAGACATCAGAAATATCTTCAGGTGTAATAGGGCGTACCTGATGAGAAGTACTTAAGGAATCGATATCCAAAGAAGATTGGGATTCATAGTCAATGGCCTGTCTAAATTGTGTTTCAAATAATTCACGGTAGGTACCACCTAATGCTAGAAGCTCATCGTGAGTACCTTGTTCAGAAATAATACCATCTTTAACCACAAGAATTTGATCTGCTTTCAAAATAGTAGACAAACGATGGGCAATAACAATACTGGTTCTGCCTTTCATCATAGCCTCTAAGGCATCTTGGATAGCATTTTCAGAAATAGAATCCAAGGCACTTGTAGCTTCATCAAGAATCAGGATTTTGGGATCTTTTAAAATAGTTCTGGCTAAAGAAATTCTCTGTTTTTCTCCACCGGAAAGCTTCAAGCCACGGTTTCCCACAGCAGTGTGGTAACCATCAGGTTGTTTTACAATAAAATCATGGATATTTGCAATGCGACAAGCGGATTCGATTTCTTCCATAGTTGCATTTTCCTTGGCATAGCGGAGGTTGTCCAAAATAGTGCCGTTAAAAAGATAGGTTTCCTGAGTTACCACACCGATACATTGACGAAGATACTTTAAATCAAACTCTCTTACATCTACACCGGCAATAGTTACACTACCTCCCAGAACATCATAAAGTCTGGGAATCATATTGACTACGGTAGATTTACCTGAGCCGGAAGGACCTACAATGGCATACATTTTTCCGCCGGGAACGGTAAAGTTAACATCAGTCAAAAGTGGTTTGGAAACATCATAACTGAATGCCACATGTTTGTATTCTATCGGCCGCATTACCACATCCGGTTTTTTGCCGTTTTCAGGAGAAATAATAGTATTCTCTCTGTCAAAGTAATCAAAAATACGAGTAAAGAGAGCCAAAGAACGGGTAAAATCTACATGGAGATTTAAGAGGGATTCTACTGGTCTGTATAAACGATTAATGAGAGAAACCGTTGCAGTAATGGTACCCACAGAAAGAGTAGTATCCCATTGATTGATCATCAAAAGTCCACCCACAAAGTAAATCATTAAAGGTCCAATCTGGGTAAAAATTCCCATCACTACCATAAACCATTTACCACTACGACGTTCTTTTAAAGCGATTTCTGTAGCTTCTCCATTGACCTTAACAAATTTCTCGTATTCTGCTTCTTCACGGGTAAAAATTTTTACCAGCATGGAACCGCTTACAGATAAGGTTTCGTTAATTACCTGGTTAATTTCATCGTTTTTTGTCTGACTTTCGCTTAGCAGCATCCAACGGGTTTTCCCGGCACTTCTGGTGGGAAGAATCAGTAATGGAATCATGGCGATACCTACCAAAGCTAATTGCCAGCTCATGGAAAACAGTGCTACTAATGTAGTAATTACGGTAGCAGTATTGCTGACAATACTGGAAAGGGTACCGCTGATTACGGTGCTGACACCACTAATATCAGTGTTCATTCGAGTGATAATGTCCCCTTGTTTTTCTGTGGTAAAAAAAGAATGGGGCATGTATTGCAGATGAAGATACATCTGATTTTTCATATCAAAAATAATACGCTGGGAAATCCAGGAATTAATATAACTTTCCAAAACACCAATGAGCTGACTGATACCCAAAGAACCAAAAGCCATCAGTAGCAAGCGAATCAGTAAAGCTAAATCCTGTCCGACCAAAGCCTGATCTACGATACGTCCGGTAATAATCGCGGGCAATAGACCTACAGTTGCTGAAAGAAGGATGGCGATAAAGACAAATAAAAATTGTAACCAATAAGGTTTTAAGTATGAGAGAATACGTAATAATAGTTCTTTGGTAATCTTGGGCATATTTTGTTTTTCTTCCTCTGTGAGAAAACCTTTTGGACCCAAGGAACGATTGTTTCCTGCCATAGAACGGAACCTCCGATCTTTATCATATGTAGAATTTTTTATAAATTACTCATGCATAATAGTTAGAGTTTCTTCATAATTACAAATATTTTATCAATCTAAGGAAGGCATGTAAATAGATAGCATATAAGAATTTGTATTGATAACTGAAATTGACTAAATACTTGAAAAAGTGATTTATTATGAGTTGGTTATAAAGAGGAAGTACAATTACATCATTGATTTATTCTAAAGATAAGCTATAATGAAATAGTTAGTGTTCTGGAGAAATAATTTTGAACGTTAAAACAGGAAAGAGGAGTATTTGTATGGCAACAAGAACCATGGAATTTAAGATGGAACGGCAAGGTTTATTGCATGTGGGAGACCATATAACAGTAACAGAAGGTATTTTGCCCAGTAACTACTATTATACCATTGACCCGTCTTTAGCAATGTCCGGTAATATTCCTTTTAGAGAGCGTTTAAAGGTAACAGAAGGAACGATTCTTGGAATTATTGAAAATGAGAGAGGGTTTTATGTAACTGTGGAGTTTGTAGAACCTTAGTTAATGAAAATTAACACAATTGTATTTGGAAAAATTCTCATGTATGATTGAGAAATAAGAGAATAAAAGTTATAAGAAAGAAGGAAATTCATATGAAAAAAATAGTAACAGACAAAGCACCGGCAGCTATCGGGCCATATTCACAAGCAATTCAGGTAGACAAATTTTTATTTGCATCAGGTCAGATTCCGATTAATCCTGCAACAGGTGAAGTAGAAGCAGAAGGAATTGAAGCACAGACCATTCAGGTAATGAAAAATATAGGTGCGGTTTTATCTGAAGCAGGTATTGATTATACAAAAGTGGTAAAAACAACTTGTTTCTTAGCTGATATGGCAGATTTTGCAGCATTTAATAAAGTTTATGAACAGTATTTTACTGAAAAACCTGCAAGAAGTTGTGTAGCTGTAAAACAGCTTCCTAAGAACGTTCTTTGTGAAGTAGAAGTGATTGGTTATTTAGGATAGTGGAAATCACAATTAAAATACAAAAAGAATGTAGGTTAGGAACTATGAAAAATAATATTGTGTTAATAGGTATGCCTGGTGCCGGAAAGAGTACGGTTGGTGTGGTATTAGCTAAAGTAGTGGGCTACAAGTTTGTGGACTCGGATTTGGTGATTCAGGAGCAAACAGGGAAATTATTACATGAATTAATCACTGAGCATGGCTTGAATGGTTTTTTGGAAATTGAAAATCAGACCAATGCATCCTTAAATTTAAATAAGGCAGTGGTTGCTACCGGTGGTAGTGTTATTTATGGAGCAGAAGCCATGAATAACTTAAGAGAAATTGGTTTGGTAGTATACTTAAAGTTATCTTTAGAATCTATCGCAGAGCGTTTGGGTGATTTACAACAAAGAGGAGTGGCTTTAAAAGAAGGATTTGGATTAAAAGAATTATATGAAGAAAGGGTACCTCTTTACGAAAAATATGCTGACGTTGTGATAGACTGTGAAGAAAAATTAATTCGTGAGATTACAGAAGAAATTGCAGGTGTATATGAAAAACATTTGGAATCTCTAGCTTTAAATACACAAAAGTTAGGAGCGAATGAATGAAAAAATCAGAAGTAGGAAGTGCATCTTTGCTTTTTCTGGCAGCATTTATTTGGGGAGTAGCCTTTGTAGCACAAAGCTTAGGGATGGAATATGTAGGCCCTTTTACATTTAATGGATGTCGGTTTTTATTAGGTGGTTTGGTGTTAACGCCTGTGGCCATATTTCGGGAAAAGCAGTATAGAACAAAGGAAAGTTACATAAAATTAACGAAAACAGAAAAGAAGCAGCATACAACAGTTACACTTTTGGGAGGCTTATGCTGTGGAATTGCTATTTGTATTGCATCCAGCTTTCAACAAGTGGGGATGTTGTATACAAGTGTAGGGAAGGCAGGATTTATCACTGCACTCTATATCGTATTGGTTCCTGTATTGGGAATATTTTTAAAAAAGAAAGTAGCACCTATGGTATGGGCAGGAATTGTATTGGCTGCTATCGGAACATATTTCTTGTGTATTACAGAAAGTTTTTCGATTAACCAGGGAGATTTGTTAATTTTCGCTTGTGCAATTTGTTTTTCTTTTCATATTCTAATTATTGATTATTTTGCACCAAAAGCAGACGGGGTGGCATTATCTTGTATTCAGTTTTGGTTTAGTGGAATTATCAGTATGATGATAGCGTTGATTACGGAAAATCCGGAAATGACAACAATTTTGCAGGCTGCGGGACCAATTTTATATGCAGGTATTATGTCTTGTGGTGTGGCGTATACTTTGCAGATTTTGGGACAAAAGCATATGAAACCGGCCATTGCATCTTTGATTTTAAGCTTGGAATCGGTGATTTCAGTATTAGCAGGATGGTTGATTTTACAGGAAGTAATGACAAAGAAGCAGTTGTGGGGATGCGTGTTGGTATTTTTGGCCGTAATCTTAGCTCAGGTACCGGCAAAAAATGAATAAAAGTAAAAAAATGGGAGATAGTAGTTTTTAAAGCTACTATCTTTTTTTATAGGAGGAATAAAATGGAGTATATAAAAGCGTTTCTTATAGGAGGCCTAATCTGTGCGTTGGTGCAAATTTTAATGGAAAAAACAAAAATGCTGCCGGGAAGAATTATGGTATTGTTAGTGTGTGGAGGAGCTGTATTAAGTTTTCTGGGAATTTATGAACCTTTTCAAGAATATGCTGGTGCCGGAGCAAGTGTTCCTTTATTGGGATTTGGAAATGTGTTAATGAAAGGGGTAAAAGATGCGGTAGATCAGGAAGGAATGCTAGGATTGTTTATGGGAGGCTTTAAAGCCGGTGCCGTAGGTTGTAGTGCTGCTTTAATCTTTGGTTATATTGCCAGCTTGCTGACGAATTCGAAGATGAAAAATTAAAGAGATATTAGGTAAGGAAATAAATGGAAGATGTTAGAAAATGCAAATAGAGGAAAATAAAAGTGGCATAGAGGTATGCCACTTTTATCATATCTTATAAAAACTGATTTTGTTCCGGAATATAGTGGTAGTCAATGGTTGCCACAATTTTTTGGGTTTCTTCTTTGTCAAGTTCTAAATCTTCACATAAAGCATCAAAGGATGCATAATTGTCTCTTAATTTTAAATTAAGAAAAGAAACTAACATAACCGGATCTTTAGGAATATTCATAGGATAAACCCTCCTTTTAATTAATCAAAGTATATTGCAACATTTCATATTTCAACAGAGAGCCTTCTCTAATAGAGTCAGGAAGAAGAGCCCTTGCTACTAATTTTAAATCATCAGTAGGATTTTCTGTTTTTTGTAAGTGTGCGTAATCACCATCAATACTGATTACCGTGTAATTGATTGCTTCAAACATAGTATTACCTCCGCTTTATGTAAAAAAGACCTTGTAAATATGAAATTTACAAGGTCTTACTAAATATGACAGCTGCTAACGGGAATCGGACCCGTGACCTCCGCACTACCAATGCGACGCTCTACCGACTGAGCCATAGCAGCAGAGTGAAATTCATCACTAACGAGTGATATTCTATCACATGGGTATTTATATGTCAACTGAAAAAAAGAAGAAAGAGTAGACAAAAATTTACAAACTTTTGGAGAATTTTTGACTTGTAAATTTGGTAAGATTAGTTGAAAAAACAACAGTTAAGATTTATAATGATAGGAACACAAATAGAGATGAGGGTAATAATATGAGATTGCTTGAGGAACGTATCAGAAAAGATGGCGTGGTAAAAGAAGGACAAGTTTTAAAGGTAGATTCTTTTATTAATCATCAGATGGATATTCATTTATTTAATGAAATGGGTAAAGAATTCAAACGATTATTTGCAGATAAAAACATTAATAAAATTCTTACAATAGAAGCTTCCGGAATTGGTTTGGCATGCATTATCGCACAACATTTTGATGTTCCGGTAGTATTTGCGAAAAAAGCAAAAAGTATCAATTTAGACGGAGAAATGTATTGTACAAAGATAGAGTCATTTACTCATAAGAGAGTGTATGATGTTATCGTTTCCAAGAAGTTTTTAAGTGAAGATGATCATGTGTTGATTATTGATGACTTCTTGGCTAATGGATGTGCTGTTGCAGGTTTGGTTGATTTGGTTCGTAGTGCAGGCGCTACAGTAGAAGGTGTTGGTATTGCGGTGGAAAAAGGATTCCAGCAAGGTGGACAGTTGTTAAGAGATAAAGGATTACAGGTGGAGTCCTTGGCTATTGTAGAAAGTATGAATCATGAAACAGGGGAAATTGTTTTTAGAGAACAATAAAAATAATTGGGTATAATAATAGAGATTATACATTACAATAAAAAGGGGAAGTGTTATGGATTTTTTTGAAAATATTAGTGAAATAATTTCGGAAAAAGGAAAAGAAGCAGCTCAAATTGCAAAAAAAGTTGCAGAAATTGCTAATTTAAAAGGCCAGATTAGTGGCATTGAAACTGAAATTAAGAAAAACTATCGTAAAATAGGGGAAGCATATTTTGAAGCATATAAAGCAGCAGAGGTTAGCTGTGAATTTGAAGAATATGTACAGACAATTCGTGATGCAAAAGCTACGGTTGCAGAATTGAAACGTAAATTAACCGAGTTAAAGGGAGACGTAGAATGTAAAACATGTGGTGGAGCAATCAAAGCAGGAAGTGCTTATTGTCCTACCTGTGGAGCTAAAGTTGAAGTGGAATACTTTGATGAAGAAGACGTGGAAGAAGATTTTTCTGAAGAGGTGGTCTTTGAAGAAATTATAGAAGAAGACAACGATGAAGTAGAAGAATTGGTAGACGTAGAAGAATAAGGAAAAATAAGAGGCGTATGGTACTAGATAATTGATGGGTTAGTATCATACGCCATTTTTTTTGTTTATTTTCTTATTGAGCAGCTTGTGCTGCAGCTTCTGCAGCTTGCTGTGCAGCTAGATTACGTGCTTGAATTTCTGCCCAATGCTGAGAAATCATAGCATCTTTGTTGGGATCTGCCATGAAAGCATCATTGTGAGGACAATAATTTGGTGCTACAGCAGGAGTTACAGTACCATCAGGATGGGTGATAGAGCCGTCCGGATTTGTTATTGTACCATCAGGATTTACAATGCCTTCTGTTGCCCCTTGTTCCGGAGTTACGGTACCACCTACAGTAGTAGAACCATCCGCATTTTCTGTGATATTAGCGGCACCTGCAGAACCAAATCCTTGAGCAGCAATACCAAGTGATCCCTGAACTAAAGAAGGATCTTCCGGAGGAGTTAACTCAAAAATACCTTCTGTTTTAAATGGACAATTGCCACATGCCGGCTGGTTAGAATACGTACAAAGAGCACCCTGATAATGTACGTTACAGTAATCAGTAGGAACAGTTCCTTCTTCAAAGTATTCTGTTTTTAAAGTACCATCACAAAGTCCTCCGATAGCTAATTTACCGGAACGGGCACAAACGGTTGCCTGAACAATATTTGGTGGAGTATCAAATGATTTTGAAGGGAGATTTTCGTGAATAGCTCCCATAACTTTCTTCCACATAGTCTTGGAAAGGGCTAATCCATCACCGCTTAATTTTGCGTTGTTGTCGTCATATCCTGTCCAAGTGGTTGCAGTATAATATGGTGTATATCCGGCAAACCATACGTCCAAGTCGTCAGTTGCTGTACCGGTTTTTCCGGCAGCCGGCATACCGCCACCAAAGTTTGCAGCAGTACCGGTACCACGAATTAAGGTATCCTGCATAGCGTTAGTTAATAAGTATGCTGTTGTTTCTTTAAATACCTGTCTGGTTTCACTGGCAGTATTGTCTAAAATAACATTACCATCGTGATCCACGACTTTCGTGTAAAGTTTTGGTTCGATATAAGTTCCGCCATTGGCGATACATGCATATGCAGCATTTAATTCCATATTTGTGACACCATTGGTAAGACCACCAAGAGCTAACGTCTGCTGAATGTCAGAGAAAATTTGTCCATTTACTTCTTTCGCAACTTCTAGAGTGGAAAAACCAAGATTTTCCAAGTAATCAAAACCTAATTGTGGTGTAATCTGAGTAATGGTTTTTACAGCTACAATATTTAAAGAGTTATAAATACCTTCACGGATGGACATGAGTCCACGGTAAGGTGTATCGGAATTACTATACCAGTTGCGTACCGGGCTTCCGTCATAATAAACGAAAGGAGCGTCATTTACGACACTTGCCAGAGTAAATCCTCCGGCATCTACAGCAGGTCCAAAGGATGCTAATAGTTTAAATGTAGATCCGGGTGGTCTGGTAGTTGAGGTCGAACGGTTTAAGGTACGGCTTTTATCTTTCACTCCACGTCCGCCAATCATTGCCACTACATGACCGGTGCTTTGATCAGCAACGGTAAGAGAAACTTGTGGCTGTGGGGTTAATTCAATGCTTTCAGCCAAAATTTCGTCCCCTTCTTCTAAAATGGCTGCCTGATAAATTTCGATATCGGCATAGGCTTCTTCGTGGCTGGAGTATAACAAGTTAAAATTAGGTTTTCCGTTTTCACGGAAATATCTTCGATACATTTCTTTGCTATGGTTTTGCGTTTCACCATTGGCTTTTGTGATACTTAAACGATAATCCAATGCCCATTTGCTGTTGGAAGGATAATTTTCTTCATTGGAATAAATCTCATCACAGATAGCTTGAATGTCAGGATCCTGAGTAGAATAAATTTTCAAACCACCGGAGTACAACATGGTATATGCCTGAGTATCATTATAACCTGCAGCAAGTAGATCTGCATAAACCTGTTCTGTTACAGCATCATCAAAATAGGAAGTAATGGTACTGTCACCGGCTACTTCATTAGTAGTTTTGATTCTGTTATAAGGATTATCTGCTTTCGCTTCGTCGTATTCTGCCTGGGAGATATATCCTTGTTCTAACATGTTGTTTAATACTTTTGTTCTTCGCTTATCGTTTTCTTCCGGATGGCTGATTGGATTGTATCGGGAAGGATTTTTTGTGATTCCCGCTAAAACTGCACATTCAGAAAGGTTTAAATCCTGTACCTGTTTATTGAAATAACGAAGGGATGCAGCTTGAACACCTAAGGTGTTTTGTCCTAAGTTGATGGTGTTCATATAGTTAACTAAAATGGTATTTTTATCCATTTGTTTTTCTAATTCAACAGCCAAATATTGTTCTTGGATTTTACGTTTTAATTTTTCTGCGAAGCCTTCTTCTGAAACCCAATCAGTGAACACAATGTTTTTTAACAACTGCTGAGTAATGGTACTGGCACCTTCAGAAAAATTAAATTTATTTTTCACACCTACCATAAAAGCACGCATGATTCCTTTGATGTCAATTCCATTATGTTCGTAGAAACGTACGTCTTCCAATGCTACAAATGCATGGGCTAAATCTTCCGGAATTTTGTCCATAGATACGGGAATACGGTTGGAGTTACTAGCTACCAGTTTTGCAGTCTGGTTTCCTTCGCTGTCGTAGATAAATGTTGAAAATTTAGTTGGAGCAATGGTCATTTCAGAAATATCAGGAGAAGTATCAATGATACCTTTTACGATTCCCAGAGCACCACTAGCTGCAATAATTCCAACAGCAAGAAATAGCACTAAAAAAACTTTAAAAAAGGTAAGAGCAACCTTTTTTCCCCATTTTGAGGATTTGGCATTTAGATCCTTTTGTTTTTCAGTGACCCCTTTTTTGCCATAATTCATGATTATGCCTCCTTAGAATTATATAAAGGTTAATGTTTTTAGTTTGATAGCCTACTTTTAGGCATTACCTATATGATTATAGCAAAAAATAATAGGTAAATAAAGGATTTTCTTAATTATTAAGAATTGTACACAAAATCTTTTCTTTTTATACTGAGTTATGTTAGAATATTGTAGGAATATTTTGAAAAATAAGTGATTAAGACAGTCAGTTGTGAGGATTTTTAGTGAATAATATAGATAAAAAAGAAAATCGTCAGCCTTATAAAATTGTAATGGAAGGCGGCGAAGGAGAAATTATAGAGAAAAAATCCCGATTTATTGCTACTGTGCAACCGGTAGAAACAGAAGAAGAAGCAGTGGCCTTTATTGATAGTATGAAAAAAAAGTACTGGGATGCAAGGCATAATTGTAGTGCTTTTGTCATTGGTAGTAAAAATGAGGTTACCAGATGCAGTGATGATGGGGAACCCAGCGGGACTGCCGGAAGGCCTATGCTGGAAGTATTACTAGGCCAAGAAGTACACAATGTGGCAGTGGTAGTAACAAGGTATTTCGGTGGAGTGTTGTTAGGTACAGGTGGATTGGTAAGAGCTTATACAAAGGCTGTTCAGGAAGGTCTTTTCAATAGTCAGATTGCTACCTTGGCATATGGAACCGATGTTAAGATAGAGACCGATTATAATGGAATTGGAAAATTGCAATATATTTTAGGGAAAGCCGGAGTGGCTATTCAAAAATCAGAGTATACGGATATCGTTACTTTACAGGTTTTTTTGTTACAGGAGCAAAAAGAAAGTATATTAAAAGAAATGACGGAAGCAACTGCCGGGAAATGTAAGTTTGAAGAAGTAGAAGATAAATACGAATTGTTACTGGAATGATTAAGAAACAGTGTGCAGAAAGGTGGTATTTTCGATGGATTTAGAAAAGATTGTAGAAGAATTTCGAGAGCTATTAAATATGAAACAATATACCGGTCTGCGTCAGGAACTGATGGAATTGAATGAAGCGGACATCGCTGTAATCATGGAAGAGATGGAAGAGAAAGAAATGTTAAAGATTTTCCGTATTTTACCAAAAGATTTGGCAGCGGATGTATTTGCTTATATGGAAGTAGAAAATCAGCAGTTCATCATTACGTCTTTGTCAGAAAGAGATGCCGCAAACATTATCGATAATTTGATGGCAGACGATGCTACGGACCTTTTAGAAGAAATGCCGGCCAGTGTTGTAAAGAAGCTTCTTTCTTTAGCTAGTCCTGAAACACGAAGAGATATTAATCTTTTGCTTCGTTATCCGGAAGATTCCGCCGGAAGCATTATGACGGTGGAATATGTTGATTTAAAAGAAAATTTAACAGTGGAAAATGCCATTGATCGAATTCGAAATAAAGGGTTGGATAGTGAAACTATCAACATTTGTTATGTATTGGATAGTCGAAGAACTCTGATTGGGACAGTGGCATTACGATATTTGTTACTAAGTCCTTCCGATGCAGTGATTGGGGATATCATGAATGAAAATGTGATTTCTATCAATACGATGATGGACCAGGAAGAAGTAGCAAGACAATTCCAAAAATACGACTTTACAGCCATGCCGGTTGTGGATCAGGAAAATCGTTTGGTAGGAATTATCACAGTCGATGATATCGTGGATATTTTGACCCAAGAGGCGACGGAAGATATTGAAATGATGGCAGCGATTGTACCTACGGATAAGCCTTATATGCGAACCAGTATTTGGGAAACTTGGATGAAACGTATTCCTTGGTTGATGCTGTTGATGGTATCGTCCACATTTACAGAGCGTATCATTTCTTCCGCAGAAGATGCTTTGAGTGCATGTGTAGTTTTAACAGCTTACATTCCAATGTTGATGGGAACCGGAGGGAATGCAGGTGGGCAATCCAGTGGAACCATTATTCGTGGATTGTCCTTAAATGAAATTGAGTTTGAGGATATGATTAAAGTTATTTGGAAAGAGATGCGAGTTGCCTTGCTTTGTGGATTATCTTTGTTTGTAGTATGTTTTGCAAAATTGATGTTATTTGACAAGGTAGGGCTGTCAATTGCTGTTGTTATTTGTATTACTTTGGTATGTACCCTATTAATTGCAAAAACCGTGGGAAGTGTACTTCCGATGTTGGCACAAAAAGTAGGTTTAGACCCTGCTGTTATGGCAAGTCCGTTCATTACCACGATTGTGGATGCCTTATCTTTAATTATTTACTTTAATGTTGCAACCAATCTGTTAAATTTATAAAGGAGACTAAGAAAAAATGAAATTAGTTTCATGGAATGTTAATGGCTTAAGAGCTTGTGTGGAAAAAGGATTTGTAGATATTTTTCGCGAATTGGATGCAGATTTTTTCTGCATTCAGGAAAGTAAATTGCAGGAAGGACAAATTGATTTGGAACTTCCCGGATATTATCAGTATTGGAATTATGCAGAAAAGAAAGGATATTCAGGAACTGCAATTTTTGCGAAACAGGAACCTTTAAACGTAACACTTGGAATTGGAATGGAAGAACATGACCAGGAAGGAAGGGTAATTACTTTAGAATATCAGAATTTCTATCTTGTTACTGTTTATACGCCAAATTCCCAAGATGGGTTGAAACGTTTGGAGTATCGAATGAAATGGGAAGAAGATTTTCTAGCTTACCTGAAAAAATTAGAAGAAAAGAAACCTGTTATTTTTTGTGGAGATTTAAATGTAGCGCATAAGGAGATAGATTTGAAGAATCCCAAAACAAATCGTAAAAATGCAGGATTTACAGACGAGGAAAGAGCTTGTATGACCCGTTTGCAGGAGGTTGGCTTTATCGATACCTTTCGCTATTTCTATCCGGATCAAGAAGGTATTTATTCCTGGTGGTCCTATCGTTTCCAGGCAAGAGCCAAAAATGCAGGATGGAGAATCGATTACTTTATGGTATCAGAAGTGTTAAAGGATAAGCTTCAGGATGCTTCTATCCTCACAGATATTATGGGTTCAGATCATTGTCCGGTAACTTTAGAAATCGAGTTATAAAAAAAAGAGGGGAGCCCCTCTTTTTTTAGTTCTTATTAAAACTTGCACGTTTTCTCATGGTAGGATCCAAAATACGTTTACGGATACGCAAGCTTTCCGGAGTGATTTCTAAAAGTTCATCTACATCAATGAATTCCAATGCTTGTTCTAAACTTAAAATTTTTGGTGGTGTTAAACGTAAAGCTTCATCGGCACTGGAAGAACGGGTGTTGGTAAGCTGTTTTTTCTTACATACATTAATTTCAATATCTTCTGCCTTTCCGGTTTGACCAACTACCATTCCGGCATATACCTTTTCACCCGGACCAATAAATAAAATACCTCTCTCCTGAGCATTGAAAAGACCATACGTAATGGCTTCTCCGGCTTCAAAAGCGATCAGAGATCCCTGCTTACGGTAGGATAAATCTCCCTTATAGGGACCATAACCATCGAAAATTGTATTTAAAATACCATTTCCTTTTGTATCCGTCATAAATTCACCACGATAACCAATTAAACCGCGAGAAGGAATCGAAAATTCCAAACGAATATAGCCACCGTTGATTGGTGTCATTCCCTGCAATTCTCCTTTTCGATTGCTTAATTTTTGAATTACGCTTCCTGAAAATTCTTCAGGCACATCAATATACGCAATTTCCATAGGTTCTAGTTTTTTTCCTTTTTCGTCAGTTTTGTATAAAACTTCTGCTTTGGATACTGCAAACTCAAAACCTTCGCGACGCATATTTTCAATTAATACGGATAAATGGAGCTCACCACGACCGGAAACCTTGAAGCATTCTGTACTTTCTGTTTCTTCTACACGTAGGGATACGTCTGTGTTCAATTCTCTAAATAAACGGTCACGAAGATGACGGCTGGTAACATACTTACCTTCCAATCCTGCTAAAGGAGAATCATTTACCATAAAATTCATGGCAATGGTAGGTTCTGATATTTTCTGAAAAGGAATGGCTACCGGGTTATCCACGGCACAGAGAGTGTCTCCGATATGAATATCAGTAATTCCGGAAATGGCCACAATGGAACCAATAGAAGCAGAAGTAACTTCTACTTTATTTAAGCCATCAAATTCATATAATTTCGAAACTTTTACTTTGCGTTGCTTGTCGGGTTCGTGGTGATTAACCAAAACTACTTCTTGATTGACGCGGATTTCTCCATTATCTACTTTACCAACACCAATTCGACCTACATACTCATTATAATCAATGGTACTGATGAGGACCTGGGTTCCTGCTTCGGGATCACCAACAGGTGCCGGAATATAATCTAAAATAGTTTCAAAAAGTGGAATCATATTATGTCCAGGTTGGTCCATATCTAAAGAAGCGTGGCCGGATTTTGCTGAGGCAAAAACAAAAGGACAATCTAATTGTTCTTCACTGGCATCCAAATCTAAGAATAATTCTAAAATTTCATCAATTACTTCGTTAGGTCGGGCTTCAGGTCGGTCAATTTTGTTGATGCAGACAATTACAGGGAGACCTAATTCCAAGGCTTTTTGTAATACAAATTTGGTTTGAGGCATAGCACCCTCGAAGGCGTCTACGACTAAGATAACACCGTTTACCATTTTTAATACTCGTTCTACTTCGCCACCAAAATCTGCGTGCCCAGGGGTATCAATAATATTAATCTTGGTATTTTTGTAAGTCACCGCGGTATTTTTGGATAAAATCGTAATTCCGCGTTCTCGTTCAATGTCATTAGAGTCCATTACACGTTCTGCAACTTCTTGATTTGCACGAAAAACGCCGCTTTGTTTTAATAATTCATCTACTAAGGTTGTTTTTCCATGGTCAACATGGGCAATAATAGCTATATTTCTTACATCGTCTCTTGTTTGTTTCATATACTCTCCATTTCGTCACTGAGATTATAGTTATATATAGGATTGGGACAAATTGATTCCCATAATTACAGTACCAAAGTATATCATTCTTTCTTAGGCCCTACAATATACAAAGTAGTCATAAAATCCCACATATTTCAGTGTTTGCTTGGCGAAAATTGCGATGTCTAAAACTTCTATTTTGAAAAAAAATCAATACAATGAAATTACCAAACGAAGAAATTTCTTAAGGCCAAGAAAATTCCAAAATGGGAAAAATCCAGAAATAGGAAAAAATTCTTTTTGTAAGAAGGGAGAACTAAATAATGACAGATAAGATTATGGAAAATAATCAGGTGGTAATCATGGGAACTATTGTAAGTGAGTTCAAATACAGCCATGAAATTTTTGGAGAAGGATTTTATATGGTAGACGTAGAAGTACAACGTCTCAGTGATTCTTGTGATATTATCCCACTTATGGTTTCGGAAAGACTGCTGGATATGGAACAGGATTACAGAGGAGAAAAGGTAATGGTTACAGGACAATTCAGATCCTATAATCGCCATGAAGAAAAGAAAAATCGATTGATTCTTTCGGTATTTGCCAGAGAAGTGGAATTCGTAGATGAAATTGAAGAAAGTGCGAAAAGCAATCAAATCTATTTAGATGGATTTATTTGTAAAGAACCTATTTATAGAAAAACACCATTGGGCAGAGAAATTGCAGATCTTTTAATTGCCGTAAATCGTCCTTATGGAAAAAGTGATTACATACCATGTATTTGTTGGGGACGAAATGCCAGATTTGCCAATAGCTTTGAGGTTGGAACGAGGTGTGCTATTTGGGGAAGAATCCAAAGCAGAGAATATATGAAAAAAATTAGTGAAGAAGAAAATGAAAGAAGAGTAGCCTATGAAGTTTCTGTAAATAAACTAGAATTGTTGGATGAAGAAGCGCAAATGTATATATCCTAAACATAGGAACATAAGAAAGCTTAGATGCATATTCTATCATAGGTAAAGAGAATTGCATAAATAGGCTGTATTTGTAAAAATAAGTAAAGCCTGAAAAAGAAAAAAACTATAAAAGTTGACATGAATGGAAAGCGAAGCTTATAATAGCTACATACATGTTAAGGAGGATAATACCATGGCAGTTTTTACAGGTGCAGGCGTAGCAATTGTTACACCTTTTAAAGAAAATGGAGAAGTGAACTATGAAGAGTTCGCTAAACAGATAGAATTACAGATTGCAGGAGAGACAGATGCGATTATCGTTTGTGGAACTACAGGCGAAGCTTCTACTTTAAGTCACGAGGAACACCTAGATGTTATTCGTTACTGTGTAAAAGTAGTAAATGGAAGATTACCGGTTGTAGCAGGAACAGGGTCTAATTGTACTGAGACAGCGGTGTATTTATCACAGGAAGCAGAAAAAGCGGGAGCAGATGGTTTGTTGGTGGTAACACCATATTATAATAAAGCTACTCAGAAGGGGCTTTACGAACATTTTAAAATTGTGGCAGATTCTGTTAAAATTCCTGTAATCTTATATAACATTCCGGGAAGAACCGGTGGAGTAAATATTTTACCGGAAACTGTGGTTCGTCTTTGTACTGAAGTGGAAAACATTGTTGGTGTAAAAGATGCTACAGGAAACATTTCTCAGGTAGCTAAGATGATGGCATTGGCAGATGGAAAAGTAGATTTATACTCCGGTAACGATGATCAGATTGTTCCAATTCTTTCATTAGGAGGAAAAGGAGTAATTTCAGTATTGTCCAACATTGCACCAAAACAGACTCATGATATTTGTGCGAAATATTTTGAAGGTGATGTAGAGGGCAGCCGTAAGATTCAGTTAGATGCTATCGAATTGATTGATGCATTGTTCTGTGAAGTTAATCCAATTCCGGTGAAAAAAGCATTAAATTTAATGGGATTAAACGCTGGTCCACTTCGTCGTCCATTAACCGAGATGGAAGATGCAAATGCCCAAAAGCTTGCAAAAGCAATGAAAGACTTTGGACTTTTATAAAGTGAGGTATAACAGGCTTGAGAATTTTTCGGATTTTCAAGCCTATTTTTTAATGCGCAGTTTGTGAAAAAGAAAATAGTTCCTTTGCAACATTGCTCGCGCGTTAAAATTGCATAAAGTGCAATTGATACAAAAAAGGAGAATGATAATTATGGTAAAAGCAATTATGCATGGTTGTAACGGAAAAATGGGACAAGTAATTGCCGGTTTGATTCGTGAGGATGATGGAATAGAATTAGTAGCAGGTGTAGATCCTTTTACAGGAATTGAAAATCCTTTTCCTGTATTTACAAGTATTCAGGAATGTGACGTGGAAGCAGATGTCATCATTGATTTTGCGGCAGCAGCAGCAGTGGATGGTTTGTTAGAGTATTGTGTAGAAAAAAAAGTGCCTCTCGTTCTTTGTACCACAGGGCTTAGTGAAGAGCAGTTGAAAAAGGTTGAAGAGGCTGCAAAAGAGGTAGCTGTGTTAAAATCTGCGAATATGTCTCTTGGAATTAATACTTTGTTAAAGTTATTGAAGGATGCGGCAGCAGTACTTGCACCAGCCGGCTTTGATATTGAAATCGTAGAAAAGCATCATAATTTAAAAGTAGATGCACCTAGTGGAACAGCCCTTGCTTTGGCAGATTCTATTAATGAAGAATTTGGAAATGAATATGAATATATTTATGATAGAAGTCAGAAAAGAGAAAAACGAAGCAAGAAAGAAATTGGTATTTCTGCAGTTCGTGGAGGAACTATTGTCGGTGACCATGACGTGATTTTTGCAGGTGTTGATGAAGTAATCACTTTTTCTCATACAGCATATTCTAAGGCGGTATTTGGAAAAGGGGCTGTGCAGGCAGCAAAGTTTTTAGCAGGAAAACCTGCCGGATATTATAACATGAGTCATGTTATTGATGCGGTATAAAGTAGAATAAGAAAAAATAATGGCTGTTGCAAATAGGATATCGGCTTGGTATCCGGTAGTTGTAACAGCCATAAATTTTTTGTCAGATTTTGGATTTATTCTACTGTAAAAATATCATTATTATCTGGAATTGGTAGCGTCTTTTACACCATTCCCAACATCTTCTACAGCATTTCCGACACCGTTCATAACATCACCAACAGCATTTCCCACACCATCAACAGCACCTTCCACAGCACCGCCAACGGTGCCATTAGCATCATTTGTGCCGGTATGATCTATAGTGTTATTATCATCCATAATACCATTTCCATCTAAGACACCGGTACCGTCATTTACGGGAGTACCATCGATAGGATTGATTTCTTCTGTAGTATTATTAGGGGTAGTCATGTCTTCCTGTACTGTACTTTCTGTATTACCAGGAGTGGTGGTGTTACCCACCATATCCTCCTCGGCTGTTTGGTTTGTTGTGGAACCACAACCACAACCTACAACAAGTCCAAGAGCAACTACCAGGAGAAGTACTGCAAGTACATTTGCTAAATTTTTCATTTTTTCCTCCGTTCCGCAAGAATTCTTTGCATTGAAATTGTAATAAATAGAATTTATAATGATACTGTTCCAGAGGATATTTTTTGTTCCTAATGTAAAGAAACAATATCGTTATATGTTCTAACATTAGTATGGAAAGAAAATACAGTTTTATACAAAAATTAAATATCTTGTAAATTAAATTTTTTACAAAAAAGTATTTAAAATGAGAGAAACAGAATTGGAGATGCATTATGAAATTTCGACCATGTATAGATATTCATAACGGACAGGTAAAGCAGATTGTAGGGGGAACGTTGCAGGATCAGGGCGATCAGGCAAAAGAAAACTTTGTAGCAGCACAGGATGCCTCTTTTTTTGCAAAATTATATGAACGTTATGGACTTCATGGTGGACATATTATTTTATTAAATGGAAAAGACAGTCCATATTATGAAGTTACGAAAGCACAAGCCATATCTGCTTTGCAGGCATATCCTAGGGGGATGCAAATTGGCGGTGGTATTAACGATGAAAATGCTTATGAATATTTAGAAAAGGGAGCTGACAAAGTTATTGTTACCTCCTATGTATTTAAGGACGGCAGAGTTTCTTATGAAAATTTAGAAAAATTAGTAAAAGCAGTAGGAAAAGAAAATTTAGTTTTGGATTTAAGTTGTCGAAAAAAAGATGGACAATACTATATTGTAACTGATCGATGGCAAAAATATACGGATGTAATTTTGAATGAAAAAACATTAAATTATTTTGCAACGTATTGTGATGAGTTTTTGGTCCATGCAGTGGATGTGGAAGGAAAAGCTGCAGGAATTGAAGTAGAAGTCGCTTCCTTACTGGGAGAATGGGGGAAACTTGCCATTACTTATGCAGGAGGAATTCATACTTATGAAGACTTAGAAGAATTGAGAAAATTAGGAAAAGGAAACATTGATTTTACCATAGGAAGTGCCTTGGATTTATTTGGAGGCAAACTGGAGTTTGAAAAGATAGTAAGAATATAAATAAGATATTAAGGCAAAAAAGGACTGCTACATAGAATATAAAATTCTAATGTAACAGTCCTTTTAGGCTTAATTCATTAAACTAATTGCGTGTCATACAAAACAAAGAGATACTTCTTACTTCTATTTATATAGAAACGTCATATCGGATAATGATTAAATTAGGTAATTACAAGAGCCTCCCCTTTTTAGGCTACTTATAATTTAACTACGTTAACCGCCTGAGGTCCTTTTTCTCCGTTAACTACTTCGAATTCTACTGCAGCGCCTTCTTCTAAGGATTTGAATCCTTCCATAACAAGACCTGAGTAGTGAACGAATACATCGTTTCCTGCTTCGTCGGAGATAAAGCCGTAGCCTTTCTGGTTGTTAAACCATTTTACTGTACCTTTGTTCATCGCAAAAGTCCTCCACAAAAATAATACGTTGCCTTGGCAACAAACATAGAATATCATAGTCTGATATAATTGTAAAGATTTCCAATAAGGGAAAAATTAGTCAACTAGTTGACTTTTTTATTAATTAGGAGAATAATGTAAAAGAGTCATTTTTGTACAAAATAAATGGTATTTAAGGTTTCCATAGAGTAGATAAAAGGGA
Organism: Lachnospiraceae bacterium; assembly: GCA_017558145.1. Classification (GTDB taxonomy): domain Bacteria; phylum Bacillota; class Clostridia; order Lachnospirales; family Lachnospiraceae; genus SFDP01. The sequence continues at coordinate 51,531 of JAFYWF010000006.1, forward strand.
ACCATTTTATAGAAAAGGTAGGATGAAATTATGTTAGACATCAGATATGAAAAAACAACAAGTCCAAAACAGATTCCGGGGCCGGAAAATCCATTGACCTTTGGAACAATTTTTACGGATCACATGTTTATCATGGATTATAGTGATGATAAGGGCTGGTATGATCCAAGAATTGTACCTTATGCACCTATTTCATTGTATCCATCAGCGATGGTGTTCCATTATGGACAGGAAATGTTTGAAGGTTTAAAAGCGTATAAAGCGGATGATGGAAGAACTTTGTTGTTCCGTCCTGATAAAAATATTGAAAGAGCTAATAATACTAATGAAAGAATTTGTATTCCTAAGATTCCGGCAGAGGATTTTCTTCAGGCATTGAAAGCGATTGTAAAGATGGATGAAGCGTGGATTCCAACAAAACAGGGAACTTCTCTTTATATCAGACCATTTATTATTGCAACGGATCCTTTCCTTGGAGTAAGACCATCTCACACATACCAGTTTATCATTATTCTTTCACCGGTAGGTGCTTACTATCCTGAAGGATTAAATCCGGTAAAAATCTGGATTGAAGATGAATATGTAAGAGCGGTTCGTGGTGGTCTTGGAGAAGCGAAAGCAGGTGCTAACTATGTGGCCAGCTTAAAAGCGCAGGTAAAGGCACACGATGCAGGATATTCCCAAGTACTTTGGTTAGATGGTGTGGAAAGAAAATACATCGAAGAAGTAGGAGCCATGAATATTTTCTTCAAAATTAATGGTAAAGTTGTAACACCTATGTTAAATGGAAGTATTTTACCTGGTGTTACAAGAAGAAGTTGTATCGAGCTTTGCAAACAGTGGGGATATGAAGTAGAAGAAAGAAAGATTTCTGCAAAAGAATTATTTGATGCAGCCCTGGATGGTACTTTGGAAGAAGTATGGGGTACAGGTACAGCAGCAGTAATTTCTCCGGTAGGACATCTCCGTGAAGGTGATACAGATGTAGAAATCGGTGACGGCGGAATTGGGGAATTAAGCCAGAGACTATATGACACTATTACAGGAATTCAGCTTGGTAAAATCGAAGGACCTGAAGGTTGGGTAGTGGAAGTGTAACATTGAAGTTTGAATAGAGAAAGAGATGAAAAACGACCGGTGAGTGATGCCGGTCGTTTTTGTGCTATTTCTATATAGAGGGGTAAGGATGTTTTTTTGTGGTAAGACCACATAAATAATCAAGACTTACATTGTAATATTTTGCAAGACTGATTAAGTGTCGAATGGGCATTTCGTTGGCACCCCGCTCGTATCTGGCATACATAGTTTGGGAAGTCCCTAAAATATCTGCGATTTCTTGTTGTGTTTTATCGGAGTCTTCACGCAGATTTCTGATTCGTGTAACATAATTCATAGGTACCTCTTTGCGTTTTGAATACATGTTTTTAAAATAGAAGTAATATAAAAAAAATGAAAAGTCATTTCTTTGGTATATCTGTAACTGTATCTGGATAGGATGGAGTAATGGAGTGGAATTTATATTGCATATAGAAAGAAAAATAGAATTTTTTAAATTCTTATTCGATGGAATACTGTTCATTTATATATCATCTCCCTTGTTAAAATAGTCTAACATAGTACATTTTTTTACTATGTTGTTTAGTACATATTTTTACTATTCTGATTCATTTCTATTCATTTTATATGAAAAAAATTCATTTTATTTTTAAAAGAACACCCCTTAGTTCATTAGGTTTTGTGTTTTTTTACGTTTGTAATACTAATTTTGTAGATTAAGAAAAGATTAAGTAGAAATATGGATTGACTTTAGTAAAGATATTTACTAAAATGTCGTAGTAAAGATATTTACTAAAATGCCATGAGACTGTTATGAATTAGAAAGAGACTTTTTAGATGAATGGATTTATAGACATGCATTGCCATATTCTTCCGGGAGTAGATGATGGTGCTAAGAATTTGGAGAAAACCAGAGAGATGCTTCAAATGGCATATGAGGAAGGTATTCGTGAAATTATTGTTACGCCGCATTATTTTGCCACTAGGAAAAGTGCTTCTGTGGAAAAGATTCGACAGACAATTTTGGATGTGGAAAAACAGATGGAAGAGTGGAAAATTGGAATCAAATTATATCCCGGAAATGAGATTTATTATCGAAACGGAATCGAAGATATTTTGGATGAAAAACAGATTTGTACATTGGCAGAGAGTAAATATGTATTGGTAGAATTCGATCCTATGACGGAATATTCCTATTTAAGAGACGGTATTTTAAAGTTGGATAGCTATGGATATATTCCTATTTTGGCACATACAGAACGATATGAATGTCTGTTTGAAAAAAAAGAACGTTTACAGAGAGTGAAAGATCATGGGGGTCTCATTCAGGTCAATGCATCCTCTTTTTTAGGAGGTATGTTTGATGAAATGGCTAAACGGGCCAAATATATTATGAAAAATGACTTGTTGGATTTTATAGGAACGGATGCCCATAGCAGTGGGAAAAGAAGTCCAAAAATAAAAGATACAGCTTCCTATTTATATAAGAAGTTAGGGGAAAAGAAAGCAGAAAAGATTTTATTTCATAATCCTAGAACTGTGTTAGAAAATGGAAATCTGTAAAAGAAGATAAGAGAAAGTGAAGGAAGTAGAAGTGGATACGAGACAGAACCAAGTGGATGAAATAGAGATAGATTTACGAGAGGTATTAATTCTTCTGATTAGTAAAGCATGGCTGATTTTGTTGGTAGGGATGTTTACAGCTATTGTAGGTTTTGCCCTAAGCGCATTTTTGATAGCACCTACCTTTGAGTCTACCAGTAAGATTTATATTTTGAATAAACAACAGGAAAATACCGTAACGTATTCAGACGTACAGTTGGGAACGCAATTAACAAAAGACTATGCAGAGTTGATTACCAGCCGTTTAGTATTGGAGAAAGTAATAGAGGATTTAAACCTGACTTCCATACATGAAGACATGGATTATGAAGCAATGTTGGAAAAAGTGGAAGTTACAACACCTACGGATACCCGTATTTTGTCCATTACGGTAACCGATACAGATCCGGTGATGGCTATGAATATTGCCAATAGTGTGAGAGAAGCAGCAGCTGTACATATAAAAAATGTGATGGATATTGAAGCCGTAAATGTAGTAGAAACTGCAAATCTTCCGATGGAGAAAGCGACACCAAGTATTTTAAAGTGGACTGTCATTGGAGGATGTATTGGAGCTTTTATTGTGATGGCGATAGTATTGTTAATTTTCTTTATGGACGACACCATTAAAACCAGTGATGACGTGGAAAAATATTTGGGGCTTAGCACTTTGGCATTAATTCCTTTGGATAGTCAGGTTGCGTCTGGAAAAAATGGAAAGAAAAAGTCCGTCAAGAAAAAATAATCTAAACTTAGGATAAGTTTAGAAACATAGAAAAAGCAAAGTCAGTTGTTCCCAAATGAGAAGAGAGTAATGACATTAGAAAAGAAGAGAAGATAAAGAGATGGAAAATAAAATAGAAAAACAGCAGTCAGTTGTATTAAAAGAAGATCATGAAATGGACTTTCGTACGAAAGAAGCTTATAAAACTCTTCGTGCTAATCTGGAATTTGCAGGAGATGATATTAAGGTTATTGCAGTTACCAGTTGTACTCCAAATGAGGGAAAATCCAGTATATCCATGAATTTGGCTAAGGCGATTGCAGAGAGTGGCAAAAAAGTTATTTTGATTGATGCGGATCTTCGAAAATCCGTGTTGGTAGGAAGATATAAAACCGGAGCCGTGAAATATGGATTAACACATTATTTAAGTGGACAGAAAACATTTAATGAAGTTTATTGTAATACCAATATTAAAAATCTTTATGTGGCCTTTTCCGGACCGGTACCACCAAACCCCAGTGAACTTTTGGGAGGAAAGTATTTTGACAGTATGATCAAGAGCTTACGAAGTGTCTTTGATTACGTAATCATAGATACACCGCCATTGGGAAGTGTTATTGACAGCGCCATTGTATCAAAACAGTGTGATGGCAGTGTGATTGTGATTGCCAGCAATGAAATCAGCTATAAATTTGCTCAGAAAGTTAAGGAGCAGCTGGAAGTGGCAGAGTGCCGTATTCTGGGTTGTGTTTTGAACAAGGTAAATATCAGTCAGAAAAGTTATTACGGTAAGTATTACGGTAAGTACTATGGAAAATATTATGGAAATGACTACGAAAAATAAGAGGAGTCTATGAAAGAAAAAAGCTTAGGAATTTTATTAGGATTGTTCAATGTGATTCTTTTGATTCTGTGTTTGGTGTTCTTTTGGGGAAAAGACAGAATTTCTCCGGTTATTAAAGTAGAGCCTGTGAATTATGTCTATGAAGAGGATCTGCCCGAAGCTTTACTGTATCAGGGAGTTACTGCTTTTGATGAAAAAGACGGTGATGTAACAAACAGGATTGTGATTGAAAAAGTAGTTACAGATAGAGAGCAAGGAACAGCCACCATTACTTATGGTGCCAGTGACCAATCCGGCAATGTTGGAAAAGTGGTAAGAACTTTGGAAATGCCGGTATTAACACGGATACAGTTCCCTTCCGCAGGAGAAGCAGGAATTCAGGCCAGTGCTCAGGCAAAAACCAAGGAAACGTTAGAAACGGAAGTAATGGAAGAAGAAACAGAGATGTCAGAGGGGCAAGAAGAAAACGGGGAAGAAACCAACGACGAAACGGAAGGAATGCAGACCGTAGGTTCTATTCAAGATACAGGGAGACCCACCATGAGTTTTTCAAGTAGAGAATTGGTAGTGAAGGTAGGGGAAACTCCGGAGTGGAGAAGTGTTGTTGCAGAGGCATCAGATGATAAGGATACCAAAGAATCTCTGTTAGAATCCTTGGAAGTTCAAGGAGAATTCCACACGGAAACAGTCGGAATATATTACGTTAGCCTTAGAGTGACAGACGGAGATGGACAAGAGTCTAGTGCTTATCCACTGAAGTTAATTGTAGAGGAATAAATACGAAATGAAAAATAAAGTTTTAAGAAAAGTTTTGGTGTACACCATTAGTACCATTTTGGTAGCAGGTGTGGTAGGTGGTGTTATGGCCATCAAGGCAGCCAAAGAACAGGCTGAGTTAGAAGCTACTTTTGTAGAGCCTATCCCGGTTATGACTCAGGAAGAGATGGAAGCACTTTATGATGAGCATAAAAAAGATAATACAAACGAAGAGGAGGCAGCAGCCGAGGAACCTACAGACAGTGAAACTGTAGAGGAAGAGGCAGCAGAAGAAGCGTTAGCGGCAGAAAACGGGGTGACAGTTTACGAAGGCTGTCCTGTGGATTTTGCAGGTATGTGGAAAATCAATCCGGATGTTTATGCCTGGATCACCGTGCCGGGAACTATCATTGACTATCCTATACTACAGCATGCTACAGACAATACTTATTATTTGAATTATAACATCGATGGTTCTTATGGTTATCCGGGATGTATTTATACGGAAAATTTAAATTCTAAGGATTTTACAGATAACAATACCGTTATATACGGACACAACATGAAAAACGGAACTATGTTTTCCGGATTACATAAATTTGAGGATGCTGCATTTTTTAATGAGCATACCAAGGTGTTGATCTATACACCGGAAAAAGAATATATTTATACCATTTTTGCGGCTTATATCTATGACGACAGACATTTATTATACAGTTTTAATTTTGCAGATGAACAGGTATATGCCAATTATGTGAAAGATATTCAAAATATGCGTTCCATGAATGCTCTGGTTCGGGAAGATGTAGCAGTAACCGCCAAGGATAAGATTATTACTTTAGTAACCTGTATGGCAAATCAACCGGAGAAACGTCTGTTGGTACAGGCAGTGTTGGAACAAGGAGAGATTTCGCCACAGTAGTGAAAAAAAACATGGCAGAAGCAAAAGTGGAAAAAAGTTAGCTTAAGGAAGAACTATGACAAAGAAAAGATATCCACAGGGAAAGAAAGTTCGTATCAGTGGTATCACAGAAAAACTGATCATTGCAGGGCTTATTCTTTGCTGTGTAGTGGTTCTGATTTTTAGTATTTTTGCAGTGCTCAAGAGTGTAGGAAAAAACAGTCTGAAACAGCATGCGGGAGCGATAGCCAATCAGGAACTTTCCACCAATTTAAGTGAGAAAAATGAGATAACAGATGAGCCTTTGGAATTAGAAGAAGGCCAGATTTTGGTAGAGGGTGAAATCTACGAATACAATGATGATATTATGACCTTCCTGTGTATAGGGGTAGATTCCAGAAATGGAATTGAAAAAGAAAAAACTCCCGGAAAAGCAGGACAGGCAGATGCCTTGCTTCTGATTGTGGTAAACCCAAGAACAGAAGAAATTAAGGTTATTGCAGTGAACAGAGATACCATGACGGACATCGAAATCTACGATACCGCAGGGATGTATCTGAATAAGGAAACAGCACAAATTACCTTACAGTATGCTTATGGTGATGGTAGGGAAAAGAGTTGTCAGCTGATGGAACAGACTATTTCTGAACTGTTCTATGGTATTCCGATTCATGGATATGGAGCTCTGGATATGCAATCCATTGCAACCATAAATGATGCTGTAGGTGGTGTAGAGGTTACTGTGCTGGAGGATATGACTAAGTTCAAAAAAGAATGGACCCAAGGAACCACGGTACACTTAACCGGAGAAGAGGCACTCTTATATATTGCCAGACGAGATACAGGGTATTTGGGCAGTAATATTGGAAGAGTGGAACGTCAGAAACAGTATCTGACAGCCTATGTTAGTCAATTGAAAAATAAAATGAAGCAAGATGTAACATTTCCGGTGACCTTATTGGGAAATATCAAAAAACACATGGTTACCAGCCTTACAGTAAAGGAAATTACATATCTTGCAGATACGTTGCTTGGTTATGAATTTAATACGGATAACATCATCAGTATTCCGGGAGAATCAAAATTGGGCGAGAAGCATGAAGAGTTTTATGCAGATGATGCTGCATTAAAAAACATTGTCATTGATGTGTTTTACGACAAAGTGGAACAAAGAGAAGAGGTTACAGTATCTCAGTAGGTTTTGAAAATTTTGTAAAGTAATGATTATGGTATTAGGCAGGGCAACCTGCTTGATATATAGAAACCAACAATCTATGAAAGGAGGAGATTGCCATGAAAAAGTTATGTAGTGCTTTATTGGTTATGGCTTTAACAGTTGCTATGGTTTTACCTGTATTTGCGGCTCCAAGCCCACAGGCTGAAGCTAAAACAGCAAAATCTAACGCAACTGTAGCAGTAGCTGGTGCTGATGTTAAGGTTCTTGCGACAGATGTTCATAAAGAAGTTATTAATGTAGTAACTAATCCTACTCATTTAACAAACCTTGGCGTTAGTACAGCAGCAAAGTTAGCAGCAGCTTTTGATCTTAAGATTGAAATTCCTGCAGGTCAGGCATCCGTTTCTGTACCGATTAAAGTTAACAATGCAAAAGTTGGTGACTATGCAGTTATTCTTCATAGAAAAGCTGATGGTCAGTGGGAAAAAGTTGGTGAAGGTTTCTTAGCAGCAGATATGACTGTTGTAGGTACATTCACAAGCTTCTCTCCAGTAGCAGTTATGGTAGTAGACGCAGCACAGGCATCCGCAGCTGGTGTGAAAGCTCCTAAAACTGGCGAATTCTAAGATTTAGAGTTAAAAAATTTTTTGTAACATGTGACAAAAAAAGTTGGTTTCAAAAAGCCCCCTCCGAAGAAAAATCGGAGGGGGAAACTAAGTTTTATAAATGTACCTTGACAATTACATATCTTACATTGAGAAAAAATAATATTTTAATTCCTTTAACTTGTATCAGATATTATTCAAAAAAAGATAAAAAAGTACGAAAAGACGTAGAAGTATCGTTGACACAATTTTTAGGGCAAAGTATGATAATAATGTCAGAAGCAATAAAAAATCAAAAGTTGACGGGGCGTAGCGGTAAGGATATCTTAGATTGTTTTCAAAGAGGCTGTTATTATCTATTTGCAAACGATGAAGAAACCCGTACGGAGGTGCAGCAGATGTTGGAACCATACTTTAAATTAGAGAGAGAAATCTGGCAGGAAGAAACAGAGGAAAGATTAAGGGAAGAAATTGCAAAACAAGTAACGGAAGAGGTAACCGAACGAATAACGGAAGAAGTAACGAAAGAAGTGACGGAAGATATGACCGCGGGCGCCATAGAGAAGTTGATACGGTCGCTGAAAGATTTCGGTGGAACAAGAGAAAATGTAAAGAAAAAAGTAATGAAAGAGTACGAACTTTCGGAAACAGATGCTGAGGAAAAGATGAAGCAATATTTCTAAAAGTAAATTGAAGATAGAATAAAGGATATAAATCCCAATGTAAGATATGTGATTGTCTTATGTTGGGATTTTTTATCATATAGGAAAGTTCTGCCTATATGATAAAAACACTCCGTGAGGATGCACACGCCGAAGCAGTGGTAAATGTCGTTTTGCGACGCTTCGGTGGCGCAGAATACGCGTTTATGCGTATTCTTTCTTGCTTTGAATGCTAAATGTGTAGCTTGTGAAATAGAAATTTATCCTAAGAATAGGAATGTATATGCATCGATTGTACGAAGGAGGAAAGTATGATTATCACTAAGACACCTTTTCGAATGTCTTTTTTTGGTGGTGGTACAGATATAGAAGATTATTTTGTTGAATATGGAGGCTCTGTAATATCAACAACATTTGATAAGTATTGTTATGTTACGGTTAGACATTTACCCCGTTTTTTTGAATATAAAACACACCTGACATATTCAAAGATGGAATATGTCAATGAATATGATGAGATTCAACATCCGGCAATCCGTGAAGCAATGCGTATGTTAGATATGCATGAGCTAAGATTAACGTATGAATCAGACTTACCGGCAAAATCAGGATTGGGAACAAGCTCATCTTTTGCAGTGGGAATGTTAAATGCTTTTTATGCACTAAAGGGAAAATATGCTGACCGAAAAAAATTAGCAGATGAAGCTATTTATTTGGAAAGGGTACTATGCAAAGAAGCAGGTGGGTTACAAGATCAAATTGCTGCTGCTTATGGTGGATTTAATCGCATTAATTTTGGAAAAGATGGCTATGAGGTATTGCCTATTATAATCTCGCCGGAACGTAAAAAGAGGCTGAATCATAATTTATTAATGTATTTTACCGGGTTTGTTCGCTTTTCCAGTGATGTACATAAAGAAATAACAAAAGGCGACAGCCAGAATAAATTTTCCTTGCTTCAGGAAATGCAGAATATGGTAGATGAAGCAGAGAATATTTTGACAGATGAAAAAAGAGATTTAGATGATTTTGGAAGGTTGTTAGATAAAACCTGGCGATTAAAAAGGCAAACAAGCAGTGCTGTGAGTACAGAAAGTATTGATACGCTGTATGAAAAAGGAATGGAAGCAGGTGCTTTGGGAGGAAAACTTTTGGGAGCCGGTGGCGGAGGATTTCTTTTGTTTTATGTACAACCGAAATATCAGAAAGCAGTTCAGGAGGCTATGAAAGACTTGTTATATATTCCTTTTGAATTTGAGAATAGTGGGACGACAGTAGTTCACTATGTACCAGAATATTATGAATCAAAGAAAATATAGGATGAAATATGGAATATGAAAATAATTGATAGTAGATTATTGAAACATATTGATTTATTGACATCAAGATATCCGAAGTTAGAAAAATGCAGACAACAGATCATAGAGGCATATCTGGTTTTGGAAGAATGCTATGAGTCGGATGGAAAATTATTAATAGCCGGTAATGGGGGGTCTGCGGCAGATGCAGAACATATTGCCGGAGAGTTAATGAAAAGATTTAAATTGCCAAGGCCTGTACCGTCTGAATTTGTAAATCGTTTACAGGATGTTGATTCGGAAAGAGGAGAGTTTCTTGCTAAAAATTTGGAAAGAGGATTAATGGCAATTCCGCTGGTAGCTCATGAAGCGTTGTCTACAGCTTATCTTAATGATGTGGATGGTCTTGGAGTTTTTGCACAGCAGCTTTATGGGTTTGGTAGAGCGGGAGATGTATTTTTAGGAATATCTACTTCTGGGAATAGTAAAAATGTGCTTAATGCAGCTATAGTGGCCAGAGCTTTAGATATGAAGGTAATTGGATTAACAGGGAATTCTGGTGGGGAACTTGTAAAAGTTGCAGATGTGGTAATTAAAGCGCCAGAAGAGGAAACTTATCGGATACAAGAGTTGCATTTGCCAGTTTATCATTCTTTGTGTTTGATGTTAGAAGAAAGGTTTTTTGGAGAAAATAGATGAAAGTTGCATTAGTAGGAAGTTCAGGATATATCGCAGGTTTCTTATTAAAAAGATTTAATGATATGACATATATATCAGATGTAATAAAAATTGATCAAACAGAGACGGCAGATGAATATTTGAATTTATTAGAAGCTGAGAAGTTTAATTATTCAATATTAAATAATGTCGATTATGTTATTTTTACAGCAGCAATATCTGGACCGGATCAGTGCGCTAAAGATTTTGAGTTGTGTTGGTCAATTAATGTAATTGGAACAATATATTTTATTAGAGAAGCAATAAAGAAAAGGTGCAAAGTGTTATTTTTTTCTAGTGATGCTGTATTTGGAGATATTCCAGGAACAATTTATACAGAAAATTCAAAAACAGAAGCAAAGACAGCATATGGTTGCATGAAAAAGGCTGTTGAAGATGAATTTAAAGGAGATGACTTTTTTAAAGCTATTAGATTATCTTATGTAGTATCAACAAAAGATAAGTTTGTATCTTATTGTTTAGAATGTATCAGAAAGAATGAAAGCGCAGATATTTATCATCCTTTTTATAGAAATTGTATTGGAATTGATGATGTGCTAGATGTTGTCATGTGGATGATTAGAAATTGGGATAATTACCCCCCTTTTGTTCTTAATGTGGCAGGTAAAGAATTAGTTAGTCGAGTGCGAATTGCAGATGAGTTGAATCGATTATTGGGAAATAAACTTAAATATTCTATTTCAGAGCCTATGTATGAATTTTATACAAATCGTCCATGTATTACTCAGATGACTAGCTTATATCTTCCACAATATAAGATTTTGGAAGATATTACCTTTACGGAAAAGTTAAAGAAGATTTTTGATAATTATTATTAAAATAAAATTTACTGATAGATGGAGGTTATAAGGATGTCAATAAAAGCATTAATTACAGGAATTACAGGAATGGTAGGCTCTCATTTAGCGGATTTTCTTTTAGAAAATACGGATTGGGAAGTGTATGGTGTTTGCAGATGGAGAAGTCCATTAGATAATGTGTCGCACTTATTAAATAGAGCCAATAAAGAGGATAGATTATATTTTGAATATGCTGATTTAAATGATGAAATGTCACTCATTAAAGTGATAAAAGAAATTAAACCGAAATATGTTTTTCATTTGGCAGCACAAAGTTATCCACAAACAAGTTTTACTGCACCAATAGATACTTTAAATACAAATATTTTGGGAACATGTAGATTATTAGAAGCAATTCATTTAGAAATGGAAAATGACCTAGATTATAAACCAATAATTCACGTATGTGCTTCATCAGAAGTTTTTGGTAAAATTCCAGCAGAAAAAAAACCAGAAACAGGTATCCATGAAGAATGTCCATTTCATCCGGCGTCGCCATATGCAATATCTAAGGTTGGAACAGATTTGCTTGGACGATATTATGCAGAGGCATATGGAATGACTGTAATGACGACACGTATGTTTACGCACACGGGACCTCGTCGAGGGGATGTATTTCATGAATCAACATTTGCAAAGCAAATTGCAATGATTGAAGCGGGACTAATTGAACCTAAAGTTTTGGTTGGAAATTTAAAATCACTTCGAACATATGCAGATGTGCGAGATGCAGTTCGCGCATATTATATGCTTGTTACAATAAATCCGATTGCGGGAGAATATTATAACATTGGTGGCTCATATACATGTGAAGTTGGAGATACGCTGAATACGTTGATTTCATATTCTACAATGAAAGATAAAATAGAAATTGAAGTAGATCCGCAAAGACTAAGACCAATTGATGCAGACCTTCAAGTTCCTGATTGCAAAAAATTCAAAATGCATACAGGGTGGGAACCGAATATTTCTTTTGGGAAAACAATGCAAGATTTACTCGATTATTGGAGAGAAAGGGTTGCTAAAAAGGAAACTTTTTTAATTAGATAAATGGAATGAGAAAATGAAGGATAAAGGAACTAAAAAATTATTATTCATAGCAACAAGACAGTTTTGGCCCACAGCAGGTGGGAAAGATATAACTCTATATTATAATTGTAAGGGTTTGTACGAAGAATGTGGATATGAAATATATTTGGTTTGCTTTATTGATAGAAATGTGGACAAAGTGTTGGAAAAACCATATTTTATCAAAGAAGTTAGATATGTAGAAACTCCAGCATTATTACAATCCATAGGAAAAATATTGGAATATTCAATATTGGGACCTCAATGGCCTTTTCAAAATTCACTTTATTACAATAAGAAAATTGAAAATTCCATAATGGATTATTATAGAGAAATTGAACCTAGTGTAGTTTTCTTTGATATGATTCGTTTAGTTTCTTATGCTAATGCATTTGAGAAAGAGCCAGTGAAAAAAATATTTGTGGAAGATGATTCTTTGGCTAAGAGATATAAAAGACAGATATTGGCATCTAAAACTGGAAATGTGATAGGACAATATGGAAATAATAAATCAGCTATTTTCAATAGGGTTATAAACATAAGAACTATTAAAAATGCGATTTTGCGTGCAGAAATAAAAAGAATAGAAAAATATGAAGCAAATTGTGTGGGATTATTTGATTACGTTACCTTTATTTCTCCCATAGAAACAAGAGAATATAATTGTAGATATAAGACTAAAAAGGCGGTTACTTTAACTATGGGAGCGGATGTAGAGTATTTTTCAAAAGATATCGTATGTAATATTGAACCAAATTCTATGTCAATAGTTGCAAATTGTACAACAGCAGCAAATGCTGACTCAATAGAAATGATATGCAGAGATATTTTACCAAAAGTTCAGCATCAATATAATTATAAAATAGTAGGAAAATATAATGAAGAACTGAAAAAAAAGATTTATGCAAATAATGTACAGTTTATAGGATATGTTGATGATATTAGAAGTATTGTTAAGTCAACACAAATATATCTTTCACCAATGTCGTATGGTTCTGGAATAAAGACAAAAATAGTAGAAGCAATGGCTATGGGAATGACTGTTGTTACTAATTCGATAGGTGCTGAAGGACTAGATGTGGAAAATGGTCGAGAACTTTTTGTTATTGATGATAAAGAGGAACTTGTAAGGACTATAGATATGCTTTTTGATAATCCTGACCTTTGTAAAGAAATGGGTAAAGTAGCACAAAAGTTTGTTAGGGAAAAGCATAGTTGGAGCCATGTGTACAAAACATTTGACCTAATGGAATTACATAATTAGAAGTGTATTTAATTAAGATAATAAAGGGAATGGTAAGAAAGAAAAGATGATACTGGGAATAGATGGGTATTTTATGTGTGGTAAGAGAACTGGTATGGGGGTCATGTTAGAAAATATATTATGTCGTTGGAACAGTAATAGCTTTAAAAAAACTATACTTTTTATTCCCAGTAAAAGTACGAATGAAAAAATAGAGCTAATAAAAGAGATGGGTGTAGAGATAGTCGAGGGACCTGACAAAAATTTTGCTTTGTGGGAGCAAATAATATTACCTCATTTGGCTAAAAAAAATAATGTTGATTCTATGTGGTTTCCCTATAATACTGGAAGTGTTTTGTGGAGAGGTAAAACAATAGTTACTATTCATGATTTGATTTATATGCATAGTGATTTAAAAAAGCAACCATCTTTGTATAATTTTTTTGGAACAATATATAGACGAAGTGTAGTTCCAATAATGGTTAAAAAGGCTGAACGCATTTTAATGAGTAGCAAAACATCAAAAAAGGAATTGATTAGAGAATTCGAAGATTCGAAAGAGAAAATAAGAGTTATATATTGTTCATGTGAAGAAAATAATGAATGTATCAAATATGAAGAATGGGAAGGATTTAGAGAAAAATATAATTTAGGAAAGTATATTTTAGCTTTCGGTTCAAATGCTCCGAGAAAGAATACGTTGAGAAATATTCAGGCATTTGAAAAAGTATTATGTGAGCAGAAGATGGATTATAAACTAGTGTTATTTGGGTTTAAGAATTGGAGAGAGTCAGAATCATTTTTGTATGCAAAAGATAAAGAATTATTAGATAAAATTGTGTTTTTAGAATATATCTCTGAAAAGGAAAAAAATACTCTATATGCTAATGCAGAATTATTTTTATTTACATCTACAGAAGAAGGATTTGGGATTCCTATACTTGAAGCATTTAAAATGGGAACAAATGTAATAACATCTAATACAACATCAATGCCAGAAATAGCTGGAGATGCTGCTTTATTGATAGATCCGTATAGTGTTGAAAATATTTCAAATGCTGTTTCTAGAATAATAACAATGAATATAAAAGAAAGAGAGGCTCTTAAAAGAAAGGGAAAAGAACGATTATTATTTTTTTCATGGAATAATATTGTTTTAGCAGCGGAGAGAGCTATTATAGAATGTTAGTATGAGAATATTAATTATTTCAGCTCTTTGATATTTGTATCATATCGAAGATGAAATATCATTAAAGGATGTGTCTTGTTGATTTTTATAAATATAGGTTATTTTGATTAGAATTGATAGTATTACTATTAATATAATTATTACATGCTACACGGAATGTAATTAATAGGAGAATATAAAGTGAAACAGAGGATAAAGTATGCTTTGAATGGTCTATTTCTGACACAAAAATTATCTGGAGTTCAGAGATATGCTGTTGAAATTGTGAGAGAATTGGATAAAATGTGCTCAGGTATAGTTGTTGTAATTCCAATGAATGCTAAAATCGAGACTCAAATTAGTCTAAATAGGATTTCTATTATTAGATACGGAAAGCATCAGGGAAGGAAATGGGAAAATATTGATTTTTTTCATTTTTTAAATTTCAATAATGCTATAGGGATTAATTTATGCAATACTGCACCATTATTGAATCCAGGAATTGTTGTAATACATGATGTAGGGTATAAAAAGAGGAAGGAAATTAGGGAACTGGGTGGTAATAGAGCAAAATTAGTATTTAGACATATTCAAAACAAAGTATATTGTAGATTTGCAAAAAAAGTAATAACGGTTAGTCAATTCTCTAAAGATGAAATTAAGAAGTTTTATTATGTAGGAAATGGTGATATTTCGGTAGTTAGAAGTGCTTGGCAACATTATAAAAGAATTGATGAGACTGAGTTTAAGGTGAAGGATACTAGAATAGTAAAAGGCAATTATTATTTTGCGTTAGCTAATTTGTCGGATCATAAAAACTTTCAATGGATACTTCAAGAAGCATTAATTAATCCTGATGACATTTTTGTAATTGCAGGTGGAACTAATCCGAGATATTTTAATTTTTCAATAGATTTTGATTTAATAGCAAATGTGATTTATGTAGGACGAATCTCAGATCAAGAAGCAAAAGCATATATGAAAAACTGTAAAGCTTTTATATTCCCTTCTTTGTATGAGGGATTTGGATTACCGCCACTTGAAGCACTTAGTGTTGGTGCAAATATTATTATTTCAGATATTCCAGCACATAGAGAGGTGTTTGAAAATTCTGCGACATATATAAATCCAAGACAATACAGTTATAAGTTAAGCGAATTAAATTATCCTAATAATCAAGATAAAAACAGAGTATTAGAAAAATATAGTTGGAAAGAGTCTGCAAGGCTACTAAATGATTTATTGAAATAATATTGTGGGGAAAAATATAATGAAAGTATTATTTATTTCATCTGTTTATTATCCAGATGTTTTTGGTGGTGGAGAGATATCCACAAAATTTGCGGCTGAGTCTTTGGTTAAAAAAGGAATAGAAGTGGATGTCTTATGTTGTGGAAATGCAAAGATTGAACACATCAATGGAGTAAGAATTGATAGACGAGAAGGAGATGCTTTTCTGATATATAAAGGAATGTTATTGAATAAAGAGTATTGGCTTAGTAAGTATAAAAGATTATATCTGAAATATATTGATTACTATTATGATAAGAAAACCTACGAGCGTTATAAGAAGTATTTTAGAGAAGGAAACTATGATGTTATACAAACAAATTCTCCTGTTGCAAATATGGGAAGATATAATATATGGAAAGCTGCTCATGATTTGGGAATTCCTATATCGCATGTATTTCGGTGTCCTGCTTTAGTTACCAATCATAATAATAAATTGTTGGATAATATTTTAAAAAGAAGAAATTCGATTGCTTTGAAAAATGTAGACTGCTTTGCAGGTCCATCAAATTATATACTAAAATATAATTCTGTTTTGGATAAAAGAATAGCTTGGGGGACAGTAATTCCTAATGCAGTGGAAGATATAGAAAAAAAGGAAATTGTTAAAAGTAGAACAATCGTTTATGCGGGAACTATTAATGAAGATAAAGGGATATATACTCTTGTAAATGCATATGAATTGCTTAATGAAAAACCTAATATTTTATTTGTAGGGAAAGGAGAATTAAGAAATTTCTTGGTTGACAGAGGATATAAAGTTATTGACTGGCTACCTAGAAAAGAATTATATGAAATAATTGCTCAAGCTTGGCTTTTAGTATTACCATCTGAATGGCCAGAGGCATTTGGTAGAGTAATTATTGAAGCAGTTTCAAATTGTACTATACCAATAGCAAGTAAGATTGCTGGAATTCCAGAAATATTAGATGTTTATCCAGATCTTATGTTTGAACCTGGTAATGAAAAACAACTTGCTAACAAATTGAATAAGTATCTTTCAATTAATCAAGAGAAGTATAAAAATATAATAGAACTGCTATCGAAAGAGTTTGTGAAATATTCTATTTCAAATTGTGAGGATAATTGGGCGAGATATATGGATTGGATTAAAAATAATGTCAGATAATATGGAGCATATAATGAATATTTGTGTTGTTTTAGTTACGTACAATAGAATTGATTTGCTTAAAGAAGCATTGAATTGTTATAATAAACAAACTTTTTTACCTAAATATATTATTGTTGTTGATAACGGGAGTATAGATGGAACGAAGGAATATTTAGAGGAATGGTTTCATGAAAAAGCAAGTTTTGAGAAAATAATTTTGTATACTGGTTCGAATTTAGGAGGTGCAGGTGGATTTTCAGTAGGAATAAAGAGAGCATTAATTACTGATGCAGATTTTATTTTTTTGGCAGATGATGATGCATTTGCTGAACCAAAAGCTTTGGAATACTTGGATAAGTTTTATTCTTCATATAGTGATAAAGATTCAATAGGAGCTATTACAACCTCAGTAATTAACTGTGGAGAATATGCAAAAGGACATAGGCGTGTAATAAGAAAAGGTTTATTTTCAATCAAAGAAGAGAGTGTTTCAGCTAAATTATACAATGAGGATTATTTTGAGATTGATCAACTATCCTTTGTTGGTGCTATGATAAAGAAAACTGTAATTCAAGAAATTGGAACTCCGATTGCTGAATATTTTTTTCAATATGATGATATTGAATATTCAGAACGCATAAGAATAAAGGGATATACAATTATTTGTGTTCCTCAAAGTAGAATGCATCATAATACAGGTATTGATAATATTAAGTTTTCGTGGAAGAATTATTATGCTGCGCGAAATAGACTGAATTATGCAAAAAAATACTTTTGTAAACCTAACTATTTATATTACATAATAGTATATTATATTAAAAATTGTTCAATGATTGCACGTGTTTTAAAAAAACGAACGGATGCGGAAATTCGTATGTTTAAAATTGCGGCAAAAGACGCAAAAATTGATAATTTAGGTTTGAATTCGATTTATAAACCTGGTGTTGATATTGAAAAACTTTAATATTGAATTTCTATGGGTGGAGGCATAATAGTGAACCTATACTTGTTATTAGGAATTACGATGATTTTTTTGAGTATTAATTATCTTATATCAGATAAAGATATTCTTAATCCTGCATTTGTTTTTGCAGGAGTAAATTTTATATATATTGTAACTTGCTGCATTAGTAATAATCTGTATCGTGTTGAAATATGTGCCAAGACTATATATGTAATATCTGTTGGGCTAGTAATATTTACTATTTCCAATATTATATTTCGACATTTTTCAAAATGTAATAAGTCATCAATTAAATTTGTATGTGAGAGTATTAAAGTAAATAAGTGGTTTGTAATATTTCTGCTCTTGCTAATGGTTATTGTTGCGTTTGTTATGGCAAGACATATAATTAGTGTTGCATCGCGATATGGAGGTGAAGGAAATTTAGCACTGTCGATTGGTATTTACGATAACTTGTCGAAATTTTCAGATATATCTACTGGAACACCAATATTATATTCCATAATGTTATTTCCGATTAGGGCATCTGCTTATATTTTTGTTGCAATTATTATAAATAACTATTTCGCTAAAAAACGGTTTGATAAGTTTTTGTTATTATATTGCGCATTATATCTTCCATTTACCTTATTGTCGGGAGGAAGATCAGAATTAATTCGATTTTTAATGGCCGTATTAGTAGACATACTTATTATCAAAAGAAAAGTTGCGGGTTCATATAAGAGGGAAAATTTTAAAAATCTTATCAGAATAGTGTTATTTGTTGTATGTATGATTATAATATCATTTCCGGTGTTAAATCTTATTGGTAAATCTAGAGCACTTTCATCTAATGCTCCACTTATGCATCTTTATAAATATATAGGTGGTCCGATTTATAATTTGGATTCCTTTTTATCTAGTATTATCTACAAGTCGGAATACTGGGGGCAAGAAACGTTCCAAGGGCTTTATAGTTTTTTAGGAAATATATTTCATATAAAACAATTTAGCTATAGATTACATATTCCAATTAGTATCATTAATGGAATAGATTTGGGAAATGTATATACAATGTATTATATGTTCATTGAAGACTTTGGATATGCTGGACTATTGCTTGTGTTTCCTATTTGTTTTTACTATTTTTATTCGTATGGAAAATTAATTGATTATAGTAAAAACAAGACCCCTTTGGGCATAAATCTGTTTGTATATAGTTATATGTTTAATGCACTTACTATGTTATTATTTTCTAACAGATTTTATGAAAACATGTTGTCGTATAATTTTCTTAAGCTATGGATTTCATTTTATATTGTTTGGATTATTATTAGAAAGGTTCGATTCAAGTGTGTTACATAGATAATTTGATTTAGAAGAATATATTTAAAAGTTTTAAAGCTTTAGAATTTAAAAAGAAAGAAGTCGAGTACAATGAAAAATATTAAAAAACAGAAATCTCTGAAGATGAATGCGATAATGAATAGTATTTTAACTATGTCTTCGTTTATCTTTCCAGTGATTACGTTTCCATATGCCTCTAGGGTACTTACACCTATAGGGATAGGTAAAGTTTCTTTTGCAATTTCTTTTATTTCATATTTTTCAATGATAGCGCAATTAGGAATCCCCACTTATGGTATAAGAGTATGTGCTCAGAATAGAGATAATCGTGAAGAACTTACTCAGGTTGTTTATGAACTCCTATTCATAAATATGGTTACAAATGTGATTTCTTATATAGGTCTTTTCTTTGCAATATACACTATTCCAAGGTTGCAAAATGATAAGCTTTTATATATCATTGTTGCTTGTACAATCTTTCTTTCTTCTATTGGGGTTGAATGGTTATATAAAGCGTTAGAACAATATACTTATATAACAGTAAGATCGATTATATTTAAAATTGTTTCATTAATAGCTTTATTTCTGCTCGTTCACACTCAGAATGATTACATAATTTATGGAGTGATAACAATTTTTGCATCATCAGCTTCCAATATATTGAATTTTTTAAATATACGTAAATTCATAGATTTAAGAAAGGTTGCAAATTATAATATTAAAAGACACCTAAAACCAGTGTTTGTTTTTTTTGCAATGGCTTGTGCTACAACAATATATACAAACTTAGATACTGTTATGCTTGGTTTTATGAAAACAGATGCAGATGTTGGATATTATAATGCGGCGGTAAAAATCAAAAATATATTGGTTAGCATAGTTACATCCCTTGGGGCAGTACTTTTACCAAGGACATCATACTATGTTGAACATGGAAAGTATGGAGAATTTAGGAAAATATCAAGTAAAACTTTACAATTTGTGTGTTTTTTAGCTGTTCCAACTATGGTTTATTTTGGATTATTTTCAAAAGAAGGTATATTATTAATATCGGGACAGTCATATCAACAAGCAGTTTTACCAATGCAAATATTAATGCCAACAGTGTTATTTATTGGAATAACAAATATTTTAGGGATTCAGATACTTGTTCCACTAAAAAAAGAAAAAGCTGTATTATTGTCTGAAATAGTTGGCGCTATAGTTGATGTTACTCTTAATTTGATTTTTATACCTTGTTACGGAGTTGCTGGTGCTGCAATTGGAACATTGACTGCCGAATTTTCAGTGCTTATTGTTCAATATACTATTGTGCAACGAACAATCGATAATTTTTCGTTTTGTAAAGGAATGAGTAAATATTTATTTATTACTATAGTCTCAAGTGGTATATGTTTTTTTATAAAACTCCTTGAATTATCTGTGCTTTTGAGTTTACTTGCTTCTGCAAGTATATTTGGGACATGTTATTGCTTGGGACTTTTGTTATGCAAAGATGAGATTATAAATGAAATATTAGTGTTTTTAAAGATTAAACGAAAGTAAAGAACGATTAAGGAATATAAAAATATAGGGGGCAGGAACACGAAAAAAAGTGCAAAGAAGATTAAAAAAATAAACTGACAGTGTTAGGTGTAATTAACAATGAAGTCTAATTTTGATAATTCAAGTGAGTCATCTATTCGGGGAATTACGAAACGATTAAAGGCGAAGGGCGTAGAAAATCTTGTTTAGAAAATGTTGGGGTCAGGAACACGAAAAAAAGTATAAAAAAGATTAAAAAAATATAAAAAGGTGATATTAAGTGTCACTAAAAACTATTATTAAGTTTTAAGAGAGCGTCCGGATGTAAAAGCATTATATCCAATTCGCATGAACCCGGTAGTTCGTCAGGTAGCAGATGAAGAGACTATTTACTATAATTTTAAAGAGTTATTAGAAAATCAGGATGCATATAATGGCAAAGCCAATAATCCTTATGGAGATGGTAAGGCTTGTATCAAGATTGCGGATATTTTGGAAAAGGGATATACGGAGATTTAGAAGAAATCAACAACAGTGGATTTATGTAATACATACGTTCATGGATTAGAAGAACGAAATAAGATTTCAGATATAAAAATCCCTACCACATTGGTTAGCGGTAGGGATGAGTTCTTAATAAGAAATACCATGTTTTTTAAGTAATTGCTTTAGAGCATCATTCTCACAATGTAATAAGGTGTTTTCGGAAGTTAAAGCAGTGTTTTCGGAAGATAAAGCGGCCTTTTCCAAAGTTAATCTTTGAATCTGAGGTTCATAAATTTCTCTTTCCTGCTTTCTTGTTTTTTTTCAATTTCTTCAGAACTGGTGCCGAAGTAATTTAAAATAGCTTCACATACCATAAGCTGATCTCCTTTCATATGGGAATAGACGAATTGGTTCATATATTTTGTGTATATTGGATTGTCTTTATTTTTCTGATAATGATTTGCCAAGCTGTTGATTAATTTCATGTCATTTACATTTCCGGCTAAGCAACGCAAAAAAGCGAGTCTTCCGGAGAAAGTTCGTTGATAACAAGAACCTGCGTGGCGTACATTTCGTTAAGAATATAATACACTCCGGGAAAGGTTTTTTTTCTGTTACAGGAACAGAATGGACAGGTATTGTTACCGGAATTAGAACTTCTTTGCAGCAACGAGGAAGTACCGGAGTTGTATGTACCGAAGTTTCGTAGTAATTATTATCAGATGAAGCTGGATGGAGTGAAGAACTATGGAAAGGTGTTCGAAGACGATGGTAAGGAAGTCAGAATCTGGAGTGAGATGGAAGAGGTTTTATCAGAATATAAATGGCAGTTTTTAGAGTAGTTAGGGTTCCGGTGTAGAAGTTTATTTTTAACTGCGGACTAAGAGAAACTAGGTGTCAGGTAAACGAAAAAAAGTATAAAGAAAATTAAAATAATATAAACTGATATTATCATGTGTCTTAAAATTGCAATTATTAGGATCCATAAAAATAGCCAATCTGAAGTGATGTAAACATCAGAATATTTTCGTTGGTGAAAGTTTCGGTAATTTGGTTTTACAAGAAACAAGAATTAGATGAATTAACAACGTACCTTGACAATTACATAT
This sequence comes from Lachnospiraceae bacterium, assembly GCA_017558145.1. Taxonomy (GTDB): domain Bacteria; phylum Bacillota; class Clostridia; order Lachnospirales; family Lachnospiraceae; genus SFDP01. The sequence goes on from JAFYWF010000006.1 coordinate 74,022, forward strand.
CTTACATGAGGAAAAAATTTTGCTAAAAATATAATAGGGAAATTTGTTCCACAATTATAAATATGTTAAATGCTGGTAAATAACAATTGTTTTTACGATACATTAATGATATGATAACGTCAAGCAAGATTTTCAGATATCAAATCAAGTGAAACCTAAGAACAACGTTTCATCTATATCACATTTGCAGACAACAAGTCTGTGTCTTTCAGAAATTCAAGCTTAAATAAAAGTATAGGAGTTTCTGAAAGAGAGAAACTCCGGTGAATTACATAAGGAGGTTCTCATGGGAGAAGAAACAAAAGAGCCGGCAATACAATGGCATCCTGCGTTTTATGCAGGGATCCAGATTGAGTTCAGCGAGGAAAAGGAGAAGCTTATATTTGAAAATGAGCATCTGCTGGGGACAAAGCCGAAACAAATCGATGTCCTGATTATTAAGAAGGAATCGGAAGCTACGATACAGAAAAATATCGGAAGGATTTTTCGAAGGCACAATATCATAGAATACAAAAGCCCGGATGATTATATCAGTATTGATGCTTTTTACCAGGTGTATGGTTATGCCTGTTTTTATAAGGCGGATACCAATCATGTGGATGAGATTAAGGCAAATGAGATAACCATAACTTTTGTGTGTAAGGGCAAGCCTCGAGAATTGATGAAGCATTTGATGCAAGAAAGAGGATTTCGGATAAAAGGAAAAGAAGGCATATATATTATTCATGGTGATTATTTTCCAATGCAGTTGTTAATCACGTCAGAACTGTCGGAAGAAGAAAACTTTTGGTTGCGTTTTCTGACAAATGACTTGAAAACGGTTGAAGAAGCGAATAAAATTTTAAGTGAATACGAAGGACATCAACATGAAAATAATCATAAATCCGTGATGAATGCCATAGTACATGCAAACAAAGAATTGTTTAAGGAGGCGAAGAAAATGTGCGAAGCTTTACTTGAATTGATGAAAGATGAATTAGATGCAAGTAAAAAAGCTGGAGAGATAGTTGGAGTACAAAAAGCAAAAATCCAATTAATTCAAACTAAATTATCCAAAGGGAAAACTGTGGAAGCCATTGCAGAAGACTTAGAAGATTCTGTGGAAAATATTTTAACACTGATTAAAGAAATGGATAAGCAAGAAGAAAATAAATGATAGTAGGTATATAGTTAAATGTAAAGAAATCCTGATGTAAGATATGTAATTGTCTTATGTTGGGATTTTTTATTTGTGCAGAAGGCATAAGCCAAGCTGACGTGCTTGCATGTCAATTTGGCGCCGCCCGCGAACCTGTGTCGTCTCGTAACGCGTGACGCTCGTGGTTGAGGCATATATAAATTAAGATGCAAGGAGTAAGATTATGCAAACAATCATCATGGCCGGTGGCAAAGGAACCAGAATTCAATCCCTTGCTTCGGATATTCCCAAACCAATGCTTCAAATAGATGGAGTACCGGTATTGGAAAGAGAAATAAAATCATTGGTTCACCAGGGATTTAAAGATATTATCATAACCGTATCTCATCTTGGTTCTGTTATCATGGATTATTTTGGCGATGGAAGTAAATATGGTGCCACGATTTCCTATTATATGGAAGAAGAACCTTTGGGAAATGCGGGAGCGTTATTCAAGTTAAGGGAGCAATTAACAGAACCATTTTTACTTTTGAATGCGGATGTGGTTTTTGATATTGATTTTAATCGAATGGCTGAATTTCATAAAAGAAAAGGTGGTTTGGTTACGCTTTTTACACATCCCAATTCTCATCCTTATGATTCCGGTCTTATTATAGCGGATAATAATGGAAGTGTTAGTAGTTGGTTGGCAAAAGAAGATGAGCGACCGGTATACTATAAAAACAGAGTAAATGCAGGAGTACATATTGTAGATCCGAAGGTTTTGGATTTGATTGAAATAGATTCTGATAAAATTGGAAAAAGAGATGATGCAACAGGAAAAATCTTAAAAGTGGATTTGGACAGACAGTTACTGAAACCACTTTCCGGAACAGGAAAAATGTTTTGCTACGATTCTCCCGAATATGTAAAAGATATGGGAACTCCGGAAAGATTTTATGCCGTGGAAAAGGATTTTAAAAACGGTATAGTGGAAGGAAAGAATCTTTCTAATAAGCAGAAAGCTATTTTTTTGGATCGGGATGGAACCATCAATAAATATGTAGGCTTTTTACGCAATGAAAAAGAATTTGAATTATTGGATGGAGTGGCAGGTGCGATAAAAGAAATAAATAATTCAGGATATTTATGTATTGTTGTTACAAACCAGCCTGTGATAGCAAGGGGCGAAGTCTCATTTGAAGAATTAGAGATGATTCACAATAAGATGGAAACGCTTTTAGGACTGGAAGGTGCATATATTGATGGATTGTATTTTTGTCCGCATCATCCACATAAGGGATATGAAGGAGAAATTGCAGAATTAAAATTTGATTGTGAATGCCGCAAACCAAAGCCGGGAATGTTGCTACAGGCTGCCAAAGATTTCAATATTGATCTATCCCAATCTTTTATGATTGGTGATAGTGAGAGTGATGTGAAGGCAGGTGCTGCCGCAGGGTGCAAAACTGTTCTGATTGGCGATGAGGATTATGGACAGGATATTACAGTAGGAAGTGTGAAAGAGTATATAGATTTGTATTTATGAAATCTTAGGCAAAGCTTGAAAGTTGAAAACATATAGGTGTCAGGCACCAACGTGGTAAACTTTGCGTCAACTTAGTATAATGTAATTGTTATTTATTATGCGAAAAACTGTCAATTATCGTTATAATACTGAAAAATACTTCTGTTAGCAGAGGAAAAAGAAAAATATAGTTTGTCTGTAATATATGTAGGTATAAAAGGGCGAACTTAACCAGACCTCTTTTATTGTGGAGGCTACATAAGAAATATTTATAATAGAATAATCTAATAAACAGCCTTTCTGTTTCTGAAGTGAGTCCTTCGGACACTATTTTGTTTTCTGCGTACGCTGGATCTTCTGGGTTGAATCTGTGATCTGCATTTGACAGCAAGTTCGATAAGGTTGTCAATCAGATTTATTTTATCCGGAAGAAAAAGAGATATCGGAAGTGTTTTCTTTAACCTTCTGGTGATGAAGGAACGGTTTGCCTGATACCTGTATTTGTTTTTTTGATTTGATGTTTTATCTATCATGGAATCAACGCGGTTTTTTATAAGAGCTACGATATTAGCAAGAAGCATGTTCAGATAGAATTCCTGCACTAGTTGAAAAATCCTTATTATTGTGCTAGCATGTGAATACGAATTCCTCTGTAACGGAGGAACGGTAAATGAACAGCAGAAGTAGATTTCAGGATTTAACGATCCGGAATGGTTTTATGTTTGCAGCTGTTATGATGCAGGATGATAACAGCAAAAAGTTTTTAGAGATGTTATTACAGATGCCGATTCAGGAAGTCATAGTCAGATGGATATGGATCTTTTAGAGAGCGGTCACGAGTACAAGGAATTGCCGATGTCGTATGTCATTTTTATCTGCGCTTTTGATCCTTTTAAAAACGGACAATCCGCAGAACAATTCGGAAACGGATGATGAGTATGTGAAGGGATTGCAGAGAACCATTCGGAGTATCAAAGAGAACAGAGAGTTGGAGCGTGAGTTTATGTCATGGGAAGATATCCGTAGGGATGCTAGATTGGAAGGTATATTAGAAGGCAGAAGAAAATCGGTTATGGATTTCTTGGAAGAATTAGGAATAGTTCCGGAAGATATCAAGAACCGTATTATGTCAGAAACAGATGAAGATATTTTAAAACTTATGTCCAAAGCAGCTTTCAAAGCAACATCATTTGAAGAATTTAGAGATAAGATTTCAGATTTATAGTATTTCAGTACAGTTCAATATCTATGAATGACTGTTTGGCTGTAAGTTAAGCAGTTATTTTTCTAGAACAAATTTAAAGCAAAATTTGTAGGTCTTAGTGCCTATATCGTTTAACAAGTCAATGATAATTCAGTAAAACAAACAGAGGAATTCGAAAATATAGGAAGTTAACAATTGTCAATTACATATCTTGCACGAGGGAAAGTGGGAACTCCGGAAAGATTTTATGCCGTGGAAAGGGGATTTTAAAAATGGTATAGTGGAAGGAAAGAATCTTTCTAATAAGCAGAAGGCTATTTTTTTAGACCGGGGTGGAACCATCAATAAATACGTAGGTTTTCTTCGCAATGAAAAAGAATTTGAATTATTGGATGGCGTGGCAACTGCGATAAAAGAAATAAATAATTCAGGGTATTTATGTATTGTTGTTACGAATCAGCCTGTGATGTTAGAGATGTATAGCAGTTTTGATAAAGAAAAGAAAAACAAATTATTACAGTATGTTGAAAGATTAAAGAGTGAAAAATAGTGCCTTGTTTGATTAACAAGACATTATTTTTTATATTGCAATAACGTATATACGGTATGTAGAGGCGTTGAAAGAAATGCAAAGGGAGAAGTAGTAATGGAGCGTATTTACGCTCCATATTTTTCTTTCAAAATTTCAATTTCTTTTGCATAACCATCCGGTTCATTTGGTGTTTCCAGATAAAACGGAAGATGTTTAAGTGCCGGATGGTTGATGATACGAACCAAAGCATCCAAACTAATCTGTCCTTCCCCGATTTTTGCGTGGCGATCCTTATGAGCACCCAAAGGATTCATACTGTCATTTAGATGGATTGCTTTTAATCTTGATAAACCAATGACAGAATCAAATTCATGAATGACTTCATCTAAGTGATTTACAATATCATATCCACTATCCCATACATGGCAAGTATCCAAGCAAACACCAATTTTTTCGGTCACAGATACTCTATCTATGATTTCTCTTAACTCTTCAAAAGAACGTCCGATTTCACTGCCTTTTCCGGCCATGGTTTCCAGTAGAACCGTGGTATTTTGTTCCGGGGTGAGGAGGGAATTTAACATTTCGCTAATAAAGGAAATTCCTGCTTCTACACCTTGTCCTACATGGGAGCCGGGATGAAAGTTATAGTAATTTCCGGGGGTATATTCCATTCGCAACAAGTCATCCGCCATAGTATTTTTTGCAAATTCTCTTAAAGAGCTGTCTGCGGAAGCTGCATTTAACGTATAAGGGGCATGGGCAAGGATTTGATTGATGCCATATTTGTTTGCAAATTCTAAATATTTTTCAATATCTGTAGGATTCATATCTTTGGCTTTTCCGCCTCTGGGATTACGGGTAAAAAACTGAAATGTGTTGGCATTGATAGAAATTGCTGTTTTTCCCATAGCCAAGTATCCTTTGGAGGAAGATAAATGACATCCGATTGTTAACATAATTATGTCCTTTCTGTTTGTTTTAAATTTTTTGTATTATATCTTGTTTTTTGAAAAAAGAAAATAGGGATTGATTGACAGCTGATAGAAAGAATAAAATCAAAAAAAATACAGATACTTCTTAGTATCACATGAAAAAAGGAGGTATCAAAATGTCAGTTTTAACAGAAAAAGAATTAAGTACAATCAAAGATTTATTATCCAGCGAAGAACTTTTGGTTAAAAAATTTAAAATGCTTGCCCAGCATACAGAGAAACCGGAATTAAAAAGCCAATTGGAAGATATTGCAAGAAAACATCAGGGTCACTTTGATGAGTTATATCAGAAACTATCTTAAAAAAAGCTTAGGAGGAATCAGTATGCAGGGAATTTATACAGAAAAAGAAATTTATGGTGATGCATTATCAGCACAGAAAGCATGCACAGCACAGTTTAATTTAGCAGCAAATGAATGTACTCATGAAGATGTGAGACAGACGATGATGAAAATTTTAAATCAGGAACACGAAATTCAGAAAAGTGTTTTTGATAATATGCATGCAGCAGGTTTTTATCCAACACCGGCAGCAGAAGATAAAAAAGTACAGGATGCAAAACAGAAATTTTGCCAGAGTGCAAAATAGATAGTAATTGGGCTACTGTGTGATTGCAGTAGCCCTAAAAATTAGCTATATTTAATGTATAGAAGGAAAGGAATCTATGGGATAATGAAATTTGCTCATATATCAGATCTTCATTTAGGAAAACGTATCCATCAGTTTTCCATGATGGAAGAACAAAAATACATATTAGAAAAAATAGTTACAATAGTTACAGAAGAAAAGGTGGATGCAATTTTAATTGCCGGAGATGTGTATGACAAAATTTATCCATCTTCAGAGGCAGTGGCCTTGTTTGATTCCTTTTTGGTAAAGCTAGCAGAAAGAGATATTAAGGTATTTGTCATCAGTGGAAATCATGATTCACCGGAAAGAATAGCATTTTTAGGGCAACTGACCAAGAAGGCGGGAGTATATTTATCTCCTGTATATCAGGGGGAAGTGGAAAAAATCACATTAAAGGATGATTATGGCTGCATTAATGTGTATTTATTGCCTTTTATAAAACCGGTTCATGTGCGTCATTTTTATCCGGAGGAAACGATTCATAATTATACCGATGCTATGAATGTGGTGATCAAACATATGAATTTAGAAATGGACGAAAGAAATGTTTTGGTAGCACATCAATTTGTAACAGGTGCTATGAGAAGTGAATCGGAAGAAATCAGTGTAGGTGGTTTGGATAACGTAGAAGTGACAGCTTTTAAAGACTTTGATTATGTTGCTTTAGGACATATTCATAGACCACAAGGCATGTGCGGGGAGCGAATTCGCTACAGTGGCACTCCTTTAAAGTATTCTTTTTCAGAAAGTGAAGATTGTAAATCTATTACCATTGTAGAATTGAAAGATAAGGAAGAGTTGGATATAAAAACCATTCCTTTAGAACCATTTCATGATATGAGAAAGATAAGAGGTACTTTTTTAGAGGTCATGAATCCTTTGAATTTTCCGGAAATAGATACTGAAAACTATTTGCACATTACCTTATTAGACGAACAGGATATTCCGGAAGCTTTTGGACGATTAAGCGGTGTATATCCTAATTTGATGCAAATGGAATATGACAATACCAGAACCAGACAGAAGCGTTCTATTCAGGTGGTGAAAAATGAAGGAAGCTTAAGCCCGGCAGAGCTATTTTCAAAGTTGTATGAAACCATGAATAATCAATCCATGAGTGAAATACAACAGGAATATTTGATGAAAAAAATAGAAGAAATCTGGAAGGGAGAGGCAAAATGAGACCATTAATATTAACCATGGCAGCCTTTGGCCCTTATGTGGAAGAATTAGAGTTAGATTTTAAGCAATTAGGGGAACAGGGACTTTATTTGATTTGTGGAGACACAGGAGCAGGGAAGACCACTATTTTTGATGCTATTACTTTTGCACTATACGGAGAAGCTAGTGGAGAATATCGTAAATCCGAAATGTTCCGCAGTAAATATGTTGGTGGCGAGGAAGAAACCTTTGTAAAGTTAAAATTTTTATGCAAAGGCCAAGAATATGAAGTGAAAAGAACACCTCGTTATGAACGAAAAAAAGAAAGAGGAGAAGGAACTACCATACAGTCTGAAAAAGCTACTTTGTGGCTTCCGGATGGAAAGATATTGACAAAACCCAAAGAAATCACTCAAAAAATAAATGAAATTCTAGGTGTAGACCGTCAGCAATTTAGTCAGATCGCTATGATTGCGCAGGGGGATTTTTTGAAATTATTGTTAGCCTCCACGCCTGATAGAATTGGAATTTTCCGACAAATCTTTAATACCAGCAAGTACAATTATTTACAAAAAGAAATAAATGCAGATTTTTATCAAGTCAGTGGAGAATGTGAAGATATAAGAAAAAGCATGGAACAGTACGTGGAGGGTGTTCAGTGTTCGGAGGAACATGAATTTTTTACTGAGTTAGAGGCTGCTAAAGAGGGAAGATTATCAATGGAAGAGGTGGTGATCCTCTTAGAAAAGATTGAGCAATCGGATATGGGACAAAAAGAACAGTTGCAGTCAGCAATAGAAAATACCGAGGAACAGATTCGAAAGCAATTGGATGAAATACGGCAATTGCAACAGGCTTGGCAAATTAAAGAAAAGCTGGAGGAAGCAACAAAGCTTTTAAAAAGTACAGAAGAAAAATTAGTGCTTTGGAAGGATAAAGAAGCCGAGATGTCCAAGAAGGAAGCACAAATTCAAGAGTATGATAAAAACATTATTGCGGCGAAGGAAAAGTTGCCATTCTATGAGAAAAAAGAAAAATTGCAGGCAGAAAGAGACGGTAAGAAGAAAACATATTATGTTATCTGCGAAGCATTGGAGCAGACGAATATAAAAATAGAAAATGTTAGTGATGAAATAAAAAAATACAAAGAAGATATCGAGATTTTGTTTGGAAAAGAACAGGAATTGGGGCAGTGTATTCAAAGCATAAAAGAAACACAAAGTATTTATGAGAATCTAAAACAAATTAAGGCAGAGGAAGACCTGTTGAAACGTATGAAAGAAAAACAGGAAATAGCGGTAACTGCGTATTTGAACTTACAAAAGGAAACCTATGAATTTCGTAGCTTTTACCAAGATTTAGAGAAGAAATACATGGATGGACAAGCCGGTATTTTAGCAATGAATCTGGAAGATAAAATGCCTTGTCCTGTATGTGGCTCCCTGAATCATCCCTGTCCCGCAAAACCTGCAAAAGAGATGCCTACCAAGGAACAGTGGGAACAGGCAAAACTAACATTAGAACAAAAGGAAGCAATGCTTTATGAGAAAAGTGAAGCAGCAGCCTCAGTAAAAGGACAAGTAGAAGAAAAGCAGAAACAGATTCAGCAACTACAAGCATCGTTAAAGGGTGATCTTAGTGAAGAATTACGTATTGTGGAAGCCTCATTGCAAGACTTAATCACACACCAAAAAAATATAGAAAATCAGATAAAACGTTTGAAGCAATCCAAAATAAGTCTTCCCGAAAAGGAAGAGCAGCTGGAAAACTTGCAAGAAAAATTGCAAGAGTTCGGCCAAGAAAAATCAGGATTGGAAGCTACTATTAAAGCTATGGAGCTACAAATTCAAGAGTTAGTAGAGACTTTGGAGTATAATCACGTGTGTGAAATTCAAGCCTACATGAAACGTTGTAGTGAAAAAAAAGAAAGTTTACAATCAGAGATTGTTCAATTTCAAGAAACAAAGCAGATGCTGATCAAAGAAAAAACCATTTTAGAAGAACGTATTTTAAATTTAAAAGAACAAAAGGAACAATGTAAGGAAGGCGATTTATCAGAAGCTATAAAAGAGCAAAAAAAATGGGAAGAAGATAAACGAAAGTTAGAGGAAAACAGGGAGAGAGTTTTATCTTACTTACATCACAACCGGATGGCTTTGAAGAAAATATTAGAAAAGAAAGAACTGCTGGCAAAAAAAGAAATAGAATACGGATGGATGAAAGCTTTAAATGATACTGCCAATGGGAGACAAAAGGAGAAGGGCAAAGTTATGTTGGAAACCTTTGTGCAAATGGCTTATTTTGAGCGTATCTTAGATTATGCCAATGTTAGATTGGAAATCATGACCGGTGGGCAGTATACCTTAATTCGTAAGAAGGATGCGGAAGATAATAAAAGTCAAAGTGGACTAGACTTAGAAGTCATTGACCATTATAATGGTTCTGTTCGTAGTGTTAAAACATTGTCCGGAGGAGAAGCATTCAAAGCAAGCCTATGTCTGGCTTTGGGAATGGCAGATGAGATTCAGGCATCTGCCGGTGGTGTGCGTCTGGATACTATGTTTGTAGACGAAGGATTTGGTTCTTTGGATGAGGAATCTTTAGCGCAGGCACTTACCGTGTTGTCCTCCTTAAGTTCCAAAGGCCACCGCATGGTTGGTATCATTTCCCATGTAGACGAATTGAAACAAAAAATAGGGAAACAGATTCAAGTGACTAAAACTAAAACGGGATTTAGTAAAGCTAAAATCGTGGACATTTCCTAAACTTCAGGAAAAGAAGCATGGGAACGTGAATCTGATAAGAAAATGAATAGAAAGAATTTAGAATGAAAAGAATAAGAAGTATTTTTACTATCAGCCTTTGTATTATGATGCTATTATTATCAGGCTGTAATGGAAAAACAACAAAGATTGTTCTGCATACCGGTTTCGCTAAGGATGAAGTGTTCCGTGTAGAACATATGAGTTGTAGTCTGCCAGAACTGTTGGTATATTTATCTACCACACAAAGTCGCTACGAAAAGGTGTACGGGAAACGAATTTGGGAAACGAATTTAGAGGGAGTTACCTTAGAGGAAAATATGAGAGACATGGTACTTGCCCAATTATCCCAGGTGAAGGCAATGAATCTTTTAGCAGATCAAGAACAAGTGCAGCTGAATCGGGAAGAGGAAGAGATAATCAACGAGGCTGCGGAAGAATTTTATGCTACGCTTTCCCAAGAAGAAATCAGTGTTTTGGGAGTGGATAAGGATTTGATTCGACGACTATACAGGGAGTATGCTTTGGCCAATAAGGTGTATCATTATATCATCAAGGATATTAATCCGGAGGTAAGTGATGATGAAGCAAGAACGATCACTGTGGATCATATTTTGATTAAAACCTATTATTTAAATGAAAATGACGAAAAGGTAGAATATGATGCTGCCGGGAAAAGAGATGCCTATAAACGTGCACAGGAAGTATTAGAGAAAGCTCGAAATGGTGTCAGCTTTGATTCTTTAATTGCAACTTATAATGAAGATAGCCAAAGTCAGTATTCTTTCCGAAAGGGTGAAATGAACCTGGGATTTGAAACCACTGCTTTCAATTTGGGAAAAGGTGAAATTAGTGAAATTGTAGAAACGGAGTATGGATACCATATTATTAAATGTATTACTACCTTTAACCAGGAAGAAACCGATGCTAATAAAGTGAAAATTGTAGCCAAAAAAAGAGAAGAAGTTTTTGGCCAGCGATATACCAGCTTTGCTGCGGATTTGACCAAAGCTGTAAATGAGGATTTATGGGAAGAAATAACTCTAATTCAGGGAGAAGACATAGATACCTCGGAATTTTTTGATATCTATCAAAAACATTTAGGAAATCAGTTTGAATTTACCTGGGAATAAGGCTTTATAAAAATTTAAGAAATTGTGAAATCATTATAAATTAAGGGATTGCAAGATATTGTTAGCACTCGGAAGTTTCGAGTGCTAATTTTGTATTGACTTTTCATAGCTATAAATATAAAATGTCTTACAGATGCTAAAACTGAGTGTTTCAGCTAAAACCATGTGGAAAGAGTTACAGTCAGAATGGTTTTAAAATTGCAATTTAGAAAGAAAAGCAGATAAGAAAGGAATGTGAAATATGGCAAACAGACAAGGTAGTTTATCCATTAACAGCGAAAATATTTTTCCGATTATTAAAAAATGGTTGTATTCCGATCATGATATCTTCTTCAGAGAATTAATCTCCAATGGTTGTGATGCAATTACAAAATTAAAAAAATTAGATATGATGGGAGAATACACATTACCAAATGATTTCAAAGCAAGAATC
>JAFYWF010000053.1 GCA_017558145.1 Lachnospiraceae bacterium
GCTGGTAAAGAATTACGTTTAAAACAGCAGTACTTCTTCATCTCTGCATCTGTTCAGGAAGCAGTAGCTAAATACATGAGAACTCATGATGATATCAGAAAGTTCTATGAAAAAGTAACATTCCAGTTAAACGATACTCATCCAACAGTAGCAGTTGCTGAATTAATGAGAATCTTAATGGATGAATACTACTTAACATGGGATGAAGCATGGGAAGTTACAACAAAAACTTGTGCTTATACAAACCATACAATCATGGCTGAAGCATTAGAAAAATGGCCAATCGAATTATTCTCCAGATTACTTCCACGTATCTACCAGATCGTTGAAGAAATCAACCGTCGTTTCGTAATCGAAATCGAACGCAAATATCCTGGTAACCAGGAAAAAATTAGAAAAATGGCTATTATCTATGATGGTCAGGTTAAAATGGCTCACCTTGCAATCGCTGCAGGTTACTCTGTAAACGGTGTAGCAAGACTTCATACAGAAATCTTAAAAGATCAGGAATTAAAAGATTTCTATGAAATGATGCCAGAAAAATTCAACAACAAAACAAATGGTATTACACAGAGAAGATTCTTACTTCACGGTAACCCATTATTAGCTGATTGGGTAACAGATCATGTTGGTGCTGATTGGATCACAGATCTTCCAAAAATCAATAAATTAGCTGTATACGCTGATGATGAAAAAGCTCAGCAGGAATTCATGAACATCAAATACCAGAACAAAGTTCGTCTTGCTAACTACATCTTAGAACACAATGGTGTAGAAGTAGATCCACGTTCTATCTTCGACGTTCAGGTTAAGAGACTTCATGAATATAAGAGACAGTTATTAAACATCCTTCATGTAATGTACCTTTACAATGAAATCAAAGAACATCCGGAAATGGATTTCTACCCAAGAACATTCATCTTCGGTGCAAAAGCAGCAGCCGGTTACAGAACTGCTAAATTAACAATCAAGTTAATCAACGCTGTAGCTGATGTTATCAACAACGATGCTTCTATTGACGGAAAAATCAAAGTTGTATTTATTGAAAACTACCGTGTATCTAATGCTGAATGGATCTTTGCAGCAGCAGATGTTTCTGAACAGATCTCTACAGCAAGTAAAGAAGCATCCGGTACAGGTAACATGAAGTTCATGTTAAACGGTGCTCTTACACTTGGTACAATGGATGGTGCTAACGTAGAAATCGTAGAAGAAGTAGGTGCTGATCATGCATTTATCTTCGGTTTGAGTTCTGATGAAGTTATCAACTACGAAAACCACGGTGGATATAATCCAATGGATATCTTCAATAACGATGCAGATATTCGTAAAGTATTAATGCAGTTAATTAACGGAACATACTCTCAGGATACAGAATTATTCCGTTCTTTATATAACTCTTTACTTAATACTATGGAAACAAATGTTGCAGACCGTTACTTCATCTTAAAAGACTTCAAGTCTTATGCAGAAGCACAGAAACGTGTAGAAGCAGCTTACAAAGATGAAAAGAACTGGGCTAAGAGTGCAATCCTTAACGTAGCATGTTCCGGTAAATTTACATCTGACAGAACAATTCAGGAATACGTTGATGATATCTGGAAATTAGACAAAGTTGTGATTCCGGAAAAGAAAGCAGTAGCTCCAGTAGCAACTGTTTTAGGAAAAAAGAAATAAGAGAAATGAAATAAAAACAAGGGGAAATCGACGAATCGATTTCCCCTTTCGATTTTTAATTTGAAATAAAATTATACCAACATATCGAAGTTGGAACCGATGTGTGGATTTACGGAACGCTCCATTGCTGCAGCATCAATCATATTCACCATACCCTGTCCAAGCGCTTCATTCACGTCCATGGCGTTTGATAACATAGCAGTTCCTACGTTGGTAAGAGCCGAGCTTTGTGACATAGCCATTGAAATAGATGCAATATCCATATTCCACCCCTTTCTGTCGCTTTGGCGACGCTGTAATAAAAGAGAAAATTGCAAAAATAATTTTTATATGCAGAATAATCTTCACTATAATTATAGTGGAAAGAAATCGAGATGTCATTGGGCAATATGCTTAATCTTTATTTGACAAAAATCACAAAAAAAAGCACAAAATTAAGTAGATTTTTTGGATATTTTCTATTATTATGAATATGGGTATATATTGCAAGAAACTATAGAACATATATTTTGATATATATTGTTCGTGAAAAGGAGAGGGAAAATGATTTCCAACCAGATTTTACAGAATACAATTGAGGGATTAAAAGCAATCGGAAGAGTAGAGTTTTGTGTTGTGGATGCAGAGGGGAAAACATTAGCAGAAACTACACCGGATTTTATGAAGCAACCGGAAGCAGCATTAGAATTTGCAAAATCTCCAGCAGATAGTCAGGAGGTTGCAGGAAACCAATATTTTAAAATTTATGATGAACAGCAGTTGGAATATATGCTGATAGCCATGGGGGCCGGTGAGAATGTTTATATGATCGGGAAAATGGCTGCATTCCAAATTCAAAATCTATTAGTGGCTTATAAAGAACGTTTTGACAAAGACAATTTTATTAAGAATTTATTATTGGATAATTTATTGTTGGTAGATATATACAGCCGTGCCAAAAAATTACACGTACAGCCGGAAGCAAAGCGTGTTACCATGGTCATCGAAGGTCGTGGGGGAAAAGATGCTAATCTTTTAGAACTTATGCGTAGTAATTTTGGAGCTAACAGTAAAGATTTTATTACTGCAGTGGATGAAAATAATGTTATTGTGGTGAAAGAAATAGAGTATTCAGATACTAATACGGAAATTGATAAAATAGCATTGGGCTATCAGTCTTTATTAGAAAAAGAAGGTGTAGCGGATGTGCGTATCGCTTATGGAACCAGTGTAAAAGAGATTAAAGAGGTAAGTCGTTCCTTTAAAGAAGCGAAAATGGCAATGGATGTAGGTAAAATTTTCTTTGATGAAAGAACGGTTATCGCATATAGTGAATTAGGCATTGGGCGTTTGATTTATCAACTTCCGATACCATTATGTAAAATGTTTATTCGTGAAATATTCGGAGGAAAGAGTCCGGATGATTTTGATGAAGAAACATTGACAACGATTATGAAGTTTTTTGAAAATAGTTTAAATGTTTCAGAAACTTCTCGCCAGTTGTTTATTCATAGAAATACTCTTGTGTATCGTTTAGACAAGCTGCAGAAGACTACCGGTTTAGATTTAAGAGTGTTTGAAGATGCGATCACCTTTAAGATTGCTTTGATGGTCGTAAAATATATGAAGTATATGGAAAGCTTTGAATATTAGGAGAGTGTAAAAAAGTGGCGTTAGTGAAACAACCAAAACACAAGAAAATTCCAAGTGAAAATATTATTGTTTTAGATAAGGTATCTAAGTCCTATGCGACGGGTGCGCCTGCATTAAATGGGATTAGTCTTACTATAAAACAAGGTGAATTTGTATTTATTGTAGGGGATAGTGGATCGGGTAAATCAACCTTGATTAAATTGTTGTTAAGAGAATTGTTGCCTACCTCGGGAGAATTATATGTAAACGGACAGAATTTGGAACAGTTAAAAAGAAGAAATGTGCCAAAATACAGACGTAATTTGGGGGTTGTATTCCAGGATTTCCGTTTGTTAAAAGATCGTAATGTATATGAGAATGTGGCATTTGCACAAAGAATTATTCAAGTTCCAACTAGAGAAATACGAAAAAATGTTCCATCCATTCTTTCGGTTGTTGGTTTAGCAGGAAAGTATAAGGCAAAACCAAGACAATTATCCGGAGGGGAACAGCAGAGAGTTGCGCTTGCAAGAGCTCTAATTAATAGACCGCCGATTTTGCTTTGTGATGAGCCTACCGGTAATTTGGATCCTAAAAATTCGTGGGAAATTATGAAGTTATTAGATCAGATTAATAAAAAAGGAACTACTGTTTTAGTAGTAACCCACAATAGGGAAATTGTAAATGAAATGCAGAAGCGAGTAATTACCATGAAAAAAGGAATTATCGTAAGTGACGAAGAAAAGGGTGGTTATATCGATGAGGATTAGTACATTTTTTTATACCTTAAAACAAGGTATAGTGAATATTTTTCGCAACAAATGGTTCTCTCTTGCATCCGTAGCAACCATCAGTGCATGTTTGCTTTTGTTTGGTTTGTTTTATGCCATTGTTGTGAATTTTAATAATATCGTAAAGACGGCAGAAGAGGGAGTTTCGGTTACTGTATTTTTTGAAGATAATTTATCAGATGCAAAAATCCAAGAAATTGGTTCTATGATTGAAAAAAGAACAGAAGTAGCAAAAATTGTTTATGTTTCTGCAGAAGAAGCTTGGGAAAGTTTCCGTCAGGAATATTTTGGAGAAGAGTATTCTGATGGGTTTACGGAAAATCCTTTGGAAAATTCCTCTAACTATGAAATTTATTTGTCCGATGTAGCATTGCAAGGCAGTTTGGTTACCTATCTTGAATCTATCGAAGGTGTCAGACAGGTAAACCGCTCAGAAGTAACCGCATCTACTTTAAGTGGAATGAATGTGTTGATTGTTTATGTCTCCATCGGAATTATAGCAATACTGTTAGCAGTATCTGTATTTTTAATTAGCAATACCGTTATGATTGGTATTCAAGTTAGAAAAGAAGAAATTAACATTATGAAATATATTGGAGCAACAGATTTTTTTGTTCGTTCTCCATTTGTCATTGAAGGTATCATTATAGGCGCTATTGGTGCTGCAATACCGCTGGGATTAATTTATGTAATTTATAACAGTGTGGTTGAATTTGTAATGGAACGATTTGAGATGCTTGGTTCTTTACTTACATTTCTTCCGGTACACGATATTTTTGCAACGCTGATTCCGGTTTCGTTTGGATTAGGAATTGGTATTGGTTTCTTCGGAAGCTTCACAACAGTTAGAAAACATTTAAGAGTATAGTTAGGATATATCGATGAAAAAAGCGTGGAAATTGGTAGTCCTTGTTTTGACGTGTAGTATTCTTGTGGTATCGGCTCCAAAAGGAATTACTGTTTTAGCCAGTGATACTGCGGAAAACATTCAACAAAAAAAGGATGAAATTAGTCAGGCAAAAGAAGAACGAAAAAAATTACAACAAGGATTAAATGATATTAAAAAGATGGTTACTGAACTGGAAAAATCTAAATCCAGTTTGAAAAACTATGTAAAAGAACTGGATACTCAGCTAATGAGTGTACAGGCAAAAATTGAGGAATTAAAAGATTTAATTACTGAGAAAGAAGCAGAAATTGAAGAAACGAAAAAAGAATTGGATGAGGCTATTGTCATAGAAGAAAAACAATACGAAGAAATGAAAATTCGTATTAAATTCATGTATGAAAAAGGCAATCAATTTTATTTAGATATGATGCTGGGTGCGGAAAGTTTTGGAGATATGCTAAACAAAGCCCAGTATGTAGAATCCATTTCTGCTTATGACAGGCAAAAATTAGAAGAATTTCAATTAAATCGAGAGCTCATTGAAGTATGTAAAGCTGAATTAGAAGAAGAGGAAGCATTATTACAAGAAGCTAAGGCTGCTGTAGAAAAAGAACAGAAAAATTTAGAAGTATTAATTGATTCCAAAGAAAAAGAAATAGCAGTTTTTGAAGGGGATATTGCGAAAAAAGAAGCTTCTATAAAGGAATATGAAGCATATATTCGTGAACAGGATGAAACCATAGCGGCTTTGGAAAAAGCGTTGAAAGAAATGGAAGGAACCAGTAATTTGAAATATGATGGTGGTATGTTCAAATGGCCGGCGCCATCTTATACCAGACTTACCAGTCCTTTTGGCTGGAGAATTCATCCGGTGTATGGTGACAAACGCTTCCATAATGGTGTAGATATGGCAGCTCCGGGAGGATCTCCTATATTAGCGGCATATGATGGAACTGTGGCAGCTGCAGGATATAGCAGTACTATGGGAAATTATATTTATGTAAATCATGGTAGTGGATTAGTTACGATTTATATGCATGCTTCAGCATTGTATGTGTCAGCGGGACAGAATGTATCTAAAGGAGATAAGATTGCTGCAGTTGGCACCACAGGAACTTCTACAGGAAACCATCTTCATTTTGGTGTTCGTTTAAATGGTTCTTATGTGGATCCGATGGGGTATTTTAATTAATTGCATAATTGTGATGATTCCCCAAGTTATTTTTACTGAAGAAAAAACATATAATTAAGATAAGAATGAGCGTACTATGTTTTTGTGTTCTTAATAATTATAATTATTAGAGAAAATTCAAAAGCAAAGCGCCGGAGGCATTGATTCATGGATCAAATGGAAGAAAAAGAAATAAAAACAGGGTATTGGAGTGGGCTGTTATCCGGCCTGCTTCTTGCTATTTTATTGTTTGCCGGTTTTTTTATTGGAAAACAAATAATAGGAATTTTTGAAAATAAGAAGATACAGCAGGAAGCAACAGCTCCTGATGCAGAGTTGATGAATGAATATACTGCTGCAAAAATAGAGGTAATTGAAGATACTATTGCACAGTATTATTTAGAAGAAATAGACAGAAATGATTTGGAAAATGGTTTGTACTCCGGACTTGTAGCAGCATTGGAGGATCCATACTCTGAATATTATTCCACGGAAGAATTGGAAGAGTTACAGATGAAGACAGAAGGTATTTATTATGGTATTGGAGCTTATATCTCGAAAGCTGTAACAGATGAATTTTGTACTATCAGTGGGGTAATTGAAAATACGCCGGCAGAAGAAGCGGACCTAAGAGCCGGTGATATCATCTATAAGATAGATGGTGTTTTAACCCAAGGAATGGATACTACAGAAGTGGTTTCCATGATTAAAGGTGAAGAAGGAACTCAGGTGGTATTAACCTTGGTAAGAGAAGGGGAAAGTGATTATCTGGAAATTTCGGTAGAAAGAAGAAAAATTGAAAGCCCTACAGTTTCTTCAGAAATGTTAGAAAATGGAATTGGATATATTGAAATTACGGAGTTTGATGACGTAACTGAGGATCAATTTGCGGAAGCTCTTGCGGAATGTAAGGGAAATGGCATGAAGGGATTGATTATTGATTTAAGAAGTAATCCTGGCGGAAATTTATCTACTGTGTGTGAAATTTGTCGTATGGTGCTTCCGAAAGGCATGATTGTTTATACGGAAGATAAGTATGGGAAGAGAGATGAATATACTTGTGATGGTACAAGACAGCTACAGGTGCCAGCGGTGGTTTTAGTAAATGGATATAGTGCCAGCGCTTCAGAAATTATGGCAGGAGCCATGAAAGATCATGGCGTGGCAACTATTATGGGAACCACAACTTTTGGAAAAGGAATTGTACAGCGTGTTATCTCCCTTTCTGATGGTTCAGCAGTAAAATTAACTGTCAGCAAATACTATACACCAAATGGAAATGACATACATGAAAAAGGGATTGAGCCGGACATTGAAGTAGAATTTGATGGCGATGCTTATTATGATGAGGGAGTAGATAATCAGTTAGAAGAAGCGTTGAAATATTTAACTGAAACGGTTGTGCAGTAGTTTTAGCAAAGAACTTAAAAAAGTGATTGCATACGGGGGAGAGAAGTGATGAGAAAACCTAAGAGTTTTGATTTTAGTAAAAAACCGGTTAGCCCATGTTTTTTAATGTCAGTAGCAAAATATATCATTAGTTTTCCGGATTTAAGAAAACGTAAATTTAAGTTGGAAAAGATTAATATGGATGGGGTAGAAGGTCCCTATTTAATGCTGGTAACCCATTCTTCCATGGTAGATTTCAACATTATGTTAAAAGCAACTCATCCACAGAAAGTAAATAATGTAATGACGTTGGAAGGTTTTAATACTTATACAGAACCACTGATGCGCTCTCTTGGTGTATTGGGAACCAGAAAATTTATCAATGATATGAATTTAATTCGTAACATTAAGTATTGTATTGAAAAGCTAGGAAATACTTTTGTATTGTTTCCGGAAGCCAGATATTCTTTGGATGGTTGTACTTCTTATATTCCAGGTTCTACTGCAAAGTTAATTAAAGTATTAAAGGTTCCGGTAGTAGTATTAAGAATTCAAGGGAATTTTGTAACTTGTCCCCAGTGGAATAAAATAAATAAAAAGACTCATGTAGAAGCACAAATGATTCAAATTATTACAAAAGAAGAAGTGAAAACTCTTTCGGTAGATGAAATTGCAGGAAGAATTCGTGATAATTTTGAATATGATGATTATAAATGGCAGTTGGAAAATAAGATTAAAATTGATCATCCAAAACGAGCAGAGGGGCTTCATGCATTGTTGTATAAATGTCCACATTGCTTAGAAGAATCGCAGATGGGATCGAAGGGCGAAAAACTGTTTTGTAATGCTTGTGGTAAAACATGGGAAATGGATGAGTATGGTCAATTACATGCTTTGGATGGAAAGACAAAGTTTTCACATATTCCGGATTGGAGCAATTGGGAAAGAGCTTGTGTTCGAAAGGAAATTGAAGAAGGAACATATTATTTTGAAGATACGGTTCGTGTAGAAACTTTACCTGGTTCTTTTAAGTTCTACAAACAAGGAGAGGGTACTCTTACTCAAACACCGGAAGGTACCACATTGACATGTAATTATTATGGCGAAGAATATACTCTTTTCAGGAGTGCAAAGAGTTTAGAGAGTATGCATATTGAATATGATTATTTAGGACGAGGAGATTGTGTGGATATTTCTATTCCGGATGATAGTTTTTGGTGTTACGTTTCTAAGAAAGATTGTGTTACGAAGATTTCTTTTGCAACAGAGGAAATGCATAAATTGGCTATAAAAAAATAAAAATAAAGGATGGGGCTTAGGAAGGGCTGTCGAAGCTCATCTCAAGCCCTTGTTTTACGTGTATTCATTTTATATATAAACTTTAAGAGAGGTAATGGAGTATGCCTAAGGGAACAAGACAAAAATTAAAGTTGCTGTATTTGATTAAATTTTTATTAGAAAAGACAGATGAAGAACATAAGGCTACTATGCCGGAGATTCTTTCTTATTTAGAAGCAAATGAAATTACTGCAGAACGAAAAAGCATTTATGCAGATTTGGAAAGTATCAGAGATTTAGGTATAGATGTACAGGGGGAAAAACAGGGACGTGGCTTTGGTTATTATATTGGAGCCAGGGATTTTGAAATTGCAGAATTAAAATTGTTAGTGGATGCAATTCAGTCTTCAAAATTTATCACTGAGAAAAAATCTGCGGAGTTAATTAAAAAGTTGAGTGGTTTGGTAAGCATACATGAAGCAAAACAATTGAAGCGTCAGGTATATGTATCCGGTAGAGCAAAAACAGTAAATGAAAGTATTTTTTATAATATTGATACTTTACATAATGCTATCGAAGAAAATAAAAAAATAATATTTCAGT
Source organism: Lachnospiraceae bacterium (assembly GCA_017558145.1). Lineage (GTDB taxonomy): Bacteria > Bacillota > Clostridia > Lachnospirales > Lachnospiraceae > SFDP01. The sequence continues at coordinate 9,410 of JAFYWF010000053.1, forward strand.
ATTTTCAATGGAATACAAAAAAAGAAATGGAATTAAGAAAAAATGGAAGTTTTTATGAAGTAAGTCCTTGGGCATTAGTGTGGGAAGATGAAAATTATTATTTGGTAGCTTATGATGCTTTGGAGAAAGAAATACGTCACTATCGTGTGGATAAAATGTTAAAAATAGATACATTGAATCTATCGCGTGAAGGAAAAGAACATTTTGAACGTTTTAACATTGCAGAGTACACAAAAAAAAGCTTTGGTATGTTTGCAGGCGAAGAAGAAATGGTAAAGTTGTTGATACATAAAAGTATGATAGGTGTTATGATAGACCGATTTGGGAGAGATATTATGATTGTTCCGATAGATGAGGAGCAGGTAAGAGTAAATGTGAAAGTGGCAGTCAGTGATCAGTTTTTAGGCTGGGTGTTTGGATTGGGAAGTAAGATAAAAATACAAGGACCACAGAATGTGGTAGATAAGATGAAAAATCAGGTGGAAGTATTGCAAAAGTTATATGAAAATCAAGACTAATAAATAAAAAGTAGAAAGATTTAACGAAAGGAAGTAAGAAATGAAGTTGAAATATATTTGGTATCGTATTCGTCAGGCTGGATTTAGTTTATTTATGTATTTGGCACCTATTAGAAAAGAAAAAGTTATATCAGGTGCAGGATGCTTATTGCAGATTCCTGAAAAAATTAAAAAAAGTGGAAAACAAAAAGTATTGGTAGTAACTACGGCAGGATTTATGAAAAGAGGAAGCTTAACGCCTTTTTTTGATACATTAAAGAAGGAGAATTTGGAATACACAGTATTTTCTGATGTAAAACCGGATCCGACAACGGATTGTATTGAAGAAGCTGTTTCATTATATAAAAAGGAACGATGTGAAGTTATTGTTGCCATAGGAGGTGGATCTGTCATTGATTGTTCCAAAGCTTTGGGAGCAAGGATTGCAAGGCCGCAAAAAACTTTGCAACAAATGCAAGGTTTGTTAAAAGTATTAAAACCTATTCCTGATTTATATGCGGTTCCAACTACGGCAGGAACCGGTTCTGAAGCTACGGCAGGAGCCGTAATTACAGAGGGGAAAAGTCACTATAAATTTACAATATTAGATTTATGTCTTGTGCCTAAATACGCGGTTTTAGATGCGCAGTTAACATATGCATTGCCAGCTCAAATTACAGCATATACCGGAATGGATGCGTTGACGCATGCGATAGAAGCATACACGAATCATTTTTGTTTTCCATTGGCAAAAAAGAAATCTTTAGACGCGGTTAAACTTATTTATGAAAATTTGGAAGCGGCATATAGCGATGGTAATAATAAAGAAGCCAGAGAAAACATGTTATTAGCATCCTACTATGCTGGTGTTGCCATTAACAATAATTTTATAGGATATGTTCATGCTATTGCTCATGGTATTGGTGGTCTCTATGGTGTAACACATGGAAAGGCCAATGCAATTATTTTGCCTTTTGTATTAAAAGCATATGGTAAAAGTATAGAAAGAAAGCTGTCTGTTTTGGCAGATTTAGTAGGTATTAGAGGGAATGATGAGAAGGAAAAAGCGGAAGCATTTATAGATTCTATTATTAAATTGAACGAAAAATTAGGAATTGGAAATCGATTAGATGATTTGCAAAAAAAAGATTTTGAAGAATTGGCTAATCGCGCTGTGAAAGAGGGTAATCCAACATATCCAGTTCCGATTATTTGGGAAAAAGACAAATTTAAGAGTCTTATGGAAAAAATTGTATAAAAGAATCGCCGAAAGAATAGTTTCTTTGTCAAATATGTACGTTGAAATACAAAAAACATTCTATTATAATCAAAAATGGAAATGGGTATTACCCATTTTGAGAAGGAGGGTGATTGCAATCGAAAATGAAATGTATAGTACACAGTCGATTCGGGTACGATTATTAGCTGAAATGCGCACGGGTATTTTTTCGAAATGTGACAGACTTCCTCGAGAAACACTTTTGTCAGAAAATTTAGGCATTAGCAGAACGCAATTAAGAGATGTATTAGGAGCTTTAGAACAGGAAGGTTTTGTTACCAGGCGTTTGGGAGTAGGGACGCTGATTAATCGACATGTATTAGAAGTAAAAAGCCGAATGGATATTGAAGCTGAAATTTTAGATATTATTCATAATAACGGATATCAGCCTGAAGTTTTGGTTTTAGATGTCAAAGAAGTAAAAGCTAATGACATCATCGCAGATAAACTTAAGGTCAAGGAAAATACTCCGATTATTAAGGTTAGCAAGTTGTGTTTGGCCGATGGAATTCCTGCGTTATATTTTCAAGATATGTTTGAAGTAGGCAAGATAAAAGAAGAATATAGTAAAGAGGATTTAAAATCACCTATTTTTCATTTTTTGAGGGAGAAATGTGGCGTTAATACCTATATGGATTTAACTCAGCTGAAAGCTGTGGCTGCAGACGAAGAAGTTGCGAATATCCTAAAAATTCCACAAGGAACTCCTCTGTTGTCCATGGAAGAGGTGGATTACGATATTGAAGGAAACATTGTTTTTTATTCGAAACAATATTTTGTTAATGGATTATTTGAACAGACTGTTTTAAGAAAAAGATTATAGTGATAAAAGAAGTATAAAGAAAAAGGAGCACACAAAAATGGAAAAGAAACTCGTTTACACAGGGAAAACAAAAGATGTATTTGCATTAGAAAATGGAAATTATCTTTTGAAATTCAAAGATGATTGTACAGGAAAAGATGGAGTGTTTGATCCAGGTGAAAATGCGGTGGGATTAACAATTGATGGAGTAGGCGATGTGAATCTTCGTATGTCTATTTACTTCTTTGAAAAAATCAACCAAGCTGGAATTAAAACACATTATGTAAGTGCAGACATTGCAAATACTACCATGGAAGTATTACCGGCAAAGGTTTTTGGACAAGGATTAGAAGTAATTTGTCGTCATAAAGCAGTAGGAAGTTTTATTCGTCGTTATGGACAGTATATTGAAAATGGTGCAGATTTACCTGCATATGTAGAAACAACTTTTAAAAATGATGAATTAGGAGATCCATTGGTAACAAAAGATGCATTGGCTGCATTAGGTGTTATGACAGAGGAACAGTATGACTCCATGAAGGATATGACACAAAAAATCACACAGATTGTTGCAGATGATTTAAAAGAAAAAGGAATGGTGTTATACGATATCAAATTTGAATACGGTTATGACGCAGACGGAAATGTAATGTTGATTGATGAAATTGCTTCCGGTAACATGCGTGTTTACAAAGATGGCGAATATATTGATCCAATGAAGCTCTCTGAGCTGTTCTTCGCGTAATGGGTGGCTTTTTTGGGGTAGCTTCAAAGAGAGAATGTGTGTTGGATGTTTTCTTTGGAGTAGATTACCATTCTCACCTTGGTACCAGACGTGCCGGAATGATTGTTCATGATAAAGAATTTGGATTTAAAAGAGAGATTCATTCCATCGAAAACACGCCTTTTCGTACCAAATTTGAAAAAGATTTGCCGGAATTCAAAGGATGTACCGGTTTTGGCTGCGTTAGCGATAGTGATCCACAGCCGTTGTTAGTCCGATCCCATCTTGGACTGTATGCCATCACAACGGTAGGCATGATTAATAATGCAGATGAATTGATTGAGGAATATTTTTCTGACACAGGGCATCAGTTTTTGGCTCAGAGTTCAGGAAAAATTAATGATACAGAGCTGGTTGCTTCTTTGATTAATCAACAAGAGGATTTAATTGCGGGAATACAATATGCTCAGGAAGTAATAGAAGGCTCCATGACCTTGCTGGTGTTGACTGATAAAGATGAAATTATTGCAGCAAGAGATAAAGTGGGACGTCTTCCAGTCATTTTAGGGAAAAGTGAAGATGGACATTGTGTGTCTTTTGAATCATTTGCTTTTCATAAATTGGGCTATGCTGATGCTTATGAATTAGGTCCTGGAGAAATTGTAAAAATTACAGCAGAAAAAATAGAAGTTATGGTCCCGGCAGGGGAAGAAATGAAGGTATGTGCTTTTCTTTGGACATACTATGGTTATCCTAATTCCTGTTATGAAGGAAGAAACGTGGAAGTGATGCGTGTGGAAAATGGTAAAATTATGGCCCGCGACGAGAGAGAGAACGGAACACTTCCTGAAGTTGATTATGTGGCAGGTGTACCGGATTCCGGCGTGCCTCACGCTATTGGATATGCCCATGAAAGTGGTTTCGAATATGCCAGACCTTTCATTAAGTATACTCCTACATGGCCAAGATCATTTATGCCATCCAATCAAAATGTTCGTAATCAGGTAGCAAAAATGAAACAGATACCGGTACCGGAATTGATTGAGGGTAAAAGATTATTATTGGTAGATGATTCCATTGTGAGAGGAACACAGCTTGGCGAAACCGTAGAATTTTTATATGAGTCAGGGGCTAAGGAAGTGCATATGCGTTCTGCTTGTCCTCCGATTATATATGGATGTAAATATTTAAACTTCTCCAGTAGTAAATCGGAAAATGAACTATTGGCACGTCGTGTAGTGCGAGAATTGGAAGGTGCTGTAGGAGAAAAATATCTGGATGAATATGTTGACCCTAAAACAGAACGTGGTCAATGTATGTTGAAAACTATATGTGAAAAACTTGGATTTCATTCTTTGGGATATCAATCCGTGGAAGGTGTTTTGGAATCTATAGGTATTGATAAATCGAAAGTCTGCACCTATTGTTGGACTGGAAAGGAATAATAAAATGGAAAAATCACATTCCGCTTCTTATGCGGCAGCAGGAGTTAATATTGAAGCAGGTTACGAAGGTGTACGTTTGATGAAAAAACACGTTGCTCGTACCATGATACCGGGAGTTGTTTCTGATATCGGAGGTTTTGGAGGATTATTCACTCCAGATATCAAAGGAATGGAAGAACCTACTTTAGTTATGGGTACAGATGGTGTTGGTACAAAACAGAGACTTGCCCAGTTAATGGATAAACATGACACAGTAGGGATTGATTGTGTTGCAATGTGTGTAAATGATATTGTTTGTGCAGGGGCAAAACCAATTGCATTTTTAGATTATATTGCCATTGGAAAAAATGAACCTGAAAAAGTAGCTACTTTAGTTTCCGGCGTGGCAGAAGGCTGCGTTCAGGCAGGTTGTGCTCTGATCGGAGGAGAAACTGCAGAACATCCTGGAACTATGGAAGCAGAGGATTATGATTTGGCAGGATTTGCGGTAGGTATTGTAGATAAAGCAAAAGTGTTAGATCAGAACAAAATGGAAGTAGGAGATGTGGTTTTGGCGCTTCCATCCAGTGGATGTCATTCCAATGGATATTCCTTAGTTCGAAAGGTATTTGATGTAGAAAATACAGATTTAAATAAATATTATGATGAGTTGGGAGAAACATTGGGAGAAGCTCTTTTGAAACCAACCATTATTTATGTAAAACCGGTATTGGCGGCAATGGAAGCAGCCGAGGTACATGGTGTAAGCCATATTACCGGTGGTGGATTCTACGAAAATATTCCACGTTGTATCCCGGATGGTTTGTGTGCAAAAATAAATAAAAAATCTATTAAGGTACCTGCTATTTTTAATCTTCTTCAGAAGGAAGGCAATATTCCGGAAAGAGATATGTACAACACCTATAACATGGGTGTTGGTATGGCAGTTATCGTAAGCAAGGATACAGTAGATGCAGCAGTGAAAGCTTTGGCGAATGAAGGCTGTGAGGCTTATGTCATTGGTGAAATTATTGCAGGTGAAGATAAAGTGCAGTTAGTAGACTAAGCTTAGGAGGCAGACAGAATGAAAAAAGCTCGTATTGCAGTTTTTGTTTCCGGTGGAGGAACGAATTTAGAAGCGCTGCTACAAGCCGGAGAAGCAGGACAGATTCCACATGGCGAATTTGCATTGGTTTGTGCAAGCAACGAAAAAGCTTATGCGTTAGAACGTGCCAAAAATCATGGCGTTCCTGGAGTGGCGGTTCCGAAAAAAGGAATGACTCAGGAAGCTTTTGAGGAAGTGCTAAACAATTATTTGAAGGAATATCAAATCGATTTTATTATTTTAGCTGGATTTCTTTCGATTTTATCAGAAGAATTTGTAAAGCAGTGGGAAGATCGTATTATTAACGTTCACCCATCTTTAATTCCATCTTTTTGTGGAAAAGGCATGTATGGATTAAAAGTACATGAAGCTGCTTTGGAAAAAGGGGTTAAAGTAACCGGAGCCACAGTACATATGGTCAATGAAATTCCGGATGGAGGTAAAATCTTGTTGCAAAAGGCAGTAGAAATTCTGGAAGGTGATACACCAGAAATTTTGCAGAAAAGAGTTATGGAACAGGCAGAATGGATTTTATTACCTAAGGCAGCAGAGCAGGTGGCCAGGGCAATCGTAGAAAATCAATAGATAAGAATTCAATAGTGTTGCAATACAAGCGGACAAAAATAAAATGACAAATAGAAGTCAGGGGAGTAGGACGCTTCCCTGATTTTTTGTATCAGTTGACGTAAAAGTCTATAAAAGGAGTTTTTTATGGTACGAAGAATTTATGTGGAAAAGAAACCCACACTTCGCCTTGAAGCAGCAGGTTTATTAAATGAACTTCGCTCCTTACTTGGCATTTCTAATTTGACAGATTTAAGATTGATTAATCGATATGATGTAGAAGGTTTGGAAGAAGATATTTTTCAGAGAGCAGTACAAACTGTTTTTTCAGAACCACAGGTTGATGATACCATGACAGAATGCCCTACAGGAGATTTGCATATTTTTGCAGTAGAAGCTTTACCAGGACAGTTTGATCAGCGTGCAGATTCTGCCAGTCAGTGTATTCAGTTAATGACACAGGGAGATCGTCCAATTGTTAGAACTGCAAAAGTATATCTTTTGAGTGGAGATTTATCTGTAGAAGATATTGAAAAAATTAAAAAATACGTTATTAACCCGGTAGAATCCAGAGAAGCTGGATTAGAATGCCAGGAAACACTTCATATGGAATACAATATCCCAACTAAGGTAGAAACGGTAACCGATTTTGTAACCATGGATGAAGAAGCTTTGGCAGAACTTTTAGATCGTTTAGGACTTGCAATGGACTTAGATGATTTAAAATTCTTACAGGCATATTTTAGGGATGATGAACATAGAGATCCTACAATCACAGAAATTCGTGTAGTAGATACCTATTGGTCTGACCATTGCCGTCATACCACATTCTCAACACATATTGATAATGTAAAAATTGATGATAAAGAAATTCAGGCGGCTTACCAACGTTACTTAGCTGCGAGAGTAGAAGTATACGGAGAAGAAAAAGCAAGTAAAAGACCACAGACACTTATGGATATTGCAACCATTGGTGGTAAAACATTGAAAAAACGAGGTCTTCTTCCTGAACTAGATGAAAGTGAAGAAATCAATGCATGTTCCATCCATGTAACAGCAACAGTTGATGGAGAAGAACAGGATTGGTTGTTAATGTTTAAAAATGAAACTCATAACCATCCAACGGAAATTGAACCATTTGGTGGAGCAGCGACCTGTATTGGAGGTTGTATCAGAGATCCATTGTCCGGTCGTGCCTATGTACATCAGGCTATGCGAGTTACCGGTGGTGGAGATCCGAGAGTAGCTTTAAAAGATACTTTGGAGGGAAAATTACCACAACGTAAAATTGCACAGACTGCAGCAGCAGGTTATTCCTCTTATGGTAACCAGATTGGTCTTGCAACCGGTCATGTGGCAGAAATTTACCATGAAGGTTATATTGCAAAAAGAATGGAATGTGGTGCCGTGGTGGGTGCCGCACCTGCATACAACGTTCGTCGTGAACGTCCGGAAGCAGGAGATGTTATCGTATTATTAGGTGGTCGTACCGGTCGCGATGGTATTGGTGGAGCAACCGGTTCTTCTAAGAGCCATAACTTAAAATCCTTAGCAACTATGGCCAGTGAAGTACAAAAAGGGAATGCTCCGGAAGAGCGAAAAATCCAGAGATTATTCCGTAACAGCGAAGTAACTCGTCTTATCAAACGCTGTAATGACTTTGGTGCCGGTGGTGTCAGTGTAGCCATCGGAGAATTAGCAGATGGATTGAAAATAAATCTGGATGCGGTTCGTAAAAAATACGATGGTCTTGACGGAACAGAAATTGCTATCAGCGAATCTCAGGAACGTATGGCAGTGGTGGTAGCAGCAGAAGACGTAGAAAAATTCATTGCTTTTGCAGAAGCGGAAAACTTAGAAGCTTACAAAGTAGCAGAAGTTACAAAAGAAGCCAGAATGGTAATGGAATGGAATGGTGTTACTATTGCAAACTTGAGCCGTGACTTCTTAAATACAAATGGTGCTGATAAACATACAGAAGTTGCTGTAGAAGAAAAAGACAGAACTGCCTTTGAAAAAAGCAAATTTACCTCTTTGAAGGAAATGGCAGGAAGTTTGACAAGTGCGTCTCGAAGAGGCTTAACAGAACGATTTGATGGTTCCATAGGTGCAGGTTCTTTATTAATGCCATTTGGTGGAAAGACACAGAGAACACCTGCACAGGCTATGGCAGCCCTGTTCCCAGTCTTACCGGAACAGACAACAGATCAGGCCAGCGTTATGGCATGGGCCTTCGACCCTGACCAGATGATGGTGGATCCATATGCGGGTTCCTATAATGCAGTATATACTTCCATGGCGAAGATTGTTGCTGCAGGTGCAGACTATACAAAAGCATACTTTACTTATCAGGAGTTCTTTGAAAAACTTCGTCAAGAACCTACTCGTTGGGGCAAACCATTTGCAGCTTTGCTGGGAGCATTAGATGCACAGTTGGAATTAGGAGCAGCAGCTATTGGTGGAAAAGATTCTATGTCCGGATCATTCTTGGATTTAGATGTTCCTCCGACTTTAATTTCTTTTGCAATTGCTCCACTGAAAGCGGCAGAAGTTCTTTCTCCGGAGTTTAAAGAAGCAGGACATCCTGTATACGTATTCGCAGGAAGCACAAGTGAAGAAAAGAAAGCGGCTTGGGAAAGCTTTTATGAACTTCACAAAGCAGGAAAAGTAAAAGCTGCCTGGGCAGTAGAAAACGGCTTGGCAGAAAGTTTGATGAATATGTCCTTTGGTAACAACATTGGATTTAAGGCAGTCTGTGAAGATATGAATTGGAATGTTCTGATGCCGGGGGCTATCGTAGCAGAACTTACAGAAAGTTTTGCAGGAGCTATTGAGTTGGGTGTTACTACAGAAGAAGCTGTTATCAACCTTGGAAATGACAGTGCAACAGTAGAAGAATTGTTGGCAATTAACGAAGCAGTTTTAGAAAACGTATATCCAAATAGAACAAAAACAGAAGAAGTGGAAGTACCTGTATTAAATCATAAAGCAAGCGACTATCCATCTCCTAAGATTGGAACCCACAAACCAAAAGTATTAATTCCGGTATTTCCTGGAACGAACTGTGAATACGACAGTGCTCGTGCCGCACAAGCAGCAGGTTTAGAAACAGAAATCTTAGTGGTAAATAACCAGAGTGCAGCAGGTGTTGCAGATTCTGTTAAACGTTTTGCCAAAGCTGCAAAAGACAGCCAGATTATCTTTGTTCCTGGTGGATTCTCCGGTGGTGATGAGCCGGATGGTTCCGGTAAATTTATTACCGCTTTCTTCCGTAATCCGGAAGTAAAAGAAGTAACTATGGATTTGTTAAAAAATCGTGATGGATTAATGTTGGGTATCTGTAACGGGTTCCAGGCATTGATTAAGCTTGGACTTGTTCCGTATGGTGAAATTATTGACACCGATGAAAATTGTCCAACACTTAGTTATAATGTGATTGGTCGTCATCAGTCTAAGATTGTTCACACAAGAGTAGCGAGTAATAAATCTCCTTGGTTATCCAAAGTGCAGGTTGGTGACATTGTAACAGTACCTATTTCCCATGGTGAGGGTCGCTTCCTTTGCAACAATGACTTGTTACAGAAGTTGGCAACAAATGGTCAGATTGCAACACAGTACGTAGATTTGGCAGGAGTGCCTACTATGGATGTGGATTTCAATCCAAATGGTTCTGTATGGGCAATTGAAGGTATTACGTCTCCAGATGGACGTGTTCTTGGAAAAATGGGACATTCAGAACGAGTAGGAAGTGCTCTTTATAAAAACGTTCCGGGTAATTATAATTTACATTTATTTGCATCTGCTAAGGATTATTTTAGTCTTTAAAATATGAAAATAGATTCGTGATAAAAAGAAGAAAAAGAGATATAAAAAGAAATTTTCTGTAAAATTTTCTAGCAAATGTTAAATGTAAAATAATTTATAAGATATAGAAATTTTGTTAGATTTCTGTATAATAAATATACAGAAATTTAGTAAAGAAGATATAAAAAGAAGAGAGGTAAGAAACATGGCATTTTATTATTCAGAACCATCCCATACTTTTAGTGAATATTTACTCGTTCCAGGATATTCTTCTGCAGAATGTATTCCTGACAGAGTTTCTTTGAAAACACCAGTTGTAAAATATAAAAAAGGCGAAGAATGTCCATTAACAATGAATATTCCTATGGTTTCAGCGGTTATGCAGTCTGTTTCCGGTGAAAATATGGGTATTGCTCTGGCAAAAGAAGGTGGAATCGCATTTATTTACGTTTCTCAGCCAATCGATCAGCAGGCAGAAATGGTACGTAAAGTAAAACGTGCCAAAGCAGGATTTGTTCCAAGTGATTCTAACTTACACATCGATAATACTATGGCAGATGTAGTGGCTTTAAAAGAAGCTACAGGACATTCTACAATGGCAGTAACGGATGATGGAACGGGTACCGGTAAATTATTAGGTATCGTAACAGGACGTGATTATCGTGTCAGCAGAATGGATCCTAATACAAAAGTATCCGAATTCATGACGCCACTTGATAATTTAATTACAGCTCCGGAAGGAACTACTTTAAAAGAAGCAAACAATATTATTTGGGATAATAAATTAAACTCTCTTCCAATTGTAGATAAGGATGGTCATTTAGTATCTTTCGTATTCCGTAAAGACTACGACCTTCATAAAAACAATCCATTATCCATAATGGATGATGACAAACGTTACATCGTAGGAGCAGGTATTAATACTCGTGACTACGCAGAACGTGTACCTGCTTTAGTAGAAGCAGGAGTTGACGTATTAGTAATTGACTCTTCCGAAGGATTTTCTGAATGGCAGGCGATTACCTTAAAATGGATTCGTGATCACTACGGTGATTCTGTAAAAGTAGGAGCAGGTAACGTAGTGGATGGTGAAGGTTTCCGTTATCTTGCAGATGCAGGTGCAGACTTTGTTAAGATTGGTATTGGTGGAGGTTCTATCTGTATTACTCGTGAAACAAAAGGTATCGGCCGTGGACAGGCAACTGCAGTAATTGATGTGGCTGCTGAAAGAGATAAATATTATGAAGAAACAGGAATTTACGTTCCAATTTGTGCAGATGGTGGTATCGTACATGATTACCATATGACATTAGCACTTGCTATGGGTGCAGACTTCTGCATGTTAGGACGCTACTTCTCCAGATTCGATGAATCCCCAACAAGTAAAGTTATGGTTAATGGTAGCTATATGAAAGAATACTGGGGCGAAGGTAGTGCTCGTGCCAGAAACTGGCAGCGTTATGATATGGGTGGAGCCAGCAAGCTCAGTTTCGAAGAAGGCGTGGACTCCTACGTTCCTTATGCTGGTGCTCTTGCGGACGGCGTAGCAAATACATTAGCTAAAATTCGTTCTACTATGTGTAACTGTGGTGCTCTTACATTAGAAGAATTAAGAGACAAAGCAAAACTTACATTAGTATCCGCAGTTTCTATCGTAGAAGGTGGAGCTCACGACGTACAGCTTAAAGATTCCAAAAAATAGTATATGAGGGTTTTTCGGTTTTATATATCCCGTGTTCGCCAACTGTTCGTTACACCATACGCAATCAACGTACAATCAGATGCAAGCATCTATTGTTCGTTTCTTGCGTACGTTGTCTCACAGAAGCGTACACGTTGGATATATAAAAACCGAAAAACTTATATAATCTATGTTTATATGAAATAGATTATTTTGCAATTGATAGAGATTATTGGTTGTGAGTTTGAGGAGAAAAATATATGGAAAGATTAAATATCGAACAAGAATTGAGAGAAAATACTTATCCAGGACGTGGGATTATAATTGGTAAAAGTGCAGATGGTACAAAAGCGGTAACTGCTTACTTCATCATGGGGAGAAGTGAAAATAGTAGAAACCGTGTGTTTGTAGAAGAAGGACAGGGAATTAGAACAGAAGCTTTTGATCCTTCTAAATTAACAGATCCAAGTTTGATTATTTATGCACCAGTTAGAGTGTTGGGAAATAATACTATCGTAACTAATGGGGACCAAACAGATACTATTTACGAAGGTTTGGAAAAAGGTCTCACTTTTGAACAGTCTTTAAGAAGCAGACAGTTTGAACCGGATGAACCAAACTGCACACCTAGAATTTCAGGTTTGTTACATGTTTCAGATGGAGAGTTCCATTTTGCTATGTCGATTTTAAAGAGTAACAATGGAAATCCTAAGAGTAATAATAGGTATACATATACTTATGAAAATCCAATTGCAGGAGAAGGTCGTTTTATTCATACTTACATGCATGATGGAAATCCACTTCCAAGTTTTGAAGGAGAACCAAAATGGATTTCGATTCCTGATGATATGAATGCGTTTGCTGATGTATTATGGGATAGTTTAAATGAAGAAAATAAAGTTTCTTTATTCGTTCGCTATATTGATATTGCAACTGGCGAATATGAAACAAAGATTATAAATAAAAACATGTAACTATTCAGAGCCAAGCGAATTTATAGAAAATGTACGATGAATGCTTGCATTCAGGAGTATATTTTCTTATAAATTCATTTGGCGAGAAGCCACAACGAGGAAATCCGAAGGATTTTCGAGTCTGGCTCTGAATAGTTACAACATAGGAGAATGAAATGCAAGAATTAGAATTAAAGTATGGATGTAATCCAAATCAGAAACCATCTAAAATTTTTATGAAAAATGGGAAAGAACTTCCTATCGAAGTTTTAAATGGCAGACCCGGATATATCAACTTTTTAGATGCTTTTAATGGATGGCAGTTAGTAAAAGAATTAAAACAGGCAACAGGATTGCCTGCAGCAACTTCTTTTAAACATGTTTCTCCGGCAGGGGCAGCAGTTGGACTTCCTTTGACAGAAACATTAGCAAAAATTTATTGGGTAGACGATTTGGGGGAATTATCTCCTTTGGCTTGTGCTTATGCCAGAGCGAGAGGTGCTGACCGTATGTCTTCTTTTGGTGACTTTATTGCTCTTTCGGATGAATGTGATGCAGATACAGCAAGATTGATTAAAAGAGAAGTTTCCGATGGTGTTATTGCACCAGGTTTCTCTGAAGAAGCTATGGAAATCTTGAAATCTAAGAAAAATGGAAATTATAATGTAATCAAAATTGATCCTAATTATGTTCCGGAAGAATTAGAACACAAAGATGTTTATGGTATTACATTTGAACAGGGAAGAAATGAATTAAAAATTGATGAAGATTTCTTTAACAACATTGTAACAGATAATAAAGATATGACTGAACAGGCTAAGATTGACTTAGCCATTGCTATGATTACATTAAAATATACACAGTCTAACTCTGTATGTTTCGTAAAGGATGGTCAAGCAATTGGTATTGGAGCAGGACAGCAGTCCAGAATTCACTGTACAAGACTTGCAGGTTCCAAAGCAGATAACTGGTGGTTAAGACAGTCACCACAGGTTATGAATCTTCCTTTCGTAGATTCCATTCGCCGTGCTGACAGAGACAATGCTATTGACTTATACATTGGCGAAGATTATATGGATGTTCTTGCAGATGGTGCATGGGAAGCTATTTTCAAAGAAAAACCGGAAGTGTTTACAAGAGAAGCGAAAAGAGAATGGCTGGATAAAATGGAAAATGTAGCACTTGGTTCCGATGCATTTTTCCCATTTGGTGATAATATCGAACGTGCTCACAAGAGCGGTGTAAAATTCATTGCGCAGCCAGGCGGTTCTGTAAGAGACGATAACGTTATCGCTACTTGTAATAAACATGGCATGGTAATGGCCTTTACAGGAATCAGATTATTCCACCACTAAAAGGTTGAGATATTGTGGAAGAATGCTCGGATATTATGAATCCTGTGTTCGCTCTTGCGACTTACATCATTCGTAAGCAACGTACAATTAGATGCAAGCATCTATTGTTCGTTGCTTACGAACGCTGTGTCACAAAGGCGTACACATTGGATTTCATAATACCCTTGGCATTCTCTTCCACAATATCTCTTTATGCGTTTTAAGAGGAGAGAGAAAAATGGAATTTAAGACAGATATTCAAATTGCACAGGAATGTGTTATGGCACCAATTACAGAGATTGCGGATAAAGCTGGAATTGAAGATAAGTATTTGGAGCAGTACGGAAAATATAAAGCGAAAATTGATTATAACTTATTAAAAGAAAGTGATAAAAAAGATGGTAAGTTAATTCTTGTAACAGCCATCAATCCAACTCCTGCAGGAGAAGGTAAGACAACAACAACCATAGGTCTTGCAGATGCCTTGCAGAGACTGGATAAAAAGGTTATGGTAGCTCTTCGTGAACCATCCTTAGGTCCGGTATTTGGTGTGAAAGGTGGAGCAGCCGGTGGTGGATATGCACAGGTAGTTCCAATGGAAGATATCAATCTTCATTTTACAGGTGATTTTCATGCTATTGGGGCAGCAAACAACCTTTTGGCAGCTATGATTGACAATCATATTTATCAGGGAAATGAATTGAACATCGATCCGAGAAAAATTACTTGGAAACGTTGTGTAGATATGAACGACCGTCAGCTTCGTTATGTAACAGATGGTCTTGGTGGTAAGGCAAACGGAACACCTCGTGAAGATGGTTATGATATTACCGTAGCAAGTGAGGTAATGGCAGTTCTTTGTCTTGCAAAAGATATTACAGACTTAAAAGAAAGACTTTCCAGAATTATTATTGGATATACATATGGCAAAATTGCAGATCAGAAACCGGTAACTGCGGGTGACTTAAATGCCCATGGTGCTATGGCAGCTCTTTTAAAAGATGCCTTAAAACCAAACTTAGTTCAGACTCTTGAAAAAGTTCCGGCAATTGTACATGGTGGACCATTTGCTAATATCGCTCATGGTTGTAACTCTGTAACAGCAACTAGAATGGCGATGAAATTATCTGATTATGCCATTACAGAAGCAGGATTCGGTGCGGACCTTGGTGCGGAAAAATTCTTAGACATCAAATGTCGTATGGCAGGAATCAAACCAAATGCAGTCGTTATTGTAGCAACGGTTCGTGCATTAAAATATAACGGTGGCGTAGCAAAAGCGGACTTAAATAATGAAAACTTAGAAGCTCTTGAAAAAGGACTTCCAAACCTTTTAAAACATGTAAGCAACATCAAAAATGTATACCACTTACCATGTGTGGTTGCTATTAATGCATTCCCAACAGATACCAAAGCAGAACTGGATTTAGTAGAAGTAAAATGTAAAGAGCTCGGTGTAAATGTAGCTCTTTCTGAAGTATGGGCAAAAGGTGGCGAAGGTGGAATTCGTCTTGCAGAAGAAGTAATCCGTTTGGCAGAAGAGTCCAATGATGATTTTGCATATTCTTATGAATTAGAAGGAAGTATTGAGGATAAATTAAACCAGATTGTGCAGAAGATTTACGGAGGAAACAAAGTAATTCTTACAGAAACAGCTAGAAAACAGGCCAAAGAATTAGAAAATCTTGGTTTTGGAAATTATCCAATTTGTATGGCAAAGACACAGTACAGTTTAACAGATGACCAGACAAAACTTGGTGCACCAACTGATTTCGATATCACAGTTCGTAACTTAAAAATTTCTGCAGGGGCAGGATTTATCGTAGCTCTTACCGGAGAAATAATGACAATGCCGGGACTTCCAAAAGTTCCTGCAGCAGTGCGAATTGACGTAGATGAAAAAGGTGTTATTTCCGGATTGTTCTAGGCAAAAATATAATTGAATAAATATTGAATACAAGCAACATCCCCTGCATACAATGTAAAAACATGTAATGCAGGGGAATTTTTTTGAAAGAATATATAGAAGAAAGGGTGCTTTTGATTGCCCGGTATATTATTGATAATAATGCTACCGTAAGACAGGCTGCAAAGTATTTTGGAATTAGTAAATCTACGGTACATAAAGACACTACAGAAAGATTGGAGCAGATCAATCCTGCTTTAGCCCACGAAGCAAGAAAAGTATTAAATATTAATAAATCAGAGCGTCATATTCGTGGCGGATTGGCAACAAAAGAAAAATATCTTCATAAATAATATTAAAAAACACTCCACGACTAATACTTTGTATAAAAAAGTCGCGGAGTGAAAATTATTGTATTAACTTTATGGTATGTAAATTAAAAGTGTGATTTCATAAATTGTTTTGGTGTAATACCTTTGTATTTGTGAAACGTTTTAATAAAGTAACTTTCGTCATTAAAACCACAAGAGATAGCTACTTCTTTGATGGTAATATCTTTAGTGGACAACATTTCACAAGCACATTCGATACGATAATAGTTCAAATAATCAATAGGGGTTCTATCAGTAATGCTTCTAAAATAGCGGCAGAAATATTTGGGGTTCATACCGGCAATTTTGGACAGGTTTTCCAATGAAATATTGTTGTTGTAGTTTTCGGAAATATACAATAAAACATTTTTCATAGAAGCTAAACGTTCAGAGGAAATATTTTCGTATTTATCATCTTCGTAGAGATGCTCATTAATTATAATTCCTAAAAGCTGGTAGAGATAACCTTGTACCATGAATTCATATCCTTTTTTTTTGCCTGCAAGAGAATTGCATAATTCTTCGATTAATGGCGTGATTTTCTCGCTTTTTTCGGATAAATAAGTAAAAACGGTAATTTTTCGATCGATAACATCGCGAATAATTTTGTAGCAGGCATGGTTATCTTTTAATAAAATTTGCAAATCAAAAACAATACATTCATAAATACAATCTTCAGGTGTTCCACCATGAAACATACCGCTGGATATAAAAATCACATCACCGGCGTGGTATTCTTTGATTGTTTTTTCCAAATTTAAATGAAAAGAGCCGGAGATAATGTGAATTAATTCGTATTGGGTATGCCAATGATATTGCATTTCATAACGAGGGCTATAGGGCGTCTGATGGTAGTATGCAATAGGAAAATTGAAACTACCTTGAGGAGTTCGCTCCTGATAATCGATATATTTCATAAAAAGATGTCCTTTCTCGACAAAAAAGTGAATATTGTACTGTTTTTTTATAGTATAACACTTTTGTTTTAAAACTACAAATATTATAATAAAAATCACAAATGGGCGCTTGTGGGCGCATAAAGAAATAATAAGTATAATAAGGAGGACTGATTATCATGGCAGAAAGCAGATTAATCGGTGGATACCCAGTAATTGGTATCAGACCAACTATCGACGGACGTAGAGGACCATTAAAAGTACGTGAAAGTCTCGAAGATCAGACAATGGGCATGGCTCTTCGTGCTAAAAAACTCATCGAAGAAAACGTTAAATATTCTAACGGTGAACCAGTAAAAGTTGTTATCGCTGATACAACTATCGGACGTGTTGCAGAAGCTGCAGCATGTGAAGAAAAATTCAGAAGAGAAGGAGTAGCTGTTACTCTTACTGTTACACCATGCTGGTGCTACGGTTCTGAAACAATGGATATGGATCCAACAACTATCAAAGCTGTTTGGGGATTCAACGGAACAGAAAGACCAGGTGCTGTTTACTTAGCGAGCGTTCTTGCTACACATGCACAGAAAGGTCTTCCAGCATTCGGTATCTATGGACACGAAGTTCAGGATTTAGATGACACAACAATTCCTGCAGACGTAGAAGAAAAAGTATTAAGATTTGCTCGTGCAGCTGTTGCAGTTGCTACTATGAGAGGTAAATCTTACTTACAGATCGGTTCCATCTGTATGGGTATCGGCGGATCTATCATCGATTCCGATTTCATGGAAAGCTATTTAGGATTAAGAGTAGAATCTGTTGACGAAGTTGAAATTATCCGTCGTATGACAGAAGGTATCTACGATGAAGCAGAATACCAGAAAGCTCTTGCATGGGCAAAAGAAAAATGCGTTATCGGTTTTGATAAGAACCCAGATTTCGTTAAAAATAGTCCAGAAAAAGCTGAAGAACAGTTTGAATTCGTAGTTAAAATGGCAGTTATCATCCAGGAAATGATGAATGGATGCAAAACTCTTCCA
>JAFYWF010000054.1 GCA_017558145.1 Lachnospiraceae bacterium
AAAAAATTTCACCCTCACTTGACGACTTTAATTCTCCCGAAAATTGATTTGCCACATAAAGAAACACTATGTATCTTTTTCCATCTTTTGCTCTATGAAATTCTTTTATTCCACAAAGTCTTGGATTCTCAATTTCTAAACCTGTCTCTTCTTTAATTTCTCGTATAACAGATGGTGTTACATATTCACCTTTTTCAACATGCCCTCCCGGAAAATTCCATCCACGCCATGTGGGATGATTTTTCTTATCTTGCACAAGCACGTTTCCTTTTCCATCACAAATCATGCACATATTTGTAAGTTCAACTTCTTCCAATCTTGACATAGTAATCTCCATATCTTTCATCCTTTGCATTTTCATTACTTACGATTCTATCATATTTCTCTTTTACCTTCCATTAATGAAGTTTTTAATTTTATAATGTACATTCTATATAACCGTTGCCCGTAATTGATCGCTATAGATAAAATAAAAGGCAAATCATCACTGTATAATTTGCCTTTTCCTTTATTTTTATCGTTTATAGCATTCGCGTGTCCTTTCACACTTCCATCTTCCCTCCTTGAGGCAAACTCGATTTCCCTCGCTCACTTCGTGAGCAAAGGAAAAATTGAAATAAAAAAGATAAAAAGTGGATTAGGTTTTTTCACAATAAACACATTCAATATTGCTCCAAAACTTGCATCAAAAAAATCTAAAATCATATGAACGTATTATTTTAGGGATTTTTATCAAAAAAATTTCTATAATATTATAAAGACCGCACGAGCCTCCCCACTCCAACTAAAATCGCTATAATAATCCGTACATATTATTTTAGCGATTTTAGGGGGCGAAAATTTCTAAAATAATCTAAACGTATTATTTTAGAAACCTCGCAAATGCCCTATTTTCAATCCTATTTTCATATCATCATATTATTTTAGGTGCCGTCAGGAGTGCTTCCATACACTAATCCAAAAAATCTAAAATCATACGAACATATTATTTTGGCGAGCATGTGAAAGTTGCTTTTTTCTTTTTTTATTTCCCCAATTTTCAAGCTCAAGTGATGCTCTTTTGTTTTCCAAGATCTTATCAAGCTTTATTCAAGCAATAAAAAAACCTTGGGTAGAAGCGTAAAAAATACGCTCTACACAAGATTTTATTTTTGCAAATTTTAAATTTTATTTTTTTCTTTCAATCCTTTTTTCAAACTCATTCGAGGGAAATTTACTTTGCCTTTTTCAATGGGTTTTTGGGTACGAAAGGGTCACAATAGACATCGCGATTATTCGAACTCTATAATTAGTTCTGTATTTAGTAATCCACTTTTTCTTTTAACACTATATCTTGTATAGTTATTCCAAATATTCCACGGATTATTTTGTTTTTGGTGGAATTTTGCAACCATAATGCAACCGAAAATATTAATTATATACTAATTTCGCTTTATAATTTATTCACTATAATACAACTGTTTAGGACTCTTAGGCTTGTCGGGAATACTCAATTTTATTTTTCCGATTCCAACCAAAGGCATTACATGCGTTTGAATTGCATATGTTACAGAAGTCAAACCTAAATAATCGCATATTTCTTTTCTTGTTCTTGGTGTTTTACAAAACATTATTAAATCATTAATCGCTTCATCATCAACAGTTTCTACTTCTTCATTCATAACTGTTTCTTTATAAAATTTAACAACGAAATTCCCTCTTTCATCTAAGAACTCTGGCTCACGTAAATTGCATTTCTTCATTTCTTTCTTAATAGTTGGAATTCCTGAATAACGGTTTTCTGTAACACCTAAAACTTCCAAAGAAGAAGCCAATACGGGATTTCTTGTATCTGGTTGTACTTTTCCAAGTTGATCAACTCTAATTCGACCATAAATTCCTCCAGGATTACGAATTTCCATTCTATCTTCATACATAATAATTTGAATTGGCATCCCTTCTGTATGGATACTATAGTCTCTATGAACTAGTGCATTAATAATTGCCTCTCTGATTGCTACTGTAGGATAATCCGAACGATCTTCTCTTAATCCACTTTCTGAATTAATAATTGTTTTTGTTCTCATATTTTTTCTAACAAATTTTATAGCAGTATTTAACATATCCGGTATATTTCCTTCAATACGCTGATTATCTATAAAACGCTCGCCAGCTTCCCCTAGTTCTCCCATCTCTTTCCCTGGAACAACAATTGCAGTAATACACAACTGTGGGAAATATGCTTGTGGATATGGTGAAAATAACAAAGCAGCACTTAATGTAATCTCTCCCTCTCTTTTTATACTCATAAGTTCGTAAATGCTATCATCTTCTATTGCAGATAAATTTGGTTTACCAGTTTTTAATGTATCAATATATTTCTGTAATAATTCTTGATTTAAAGACGCCAATGTTGCTCTTCTTACTTCTCGAATATCATCTTGATACTTTTTTCTGAATGCTTCATAACTATAAATTTCATATTCTGTCATTGGTTCATCGCTATCGCCAATTCGAGTATATGAGCCTTTCAATCTACCTTGCCCTTTATAATGACATGGTCTTTCCACCAAATCTATCCCAGGTATCTCTGCTGAAACAAAAAACTTATCATCCTTTTCTGCCACAGTAAGCAATGGGCGTACTATAGGTTCCATTTGTAAACATTGTTCATTTATTTTCTTTTGAATATCTTGCGGATCATAAACTCCTACTTCTTTATATCCATTTTCTTCATCTATACCAAATATAATCACTCCACCTTCATCTTGATTCGAAAAACTGGATAACGAATCATATAAACGCTTTGGGCATCCTTTTTCTGCACTTTTCAATTCAAGCGTTTGAGTTTCACATTTCATTTTCTGTATAAAATTTAGTTTTTCTAACAATTCTTCTCTTGTCATTTTAGTTCCTCCATTTATATTTAAGATTCTACCATTCTTTTTGAGTTTATTCAAGAAACTCAAATTATTTTCAAATAACTAAAAAAGAAACTCAAATTTCTCTCAAAAATTTAAGTTTCTTTTTGACATTATCTTATTAAATTAAAAAACCCAACGTGGTCCACATCGAAATGAGAGGCGTGTTGGGTTCTGTTGTTGTTATTTTATGTAGTTTCCTTTCTAAAATCAATAACTTTTTTCTTTTTCTAATAAAACCCTATTTAATAGCATATTAGTTATATTAATGCTAAATACATAAAATCAAATATTCTTTAACCACAGAAATTATGAAATCACCACGATGTTTCATTCTACGTGGCAAACGGTTTAAACTAGCACACCCTACAATTTTGTTATAAATATTACCTTCTATTTTTCCACATTTCTAAGGTCATGTAATTGGTGTGTCCTACTCTTACTTCACTTAATAATGTAACCGGTACTTCATTACAAGTATGATGATACCTAAATCCCATCTTTTCTTGTGCTCTTTCCGATTTTTTATTTCCATCATAATAACCACACCAAATGGTAGTCATTTCCAAATCTTCAAATCCATGACGCAATAATTCCATCGCCGCTTCCGGCATATATCCTCTACCCCAAAATGGTTTTCCCAACCAATATCCCAACTCGCATTCATCGTCTCGCTCTGTCATATCCGTATTACCATTTAATTTTAAAGCAATAGCACCAATGGCTTCCTTATTCTCTTTTTCACAAATAGCATAGCTTTCTTTACCATGCAAAACATTTTTGATAATGTCCAAACTCTCTTCTACACTTTTATGTGGAGGCCATCCTGCCGGTATCCCTATATCTGGATCTTTTGCATATTTATATAAGCTTTCCGCATCCGTCTCTAACCATGGACGAAGAATTAAACGTTTTGTTGTTAAAATAGTTTCCATATTTATTTCTTCTAAAGTTTTTTTATACGCTTCTATATCTACCACTGTTCCGTCTTCTCTAGATTTTTCTGCCGCAAACACAGTAAGATGATTATCTACAGAAATAGAAATATCTGAGATAGATATCCCGTCATCGTTTCCGGTTAAATAATCATACCAGGAAACAATAATCCCTTCATCTCCTCCACCATGACCATTAGTAATTCCATTCCCCGATTCTATTGGAATTTCTGTAGTTTCTCTTGTTATGCATAATTAAATCAACAATAACTCCTATCATTAATCTGATAGTAAAGTGATATGCTATTGTTCCAAATGTAATAGTGATATCATATAAAAAACTTAACTCTGTCGCTTTAAATAAAATATAGGAGACAATCGTCAATAACAAAGTTATCAGCGAAACTCTTTTCATTGCTTTTGCCATAATAGCTACCTTTCGGATTAT
>JAFYWF010000055.1 GCA_017558145.1 Lachnospiraceae bacterium
ATGGCAGAATCTTCCAGAAGCAGAAGCTATGGAAAAATCTATCGAATTAGTTTACCAGTATACACGTGCAGGATTCACAAAAATCCACTTAGACACAAGTATGAAAGTTGCTGACGATGCAGAAGGTCTTCTTTCTACAGAAGTAATCGCTCGTCGTGGCGCTACATTATACAAAGCTGCTATCAAAGGTTATGAAGAATTAAAAGCCGAAAAACCAGAAGCAATCCGTCCAGTATTCGTTGTTGGTTCTGAAGTACCAATCCCAGGCGGCGCTCAGGAAGCAGAAGATTCTTTAGCAGTTACAAGTGTAGAAGCATTCAAAGATACAGTAGCTACTTACAAACGTGTTTGGGAAGAAGAAGGCGTTGGTGAAGGTATGAACGATGTTATCGCAGTTGTAGTTCAGCCAGGTGTTGAATTTGGTGATGACCAGGTATTCTTATATGACAGCGCAGCAGCAGCAGATCTTTGCGCAGCATTAAAAGAATTCCCAGAAGTTTGTTTCGAAGGTCACTCCAGTGACTACCAGAGCCCAGAATGCTTAAAGAACATGGTTCAGGATGGCATCGCTATCTTAAAAGTAGGTCCAGCTCTTACTTATGGTCTTAGAGAAGCATTATTTGCCTTAAGTTTCATGGAAAAAGAATTAGTTCCAGAAGAAAAACAGGCTAAATTTATTGAAACATTAGAAGAAGCTATGTTAGCAAATCCAGGCAACTGGCAGAAACACTATCACGGGGATGATAAACAGCTTGCACTTGCTAGAAAATATAGTTTCTCTGATAGAGCTCGTTACTACATTGGTCAGCCGGAAGTTGTTACTTCTATGAACAAATTATTTGATAACTTAAGAGAATACAGAATTCCTATGAATATGTTACATCAGTACATGCCTCTTTCTTATGCAAAAGTTAGAGACGGTATTATTCCATTAGATCCTCGCGAATTAGCCCTTGATGGAGTTCAGATTTTCATGGCTGATTACGAATACGCTGTGGGGCTTATCTAATATGTTTAAACACTTATTTTAAGTATTAAAACAAACAGCACCTGTATGACAGGTGCTGTACTTACTTTTACTACACAGAAAGGAAATACATAAAATGGATTTTTGGAATTTATTTGAAAACCCAACCTTCATGTTTGTATTTCACGAAATCGTTTGTATTTTAGGAGCACTGTATTATCTCCCTTATATCTTTACCAGAATTCGTGAAAAGAAAGAAGGAAAAAAATTTACAGTTTGCTGGAAAGATTTAAAAAACATTGTTGCAACCTATGTTGTTGTTGCTGAATCTCTTTTACTTTATGAAGACATTAAAACCCAAGGTATTAATAATCCAATTGTTGCAGTAGTAACACAGATACTTGCTATCGTAGTGATTGCCACCGCATATATCGTTTTAAAAGAAGAACCAGAGAAAACAACTTTTAAATCAACTGTAGCAAATAACAAAAAACGCAAGTAACCACGCTCTTCTCGCTTTGCGAGATAGCTCAAGTTCATGACAAAAGCATACAAAAAGGAGCTGTTTGAACCAGCTCCTTTTCGTATGTTTATACTTTAAATTTTTCAATTTCAAAAATTGGTCCATTACCACTTTTCATTGAAGCTTTATTACGATACATTTTTTCATCCGCTCGTTTATATACGCTTTGGAAACCAGTATCGCTCTCTTCATTAAAAATTGCCATTCCTGCTGCCACGGATATTTCATCCTCCACTCTTTTTGCTTTCGAATTACTCTCCTGCATCCGCTCATAAAAACGATATATGAGACTTTCTGAGTTTAATAAATCCTGACCACTTAAAACAGCTGCAAATTCATCGCCTCCAACACGGTACACCGGACTATGTTTGTACGTTGTGCATATCAATTTACATGCGTTCTTAATATACATATCTCCTACATCATGACCAAAAGTATCATTAATTTCTTTTAATCCGTTTAAATCAAACACAATCACGCCAAACTGATGAAAACCATTTTGTACGTTATGATTAATTCTTCGCACTTCCTCATTATATGCTGTTTTACTTTTTACACTGGTTAATGCATCGGTATATGCCAAATCACTAATACGATCCATATATACACGCAAACAATCCACTGTTTGTTGTAAACTAATCGCCAGCTCTCCAACTTCATCATGGGTTCCTGAAGGAATTGTAATTCTTAAATTTCCATCTGCGATTTCTTTCGATGCCTTTGTCAGTTCTTTCAATGGACGTATAATCCCCTGACTTATCAAAACAGAAAGTAAAATACTGATAACAATAATAACAACAACAGAAACAAGCATATCTCCAATCAGTTTATTATTTTCTGCATCAATAACATCAGTTGGAACAACCAAAAGAAGGCTCATTTCATTTTCCATCTCATAGCAGGCTACTTTGTATTCCTTACCATCTTCTTTATATTCAAAAATCTCTTCACCTTTCCCCTGTCGTTTTGCTTTTATATGAAATTCATCCCAAGCTTCCAAATTATCAATCGGAAACTGTGTTTCTTCTTCAGGATGATACACAATTTCATTTTCTGCATTAATGAGATAAGCCATCCCTTCCTTATAAGATGTAATGCCGGAAACTCTTTTTTCAATATCTGAAAATAAAACATCCATCCCTGCCACACCTAAAAGAACATTATTTTGATAAATAGGAACAACATAGGAAATAACCGGTTCATCTATTTTTCCATTATCATAAGGTTCCAGCCATACTTCCTTGCCTTTTTCAATGGGTTTATAATACCAATCCATAGATGATAAATCATCTTCCTCAACCTCAGATAAATCTGTCACAGGTTGTTCATGGAAATGAGGATTTGTAGTCGTCTTGCTGTAAAACACACCGGAATCTGCCGGTGCAATTTCAGGATTAAAGTGAACATATACCGCTACTGCACCTTGAGTACTTCCTGCTGCTGCCAAAACAATAGGACGTAAATCATTAATTAATAGTTCTCTTAATGAATCAGACTTCAATACCTCTTCCATTTCCATACTTTGTATGGTATTCTGCGATATAATTTTCACAGACTGTTCTATACTATGAAAAATATGATCTAATCTGTTTCCCTCTTCACGACAGCTTAAGTTCATAATTTGGGCTGAATTCTGCTCAGACACTGTTTTCAAATGTATCATGCCAATCCCACCAATAATACCGGTACAAAGCATAATAACCATCATAATAAATACAATAATTTTCGTCTGAATGGATCTCATTCCGCTCCCCCAATTCTTATTTCTGTTCCAAAATCTTTGCATCTTCAGATAATATTTCCATAACTTCTATAATTTTAGAAATGCTTTCTACATTTTCGTTAGATATTGTTAACGTTTCCGTTGCCGCTGCTGTCACTTCCTGAGTAATACCGGAAATGTGTTCAATCTGATCAATAATCTCACCATTAGACTGGCTTACAGATGCAACACTATTTTGTAAACATTCCGCTTGCGCCGCAATCTGAATAGTATTTTCTTCTATCATCACGAAACTATCTGCCGTTTTCTCTACATATCCAAACTGCAACCTGTTACTTTCAATCAATTCTTCTACTGCCATACCCACTTTATTGATAGAATTAACGATACCCTCAATTAAAATATCAATATCCCCAGTGGCTTCACTGGTTTGGGATGCTAAACTGGAAATTTCTGTAGCAACTACAGAAAATCCTCGTCCCGCTTCTCCTGCTCTAGCAGCTTCAATACTCGCATTTAAAGCTAAAAGTCCGGTCTGTTTCGCTACATTACTGATTAATTTCATCACCATCTGCATCTGATCGGAATAACCTTTTAATTCCTCCATTTGATTGGCTACAACACTACTGTATTCTTCAGAATTCTTTACCTGCTCCTGTAATTGATTCATGGCACGTTTTCCTTCTGCTAATCCTTCTTGACTTTCCATCATAGCATATGCCATAGTTTCGGTTGCGTGCTCTACTTCTTGAATATACTGGCTGATTTCTTCCGTATCTTGTCTTTGTTCTTCAATTGCTTTCGCAGCTTCATAAGTTCCGGTACTTAAACTATCCATAGACTCCTGTGTCACATGAATTGCTTGTTTTAAATCTCCGGTTGCTGCAAAAGCCTTCTTAATATTTTGTGTAATACTTGTTGCCATCTGAAGTGTGGTTTCCAAAAGTTCATTTGCTTTGGCCTTTTCTTCCGTTGCTTTCTCTAAATTAGCGTCATTAATTAAAGCAATCTTTTTCACGGCCATAATACCGAATATCGTCGTTAGGATAATCATTGCTAATGCAATTTCCGCATTGGTTATTTCAGTCGTAGTCAAACCAATGGTAACAGCACAATATGCAATTTGTATTATATTAATTAAAAAAGCGGCCACTCCCATTACAATAGAATATTTCAAATCACTATATACCATTAAAATCACATAAATAACTACGAAATAACTACATACCAAATCCGTAGAAGATGTAAACATAATATAGGTGTATAACAATAAAAATCCAATTCCGCCCACATAACGAATACTACGCGCTTCTTTCCATTTACCATACGTAATATAGCACAATACCATTGGAAGAATGCATAAAATTGCAACTACGCAATAAGAGGCAACACTTCTGGTGCCTTTAAGTACTTCTACCAAATACGCTGCTGCCAATACCACATTCATAATTGTCATTCCGGCAATTGCTGTTTTGTTTCTACTTCTTTGGGCTTGTTTTTCATCACTTAAATCTAATGCTATTGATTTCATATTTTCCTCTGTACTGTATTTCTTCTCTTATTTTCTTTTTTTAATTTTATTAAGCTTAGAGTTAATATCCAACATTTCTTCTTTGGTCAGAGGCTTTATTCCCATCATTCCTGTCATAGCCAACGCACGTTTTACGGTAAATCCCTGTACCATTTGCAACATACTCTTATTGAATTTAATCTGATTTTCAGATGCCTTCTTTTCTTTTTTCTGATCCGATTCTCTTCTGGAGATTATGAATTTTAAAGTCAATCCCAAAAGCAAGGTACCTCTTGGTGACTTCATAATATCTCCTATTGTATCGTTAATGGAGTAATACCCCGTCGGTGCAGTAATTTCAAACCAATTGAGCACTTCTCCCTCTTCTTTCATACGATATGCATCATTAAACTCTTCCACTTTTCGCAGCTTGCTTTCATCACGACAATCACCTGCTACAGCCACCAAAGTACTCTCTCCTTCATTTTTTACTTGGAAATAGAAGAATGGGAATTCTCCTTTTGTTTGTTTTTCTACCATTTTTCCATTAACAAATAATTCTACTTCATCCTGGTTGCTGTATACCGTTATTTTAGTCACATCCTCAACTCTATCCACATATCGTTTTCCACATATATGAACAAACTTTTCTTCTGACAACCATGCTTTATATGCATAAAAGGCATCTTTTTTGTATTTTCTGTCAAAAGTCACAAGACCCTTATGATTCATGCCGTTTTCACCGCCTTCAGCCCTGGCATCTGCAGCAAAATCAAACATATTCCATACATGAGTTGCCCAAAGATATGGGCGCTTATCGATCATCTTAATCAATTCTTCATGATAATAGGCTTGATATTCTTCCGTATAATCTCCCTGTACCGGATCTGATGTATGCCAATCCAAAGCTTCGCAACCATATTCGCTAATTCCAATAGGTTTGTTAGGATATTTTTTATGGAACTCATCAAACCATGGTCCATACATATCTACATTTCCGCCATACCACCCAAAATAATGGTTATAAGAAACTATATCTGAAATATGTACAATTTCTTCTTCTTTTGCACACATCGTAATAACTGCCATGGTCGTCGGTCTTGTGGCATCCAATTTATGCACCAATTGATTCAACGTATAGTGATTTTCCAGCAAAGTCTTTTCTCTGGCACCATTTGCCGTAATTTCATTAGATAATCCCCATGTAACAATACAAGGATGATTATAGTTTTGATGAATCAATTCCTTCATCTGGGTAATGGTATTTTCTCTTCCCTTTGGCATATGGGTAGTAATATAAGGAATCTCTGCCCATACTACCATTCCCTTTTCATCACAAAGATCATAAAAATACTGTGCATGCTGATAATGAGCCAAACGAATGGTATTTGCTCCCATCTCTAAGATTAAATTCATATCTTCTTCATGCATTTCTTTTGTCAAAGCATTCCCTATCTCCGGTCGATCCTGATGACGGGAAACTCCACGAAGAGGATATGATTTTCCATTTAAAATAAATCCGCGATTCACATCAAATTCAATTTTTCTACAGCCAAATCTGCTTTCTACACAATCAGTCTCTTCACCATTGATTATAAGTGTTACTCTTGCACTGTACAAATAAGGAGCTTTAACTCCATCCCACAAACAAGGATCCTCTATTACAAGCTCTTCCTTAGCAACCGGAATTCTTTTTACATTTTGTCCATTATAAGGATTCTTTTTATCATCTTCTCTCTTTGTTTTTATTTTGGTTGCAAAAACATTTCCTTCTGCATCACAAAGCTCTGTCTTTACTTTAATTGAATCTTTATTATCACTTGCAAAATATTTTTCTTCCAGGTCCACAAAAGCTTCTACTGTTATCTGTGCCTGTTTCTTTTCCAAATCCACAATCGGAGTTACTTTAAGCCCTGTAGACCCCCAATAATCCATGGAAAAATGACTTTTTTCCACAGTAACAATCTTCACATCTCTATAAATACCACCGTAAAAGGTAAAATCCGCATTTTGAGGATACACAAAATCATTAGGTGCATTATCTACAGATACAATTAATAAGTTTTGTTCCTGAATATCTTCGATTTTCACACGAAAGGTGGAATACCCTCCATGGTGGATCGTCATTTCTTTTCCATTCCAATAAACACCGGCACTGGAATTAACACCATCAAATTCTAAATAATTAATTTTATTTTTTTCTAACAATTCTCCCGGTACCTGTTTTAAATAATAGCAAGTCCCTCTATGATAATCATTTCCACCATCCTGTCCGTCAATGCCATTCCAGGTATGAGGAAGTGTAATTTCTTCCCAGTCAGAACAATTATGAAAAGTCATTTTCCCAGGATAGGTTAAAAGAGCAATACTTTCTTCCAAAAATTCTTTTAAAGTTGCTTTCTCCAATCCCTCTGCAGTTTTTGAAAAATACCAATTAGCATTCAAATTTTGAATCTTACGCATATTTGCTCCTCCCTTGTTTTTCATACTCACATATTGTAAATTATACTCCTTTTTTGTAGATACATCCACTAATATGCCAAAAAATATTATATTTCTTTAAATACGATTTTTCATGATAAAAAATGCCAACTCTCCACTACGGATTGTTGGCATTGTCTTTTATTCTTCTACAAACAGCACTCCTAAAGTTCCGGGACCACAATGACTTGCGATAACTCCACCTGCTCGTGTAATATAAATATTTTCAAAATATTGTAATTCTTCTAATTTTTCTTTAATTGTCAAAATAATATTTTCTTCACATCCTGAATGAGTTAAAAAGACTTCTGTCTTTTTTGCATTCAACAATTCCGGCTTCAAATCTTCCACATAGCTTATGATTACTTTATCCATTTTTCCACGATATTTTTTACCTGCTTGCATCTTTCCTCCTTGAACAGAGATACAAGGATGTAATTTTAAAGTATTACCAGCCAAAGCCGCTACTGAACTACATCTTCCTCCTCTATGTAAAAAGGTAAGACTATCTACAACAAAGCTGGAACGAACCTTGGATTGCATCCCTTTAATTTGCTCAACTATTTCAGTTCCTCCTAGACCTTGTTGGGCCAGTCTTGCAGCTTCTAAAATCTGTAAGCCAATTCCTGTAGATAAATTTTGCGAATCGATTACAAACACTTTATCTTCCACACCTAATTCCGCTACTGCCATAAACATAACACTACAACAGGAAGACATAGACTCTGATAGGCAAAAACAAATCACCTCTTCTCCCTTTTCCAATGTCATTTTAATATATTCCTTGGCATCATAAAGAGATAAGGCTGAGGTTTTCGGAGTTTCTTTTGTTTTCTCAGACCAAGCATAAATTTCATCCGGAGTAATATTTACTCCATCTGCATATTCTTTCTCGCCTAAATGAATATGTAAGGGAAATACAGTAATATCATAGCGTTCTATTAATTCTTTGGATAAATCTGAAGTGCTGTCAGTCATAATTGCAACTTTTCTCATAACAATCTCCTTTTAAAGTTCCATACGATAATATTTAAGATTTACATTCCACCATCTTAAATCACACTATTTCAACACCTATTTGTTCATTTTATTACTTTTGTAGTAAAATACAATATTTTTTATACTGTTTTAAGTATTTTTAAGAATTATTTAAGAATTAAAAAAGGACATTACGTTGCTTATACTTCAAAAAACTCGCTGTAATGCCCTATTGCTATTATGTATATTATCTTCTGGATACTATTTTATTTATTACGTCTGGCAGTTAATTCCTGCATAATTTCCTTATGTTTTTTATTTGAAATTTCGTACTTTAACATAGGAAGTATTGCTATAATACATGAAATCGCTGTTGGAATAGATAAAAGGAAAAACATTCCAAAACGATATTTTTCAAATTCCGGTGCCGTTGCAAACATAAAATCACTGGCAGGAGAAGACGCCAACGCTTCATTACATGCCGCCACAGCATCTCCACTAAACCCTACGATAGCAAAAACAATTCCTTGAATAAAGGAAGAAAGTCCTGCTCCCAATTTTGTAATAAAACTTTGACCGGAGAAAAAAATTCCATCCGGACGGTATCCTGTACGATGTTCGTCAAAGTCTACACAGTCTGCAATTAAAATAGACTGCATTACCGTTGAAGCACCAATTCCGGCTCCCGCAAAAGCAAACATGATTGCTGTAAAAATCACCCAATGAGTTTTGTATAATCCTGTCCCATCTAACAAAAACATCACAAAAATAGATGTAAATGGAATTACACCAATCGCTGTGCTGACATTGTATACAGAACGTTTCTCAAATTTTTCACATAATTTTGGTACAAATCCCATCGCTATAAATTGACTTCCGAACATGGCACCACCAAGAATTGCCATATAAAGCATATAACTTTGGCCATCTCCTCCATTGTCTCCGTAATAATAAGACATCAAAGTCATAGCAATCCCCAGGAGTAACTGCAACGGCGCTTTCAAAACACCTGAAATTAAAATTCTTCTGAAAGGCTTACATGCCCACATAATTTTAACGTTATCAACAAATCCCTTATGCTCATCAGATGGTTGTTCCACTCTCTCTTTCGCAAAGGCTGCACATTGAAACATCAACGA
This sequence comes from Lachnospiraceae bacterium, assembly GCA_017558145.1. Taxonomy (GTDB): domain Bacteria; phylum Bacillota; class Clostridia; order Lachnospirales; family Lachnospiraceae; genus SFDP01. The sequence goes on from JAFYWF010000055.1 coordinate 9,322, forward strand.
ACCTACCAACGTAAAAATACCACAGACTACAATAAAGCCCATCTGAAGTCCCTTACTTTGTGACATACCACCTGCAGTAAAAGAACCGCCCACTGATTGTGAAATCGGAACAATCATTAAAAGAATCAACGCCCCTGCAATTCCTGCTACAATTCTGGCTAAACTCAAAATACTTGCTCTGTCTTTTTCGCTCTCTGTCATCAGAGATGTAATTCCCCAAATCGGAATATCCCCTGCCGTGTAAGTCATTCCCCAAACAATATAGGAAACTGCTGCCCAACCAATAATCATTGCATTCTTAGTTGGTGAATTAGCATTGGAATACTGACCATTGATAAATGTCAAAAAGGTAGTAATCATAACAATTCCGGGAACAAAAAACAAATATGGTCTACATTTTCCCCATTTTGTTCTTGTTCTGTCTACAACCGTCCCCATCATTGGATCGTTAACGGCATCCCAAATTCTGGCAATTCCCATAATCACACTAATAGCAATTGCCGGAATAAAAATAACACTTTGAAAATAGAACACCATTCCGGTAGCGATAATATTATAAATTACATTTTGTCCCATAAGACCAATCAAGTACATGTTACGCTCTTTTTTGGTATATGTATTCATAACTTCCTCCTAGGTATCTCAAAAAATACTTATATGTATTACTTTTAAAATTGTATATCGTTTAGATTATACGCTAATCCTAAAAGGTTTTCAAGTTAACATAATCCCATACTTACCCAATATTATCTCACAATATTTGCTATTGTCTCTTTTTCAATTTCAAATTCTACAGCCCCCATACAAGCAGGTCCTACTTCAGCTTCATTAAAACTAATTACAAGATTTCCTTTCTCATTTAAGTAAAATGAAGTTTCTTCCGTTATGGTTTTAAAATTCCATTCTTCTATTTCTTCATCAAGCCAATATATCACGTTCTCATCTTCTGCCATTTGCTTTCTCATTTGTGAAATGATATTCTCACTGACAACCGTTATATAATCCACATTATCTTTGAAAAGATCTTTTAAAAATATTTGCTTTCCGGTATTTAAATCAATGGTATAAAAATAATTCCATTCATATCCACTGGCTTTTGCTTCATAACACATAAGCTTTAAGGTGAAAAATTCCGGAGTTGTTGCAATAACTTCATTTTTTACAATTAATTCCAGATATCCTTCTTCTTCTCTCATGTGGGTTTCAAATTCCTCCACTAATTGTGCAGTTATTGTTTCTATTTGTTCATTAATATCTGCACTCGTTTTTTTCAATTGTTGTTCAGCTTCTGCAGCCATTTCTTCCGTCAAAGCTTCTTCTGTTTCTTCGTTTGATGCAATCTCAACTTTAACTAACTCTACATCTGCAAAATGTTTTTCATCCTCATACTCATAATTTCGAATTGTAACAATTTTTACCAATTTTCCCAACAAGGGCATCTGTTCCATTGCAAATGCAATTGACTGGGAAGTATTTGGCAAAACAAGGAAAGCCATGACAACCGCCGCCGCTATCGTTCCTCGTTTTCTCCATGTATGCTTTTTTTGAATTATTCTATTTTCTTTTTTTCCCTGTTCCATTGCATGCTTTAATTGCTCTAATTGAAATTGAGACATTTCCACTTTTAAATACTCTTCTTTCAATCCTTGTAATTCCTTTTCCATGTTCTTTTCTAATACATCTATTTTATCTGTCATATTTACACTCCCACTCATTACTTTTTCAATACTTTTTCCAACTACCTGTAACCATTTATTGGGCCAATCGAATCTTTAATTTTTTCATACTACGATACAATTTACTTTTTACGGTACTAAGATTTTCTTCCAAAATTTCTGCAATTTCTTCCAATTTTTTATCTTCAAAGTATTTCATGGTAATGATTGCTTTTTCTTCTTCTTGCAAGGTATCTAAAGCATTTTTTAAATCTATATCACTATAATTATCTTGCGTATACTCCGCCTCATATCCTTTTGATTCCTGTAAATATTCATAAGAATCATGCTTGGGGATTTTTAAAAATGCAAATATTTCATTTAACATAATTCGATAAACCCAGGTTTTTGCATAGTCTTGTTGTTGCAAAGTATGACTGCTTCGCAAAGCTTTATAGGCGCCATTTTGTACAATATCACAAGCATCCGCTTCGTTTTTTACATAGCTGTATGCCAAACGATAATATTGATTATATTGTTCTAAAATAACCTGCTCTACAATCTGCTCATTTGTTTTTTTATTTCTTGAACTAATCAATTGCAAGTTTTCTTCCTCCTTTGTATTGGTTAACCACTATTTATTTGATAGTTACAACAGCAAAAAAGTTTCATGTGGTTAGAAATAAAATATCCCAAGTAATTATTTACCTGAGATATTTTACATCCAATCCACTTTATTCTACTTATTTTTAGTCTTTTTTCAATTTTGCTTCCAATACCCCTTCACAGGCCGCAGAAAAATCTGCTACTGTTTTTTCTCTCCATTCTTTTTCAGTAGGATAAAACAATTCCTGATAACGCTCTTTTACAATTTCTTTCATAATTTTATTGGTTGTTGGATACCAGTGTTCTTGATTTTCTTCAATCGTATACTTCATAGAAATAATAGAATCCATAAAACTATCACCAATAGTTCCAAATTCAAAGCATGTAGAGAACAATTCTGTATCTGTTCCCGTTTTTTCTTTCAAACGATAGTAAAAATCAGTTGTATCCCCTGTAGTTGCGTAGAAATCTTCAGAATCAAAAGAAATCACATTTTCATATCCAAACAAAGCAACTGTCTCAGCTTCACTCATAGTTTCATAAACTGAGTTAAAAATCACCATATTATATCGTGGTCCATAGCCGGAATGAATATCGATATGTACTATGTTTTCATAACCACCCTGTAAGGTTTTTTCAAATACCTCTTTTACATACAATGTAGATTCTTGGTCCCCATTTCCACCATAATATACACCTTGAGGATATTCATATTGCCCCCCCAATAATGCATTTGAAATTGCATCTGCTCCCTCAGAAATTACATTTTTTGCTAACGCTGCGTAAAATCCGGCTTCATGCCAAAGTGCATTTCCCATTTTTTTCTGTGGGCCAAGGAAAGATTCAACCTTCGGATAATCCTGATTCACGGACATATCAAAATCGTTCCAATCCATAATAAAGTTACGATTTAAATCTACATTATTTTCATTATATCTTCTATGATTTTTCATACCATATGGATTAATATTAGCAACCACTAAAACACCGGTATTATCTTTGTCCAACTGTGGATATTGTTCCTGCCAGAATACATCCAACATAACAGACCCAATATAACCTTCGATACCATGGACACCTGTGGTAATCACTACTAAATTAGTCTGTTTTTCTTTACTGGGAAGGTAGATCGTATCAATGTACAAGCCTTCTTCTTCATCCATAGGATAACTATAAAACTGTATTGGAGTTCCTTCCTTTTGAAAGTTTTCTACCGTTTCTAAAAGATGGGCTCTTACCTCAGCATATTCATCAAAAAATACGTCACTGTAAGCATAAGAATCTGCTTTTTGCTCTTGCCTGTCAGCCTTTAAAATCAATGATGGACCCACAAGCGTAGCCAGTATCAAAAATCCTACAACAACTGCCAAAATCACAACTATTTTCTTTTTCATTTTTCTCTTCCTCATGTGCATATTTTATTTGTCAAAATATAAAGTAATTTTACTTTTCGCATTATTTTATCACAAACTCATTAATGTTTCATTATGTTTTACCTAAAACAAGTCATAAAATGCATAAAAAATGGAGCTGTTCAACAGCTCCATCTTTATTATTTCTTATGATCCAAAAATTGTGGTGACACGTGTTTTACATTATTCATATTCTGATAATAATCCTTTGCAACAGACATCACATTTTTTCTGGTTCGCATTTCTCTTTTTTGATTGCTGAATATTACATCCATCTGTGCCTTATTTCTAGCCTCTATTACCTGAATCGCACTCCCTTTTTGGGTAACTTGTTCAATCAGATTTTGCATGTTTTGAATTTGTATTTTATACTTTTCTTTATTAGTAATTAAATTTTCCCTAATTTTTTCATACAAACTTTCAAAACCATTATCGATAACAAGTATTTCAGAGATAAGCTTTGCCTTTTCATCCATATTTAAATCAATCAACGAAAAATCTACGTTTCCTGATTTTATAATATTTGATTGCTCAAGACTTTTTTCTTCAATTTGAGTCAATAAAGCAAGTTTTCTTTCCAAACTATCTTGCAAAATCTGTAAATAATTCAAAATCATGCTTTATGTCTCTCCTTATTTAGGCGCATAACCTCTTTCCAGGTATCTCGCATAGAACGCAAATGAACATTTACTTCCTCTAATATCTCTTTGTCTTTTTTAATGTTTGCTTCTAACAAACGTTCCAACAAATACACATATACACGGTCAAAATCTTCTGCCACAGCATATTTTCTGTCCAAAGTAGAACGAAATTCTTCAATAATCTTTTCTACTTTTCTGATGTTTTTATGTGTTTTTTCAATATCATTTTGTTCGATACCAATAATGGCAATATTAGAAAACTTAATTGCACCATCATATAACATCAATGTCAACTCTGCAGGTGAAGCTGTTAACACTTTATTATTATTATACATCGCATATGCATTTGGTAATGCCATGATATGTTTTCCTCCTTATTTTACATTCCAAATAATCCGGAAAGCGCACTTTCTTTGGATTGTAGTTTTGCAAGTGCAGTTTCCATTGCAGAAAACTTTTTATAATAGCGATCTTCAAAATCGGTAATCTTCTGCTCCTGTGCTGCAATCTTGTCTTCATAATCCTCATACTCTTCCTGCATAGCAAGATTGTCATACAAAGTAAAGGAACTGCTGAAGCTGGTTTTCTTCATCATCTCACCCAGTTTTGTATATAGGTCTCTGGAAAGCGTGGTAAAAAATTCAACCACCTTTTCAGAATTATTTGCTATGGCAGTTTTTAATTTATCTGCATTTCCTGACGTATTAGTATCATCCGAATCACCATCGATGTGATATGCACTTTTTTCAAAATCTGCAGAGTTAAAATATCCTAAGGTATTAATTCCAAAATCTGACAAAAACATTTGTGTTCCATCTGACATTTTTACTCCCTGCATCATAACAGTCTTCATAGCGCTGGAAACACTGCTTAAAGTGGAATCTTTTCTTAAAATAGAATCCTTAATCTTTTCTTCCCACTTTTCTATTTCTTTTTCGGACATAGCGTCTTTTTCTTCCTCAGTCAAAGGTTCATATCCCTTGGAAGACTCTGCTCCATATAACTTATCCATCTCATTGATAAGTTCATTGTATTCCTTAAAGAAATTTTTAATCATATCGTAGATACCATCAGTATCTTCTGTTGTTGTTAAGGTGAATTCCTCTGATTCTGCATTGGCGGTAATGGTCAGACCATTGATTTCAAAGGTGTTGACATTGGAAGTAAATGTTGCTCCATTTAAGATAATCCTAGCATCTTCTCCGGCAATACGGGTAGCTCCACCGGAAATAGCAATGGGTGCCTTCCCTGTCATAACATCTAGCGCAAATGCCGCTTCTTCCAATACTTCATTTTTGACAGTTTCTTTCAAAGCTTCTGTTGCTTCAAACCCTTCTTTTCCATCGGCTCTAGCCACAAAATTACTTCCTACAAAAACAGGTGGCTCTGTTTCCAAATCCACACCAGGATTCGCATCGGTAATAAATGTTTTAGCATCCGCTTTTTGCTGGATATATTTGTCCAATTCTTCTTTGTCTGCAATCTGTTCTTTTAAGGCTTTGATTCCATCCTTCAGAGTTTCTTTTTCTTCTTCAGTTGCAGTTTCCAAAGCGTCTTCTTTTGTTTTCAAATCCGCTTCCAAATCTGCCTTATCTGCAGGCAAAGGAGCGTCTTTATATTTTTCTTCAATTTCTTTTATTTTCTTATCTGCATCCTGATAAGATTTCACCTTACTTGCATACTGTGAAACACGATTACTAACTTCCGCATCAATCACTGATTTTAACTCTGTGGCATTTTTTGCAGAATAATTACCGTCTTTATCTACATTACACAAAGCTGCATACTCATTTGTCGTTGCTAATCCTAATTTATTTAAGGCATCCATACCGTTTTCGTTTTTTGCAGATAAGGTAAAGTCAGCTGTTTTCCCGGAATCCTTAGCACTAATAAAAAATCTCTGATTTTTAGTATCAAAGCTGGCATTAACACCTGCCGCTTTTGCTTTGGATAAAAAATCATCAATGGTCATATCACCGTTTAATTCAATATTAGTAGTTTTCCCATTAGCTGAAAGTCGCACCTGCGTATCTTCCGTGATTCCCAATTCACTAAGCTTTGTTTTCCCGTTATAAGATCCTTTCGTACCGTCCTTCTTTAATTCCCCACCTGTCAAATATCCGGTAGTTGCTAATTTATCAATCTTTAAGGTCTGTACTCCATTTACTGCATTCCCACCTGTAATCACAGTGGCTGCAGTGCTATTTCCCACCTTAGTGGTCTTTTTCATATAATCACTTTGGAAACGCATGTTACTTAATGTTTTGCTATACAATGCATATACCTTTGTATTTAATTCTTTCCATGCATCCTGTTTCCACTGTAATTTGGTTTGCTGTTTTATTAAGCTATCTTTTTTCGCAGATTTGGCTTTTACTAACTCAGAAATGATCGTTTCTGTATCTAACCCTGAGTTCATACCTGTAATTCGAATAGGCATACAAACCCCTCCTATCTCTTTTCATCAACTAAGAGCCCTGCTAATTCCCATGCTTTGGCAATCATATCCAAAGTTTTTTCCGGTGGTAATTCTTTGATTAATTCTTTTGTCTTTTTATCAACAATCTTAATCGTAACTCTGTTTGTTTTATCATGAATTCCAAAAATCGCTTCCGCATTTTGTAAATTTTTATTCAAATTTTCTACTGCTTTACGAACTTCTTCGGGATTTGGCTGTTGTGAATTTTCCTGATTTTCATATCCTTGTTTTCCGCCCTGTTCCTGACTTTTTGCAACAGCAACTGTTGTATTGTCAATCTTTGGCACAGTAACATTAGATGCGGTTCCTTCCGCCACTTCGTTGCTTACTTTTGGTGGAGTCACAGGTCTCATTACTGTCTGTGCCTGGATACTTGAAATACTGTTAATAGGTTCCATTCCCATAATGTTCACCTCCGTGTGAAATATACAAATTTACTGTTATTAATAATATCGGTTTCTTTTTTTCAAAAGTTTACAACCTTCTAAAACAAATTCTTTAAAGCCTCTAAATTTTCAGAGTTCAAAGCATCCTTGTTAGATTCCTGAATCTGCAAATAAACTTCCTTACGATATACAGGAACTTCTTTTGGAGCAGTAATTCCTAATTTTACCTGATCTCCTTTAATATCTAAAATTGTGATCTCTACATTATTGTTAATCACCAAAGCTTCATTTTTCTTTCTGGAAAGTGCTAACATTTATTCACCCTCCTTTTTCAACTCACATAATATATCATAAATATAATATTTTACCGGAAATTTTTCTGTATTTACAATAATCTGTGTTGCTTTTTTCGTATCAGCGTTGATGATAATAGGTGCCTGGAGATTTACACTCATTTTTTCCAAATCCTTTGGTACCGTAACTGTTACTAACACCAACGTATTCTCAGGGGTCATTTCCCCTAAAGGAATCAAATGATCATCTTCTACTTCCGGATTGTAATCTGTCGCCACTAAAAGCGGATCCATTACAGGCATTGCAAAATCTGCTTCCTGCAAAGACTGCAACCAGCGAATAGGTGCATCTTTTCCTTTTTCCTCATCAAATACCAAAGCAAAATCTGTCATTTCCGGAAATCCAATGATTCCGGAAGGAAAATGAATAATTTTCTGTTCATCGATTTCAATTGTTCCAAATACCCTTGTTGTAATTTCCATATATGTACCCCTTTTCAACTCAAGTTTTTGCTTTTTTACTTTATTTAAATAAAATTCATTAAACTATTTTGTAATACTTTACCTGTTGCCATAAGTGCAGAACTATATGTCAACTCCGCACTACTTAATTTAATCGCCACTTCGGTAATATCAATATCTTCATTTTCAGATCTTAAGGTTTCAAAATTTGTTTTCTGACTCATCAATCTGTTGGATATAAGTTCCAGTTTCTGTCCTCTGGTACCATTTTCCGTTACTGCATAGTTTACCGCATCTAAATGTCCCTGCATTTTGGTAATACCGGCTTCAAACATCTTCTGAGTTTTTTCATTTAAATACGTTAATGCTTTTTCCGCCGCTGCCAGCTGCTTTTCAATAGTTGCATAGTCAGGTTTATTCGGATCCGGATCTGCTTCTTCCAACATTTTCTTTAACTTTTCTACTTGCTTTTCCATAGCAATGGAATCTTCCATCGCTCTTACCAAATCTTCCACATCACGACTAATATCATGAGTAAAGACCTCATCTGCTGTGGTATTTACACGAATGGTTTGATTTAATCCCACATCATATTCTATGGTCTGTTTGTCTTCGTCAGAGATTCCCAACAAATAATCTTTGTTATATTTAATTTTTTCTTCCTCATTGACATCTAAACTAAGACCTTCTTTTGGTGTTTCACATGCGTAATAGTGCTCCGGTCTTAAATCGTTGCTACCCCAATTGGTTTTTTCATAACTAAGACGAATTTCTCCTTCATCAAAAGGTGTGTCAGCTTTATCTTTTAAAGACATCAATTTATTATATACATTTTTTCCAAGAAGAAATTCTCCTGTTTCTTTTACAAGAACTATTTCGTTATCTCCTATATTTTGATAAGGATTGTCATAAACACTTGCACATCGATATGTTGCTTTATCAGTACCATCTACCTCTACATTACTCATATCTGTAAATATACGTTCTTTAACGCCATCTACTTCCCTAGTCCCCGTACAAATTTGAATACCTACATAAGGAACTGGATTATTATTTGCACCTAAAGTAAATTCATCAATATTTTCATAGGAAAGCCTAATGCGATAAACTTCACTCTGAGTAACACTCTGTTCGGATACTATACTAAAATCATTCTGTCCCTGACCAGTCCCATTTTCTAAATAATTACTTTCATTAATATCTAGGATATTAAGACTATTAACATGAGTAACAGTATCAATCTTGGTATTATCTACCTGCTCTGTAATAGAATATTTTTTCTCAGTATCCTTTTCGAATGTCAAAGGAGTATCCGTTCTATATCCCGTAAAAATATATCTTCCCGCGTAGTCTGCATTCCCTGTGGAATACACCTCATCACGGAGTGCTTTTAGAGCTGTCAGAATGGTTTCTCTATCGGAAGTAGTTAAATCCTCATTACTTCCTTTTGTACATTGTGCAATCATATCCGTAATTACTTCACTCATAGAAGAAAGGGCACTTTCCGTTACTTCCAACCAGCTTTCTGCATCCGGAACATTTTTTTCATAATACTGTGTTACCTGATTTACATTAGTTCTAAGTCTTAAAGCACGGATAGCTACAATAGGATCATCAGAAGGTCTGTTTACCTTTTTTTCGGTAGACATCTGCTGACTCAATTTATCCTGCAAAAGCTTATTCGTATTAATATTATTTAAGGAATTATTCTGTATTACTTTTGTCGTAATTCTCATAATAATTTTATACTCCTGTCTCTAAAATCAATCTGTCGTATACTTCTGTTAATGTCTGAATCATCTTGGATGCTAAAGTATAAGCATTCTGATATTTTACAAGGTTTACGGCTTCTTCATCCGTGTCTACACCGGAAATTGATAGTCTTTGATTATCAATAGATCTTCCCACATTATCAAAATTGCTATAAAAACTATTGGCATTATTTGCATTTAGCGCAATATCAGATAAGATACATGTTAAAAACTCACCGGTGGATGCACCACGGAAACTCACTTCTTCCTTACTGTTAATCATTTTGATTAACCTTTCCACATTACCATATTCATCTACGCCGGCTGCAGAATCTGTCTTTGTAGCCAATAAATCAGGATCGTCATACATCGCCTTTAAGATGCTGAAATTCTTAGCTGTCAAACGATAGTAGCTGTCATCTTTCATCCTTATGGAATCGCTTACTTTGCTCTTATTTTCACCTTCTATTACAAACAACTCCGTAAACAAATACTGTTCCGGATCCGTTTCATGATTGGCACTAAATAAAATATTTCCATTTCCACCATACAAATCATACCCACCGTTTAATATTTCATTAAACTTCGAAGCAAAGGTTCTTACCCACTCATTCATCTGGGACATATAATAAGGAATCCCCTGATAATTCACACTCTGCCCAATGGTAGCCTCTTTATTTCTACGAGTATCTGTCAAATTTGCATTATTTACACTCTCATCAATGGTAAAAGTATAAGAATAAGTATTGGTATCTGCATCATAATCAAATTGCCAATCCGTATAATAAAAAATCTGATTTCCCAAATTGATTTTTCCACCACTGTCAGAAAGTGTACATTTATTAATATCTTTCAAATAGTCTGCATCAACTTTAACCGTAACTGTCTTGAGCCCATTACCATTAGGTCCTTTTTCCTGATTGCCATTTCCATCTTCCTTAATGCCAATTTCTGTTACCTTACCCTGGAAATTTTCACCATTATTTCCGTCTCGCATTTGTACCAGTCCCTTGAGTTCTCCGCCAAGACTGGCATTGTAAAGATTGAACTCATCCGCCAATTCTCCGGTCAACTTATTCGCTACCCAATAGACATCATACAAACCATCAATATCGGACTGATTTACTTTTTCCTCCGGTTTTCTGGCTACGCATTCCAAGGTATTATATTCATTGGTATCTACTAAGGTCTGTCCCCCTGCAATTTTTACCAGATATCGGTTTGCTCCGGTTAATCGATCCGGATTGTTTGTGTCATACACCGGTGTTTCAATCACCTCTACTGAAACAATTGCAGATAACTGATCAATCAAGGTTTCTCTTTGATCACGAAGCTCGTTAGCATTGGCCTTTCCATCAATTTCAATAACGTTAATCTGTTTGTTTAAAGTAGCAATTTCTGCTGCCAAAGAATTAATCTCATCTACCTTTAATTTAATTTCCTGATTAACATCCTTCTGTACCTGGGACATATTGGCTGACATTGAATTAAAATATTGTGTCAGGTTTGATGCATACCCAATGAACTGTGCTTTTGTGGTATCACTTCCTGACTGCTTTGCCACTTCCCCAAGGGCTGTCATCATATCATCAAAAATAGTTTTAAATCCTTCAATAACACTGTCATCTGTAAAATAATCTTCCACCTGCTTCATATAATATTGCTTCATATTATATTCTCCGGTGTTGGCATTATTGTCCCAATATTTTACATCATAGAAATGATCTCTTACTCGTTCAATCGCAATGACGTCTACTCCGGCCCCTGCACAACCATAAGTAGTAAACACACGAAGAGCATTGGCTGCTGCCTGCTCTGCCTGCTGACGACTATATCCTTGTGTTTCTACATTAGCAATGTTATTACTGGTTGTATTTAATGCTGCATTAGATGCCAGCAATCCGGAATATGCTATATTTAATCCAAAAAATTGAGATGGCATAAACTGCCTCCTTCATATCATCAAGTAACAATTCTGTTACATTTTATTTTTATTCTTTTTAGCTTCCTAAAGTATTGATTATATGTGCCAGCATTTCGCTTATGACATTAATATATCGGCTGGATGCGTTATACGCATTTTGGAATTTAATCATGTAAGTCAATTCATCATCACTGGAAACACCGATCACCTGCTCTCTTGCGGTAAAAGTAGCATTTACCGTAGCCTGCTGGTTCGCCATAATACTTTTGTAAACGCTTCCTGAGTTAGCCACCTGGGCTACCAAATCCCCATAATAATCCACAAAATTTGTTTTCTTCTTTACATTAGGATTTAAGGTGTTACTTTCTGCCGTGAATTTAGCCTTCATTTTTTCCACAGTTTCGTAATCCACGGAACCATCTTCTTTGATAAAACCAAGTTTCGTAGGTACCTGCATCAAATCCTTATTAATGGTGATATTATTAATAGAAAACAAGCTTCCCTTATATCCATTCTTGCTTGTATCTGCATACGTTTCAACCCATGAATCCTTTTGGCCATCTTTGTCTGTATCTACAAACTCATAACTCTCAGCACCAATTTTCTCAAAAAGAATAATAGGGCTACCATCCTCATTCTGCATGTAATTACTACCTGCTGCCCTTGCAGTATTAGTAGCTTCTACTAATACATCATTAATGGCAGTTACTACATTATGAATTAACTGGTCAAATTCTCCTTGGATATTCATAATAACAGACTGACTAACTGTATAATCATAATTTTCTTCCATAATATCTGTATAATCGGCTCTATGATCTCCTCTTGCTAAAAGCATGGATTTCAGGCTGCCGATATCTGTATTTAAATCTGAGGAAATCACAGTATTTAAATCAAACACTTCTGCTCCCTCGATATTATATTCTTTTTCACCCTGTGCATTTATCGTATACTCAGCATTTTGAATCCAAAATGGTGTATAAAATCCGGTTACCTCATCCTGCTGTAATCCAATTTCATATACCACTTCTCTTTTTACCAAATCCACTCCTTCAAACTGTACGCTCACTTGTCCGTTTAAATCTTCGGAATAAGTAATCTTTCCTAAAACAGCAAGCTCATCTAACATACGATTTCTTTCATCTCGAAGGTCATTGGCACTTTCATATCCTGCACATTCAATTTTTAAAATCTCATCATTTAACTCTTTGATACGTTTTGCATAATTATTAATGGTATCTACTTTCCCTTTAATTTGCTGATTCAGGTTATCCTGATAATCGCACATACCATTATACACAGCCTTGGCTCTTTCAATAAACTGAGAAGCCTTTTGCACTAACAACCCCTGTGTCACCGCACTGCTTGGATCTTTGGAAAGTTCCTGCACAGCAGTCCATACACCTTCTAACGATTCTTGAAAAGATTCCCCATTTAATTCATCTAATAAATTTTCGATTTCTTCCAAAGCTCCGGAAGATACCTCATAAAAAGCACTACGGCCAGACTCTCTACGATAAGTCTGGTCTAAAAAATAATCTCTAACTTGTTTTACTTTGGAATAGGTAACACCAAGACCAACCTGCTGGTTGGAAACAGATGAGTAATCAACTTTGATTGTATTATAAACTTTGGTACCCAGCTGAATCTGCTGACGCACATAGCCTGCGGTATCGGCATTGGTCATATTATGAGCTGTGGTATTCAAAGCATTTTGACTTGTTTGTAAGCCGGAAGTTCCGACATATAAGCTTCCCATTAATGGCATAAATCACGCCTCCTAAAGATGTTATTATTGTTTTGCATCAAATCCGCCACGACTTCTTCCCATGATTGCGCCTGTATTATAAGCACCCTTAGTGTAATTAGCGGTTTGTGGTGCCGATTTCATGGCATGAATCAAATTTAAATCAAATTCTACCATTTCCAAAGATTGTTTAATCAATTCTTGGTTTTGTTCGTTCACTCGTTTCATTTGCCCTATGACACCTTTTAATTTATCGTGGGCAGTTGCCAGCTGATTTTGCTCTACCGGTCTTTGCGATAACATATGAATAATATCCACGAGCTTCAACGACTTAACATCCTTGTTCAGTACATTGGCAATATCCTTTGTCACTTCTTCTCGATTTGCATCTAAGTGATTAATTTTTGCCACAACTATCTGTTCTTCATCCGTGATTTGTTGCAAGCCTTCTAAATCTCCGCTTACAATGATAGGTGTTTTTTTCATAGATAATGCCAGCAGTTCTTCATAGGCCATGCTTTCCTGCTCTAATACACTAATTAAATTTTCCATTAAACTGGCCACTGAATTTTCCTCCTGGTTCAGGGAAGCCCCTAGAAGCTTCCCAACTGTGATTTGTTGTACTTTTCAAATAACTTCTGGGCAAACTGATCGCCATTTACCTCATAGGTACCTGCATTTATCTGTTTTTTCAATGGTGCAATCACTTCTTCTCTAACATCCGGAGCGCTTGCTACCGCATTTTTTGCAACCTGGAAATCTTTTCCCTTACTACTGATTTGAAGCTGATCTTTGAAAGTACTCCGTGCTTCGTTTTGCACTTTGCGAGTCTTTTTGCTTCCATACAATTGCTGTACCTGTGCATATGCATCTATACGCATATCTTTCCCTCCCTCCATGGAATGAAAATTTATTTTCATTATGATTATCGGTTTTTCCACCTAAAACTTTATAGTTTTATTCCAGCTTTTCTATTTTACTCTTATTTTTATTCCGTACTATTTTCCTATTATTTCATGCTTCCCTCTTTCTTTTTCATACCTCTTTATTACTTTTTTGATATATTTGTCACAAAATATTGTTATCACCTAATACATTTCCCATTTTTTACATATAAAATGTTTTAGAATGATTTTTTTTTGTATTTTTGTCAAAATTCTGCACAAAAAAGATGTAAATTTATTTAATATGTGATACAATTTCACCATAAGTATATTTATAAGTTATAGGAGGCAATATTATGGCAAAAGAAATGATTGCAATGCTTCTTGCCGGCGGACAGGGATCTCGTCTCTACGCTTTAACAGAAAAGCTTGCAAAACCAGCAGTTCCTTTCGGCGGAAAATATCGTATTATCGACTTCCCAATTTCTAACTGCGTTAACTCTGGAATTGATACAGTAGGTGTTCTAACACAGTATCAGCCTCTGGTATTGAACGAATACATAGGAAACGGTCAGCCTTGGGATTTGGACCGTCTCTATGGTGGTATCCATGTACTTCCACCTTACCAGAAAGCATCCGGTTCTGATTGGTACAAAGGTACTGCTAATGCAATTTATCAGAACATTTCCTTTATTGAACGCTACGATCCTGAATACGTAATCATCCTTTCCGGTGACCAGATTTGTAAACAAGATTATAACGAATTCTTAGAATTCCACAAAGCAAAAGGAGCTGAATTCTCCGTAGCAGTTATGGAAGTGCCTTGGGATGAAGCAGGCCGTTTCGGTTTAATGGTTACAGATGAAAACGATCGCATTACAGAATTCCAGGAAAAACCAAAGAATCCAAAGTCCAACTTAGCTTCTATGGGTATTTATATCTTCAACTGGGATATCTTAAAAAAATATCTTGAAGAAGACGAAGCAGATCCAAACTCCGAAAATGACTTTGGTAACAATATTATTCCAAACCTTCTTCGTGACAATCGCAAAATGTATGCACATCGTTTCAGCGGATACTGGAAAGATGTTGGAACAATTTCTTCTCTTTGGGAAGCAAACATGGAAGTTTTAGATCCTGAAAACAGTGGTATCGATTTATTTGACGACGAATGGAAAGTATACAGCCGTAACAGCGGTATGAACGGACATAAAATTGGTGAAAATGCTGTTGTTGAAAACTCTATGATTACAGACGGTTGCCGTATTAACGGTAGTGTTAAACACTCTGTACTTTTCGCAGGTGTTAAAGTAGAAGAAGGCGCTATTGTTGAAGATGCTGTTATTATGGGTGGAACAACTATCAAAGCCGGTGCAGTTGTTAAACACTGTATTATCGCTGAAAACGTAATCGTAGGCGAAAACGCTGTTGTTGGTGCTATGCCTACAGAAGACGAAAAAGGCGTTGCTACCATTGGCGCTAACGTAAACGTAGGTGCTGGTGCTAAAATCGGTCCAAACGCTATGGTAAGAAATGATGTAAAGGATGGTGAAGAACAATGGTAAATTCTAACAAAAAGGCATTGGGTCTTATTTTCCCAAACAGTTATGATAATTGGGTACCTGAATTGGTAAATGTTCGTCTTATGGCTTCCATCCCATTTGCAAGCCGTTACCGTATGGTTGACTTCGTTTTATCCAGCATGGCAAATTCCGGTATTGATAATATTTCCGTAATCGTTAAAAATAACTATCACTCTTTAATGGACCACCTTGGTTCCGGTCGTGAATGGGATTTAGTTCGTAAACATGGCGGTTTAAATATTTTCCCTCCATTTATGGAATCTGATTCCAGAGCATATGTGGGACGTGCAGGTGCTTTAGCTAACACATTAGATTTCCTTCGTTCTCAGAAAGAAAAATATGTTGTTATGTCTGACTCTAACATCGCTGTAAACTTTGATTTTAACAAAATGATTGACGCACACATTGCTAGTGGTGCTGATATTACTGTTGCATACAATGAACAGGAACTCCCCGCTAACTTCTTATATCATGAAGCTAACGATAGAGACTATTACTACACATTAGCCATCAACAATGGTCGTGTAGAAAAAATCTTCATCAATGCAAAAGATAAAGGTGTTCAGAACTTCTCTATGAACATGTACGTAATCGACAGAGAATTATTGATTAAATTAATTAATGAAGCTTCTCTTCGTGGTAACGAATATTTTGAACGTGATGTTCTCATTCCTCAGTTAAACAAACTTAACGTACAGGCTTATAAATACGAAGGTTATTTAACAAGAATTACCGGTATGAAGAGTTATTTCGATGAAAACATGAAACTTCTCGATGACTACAATGTAGATGCGTTATTTGAAGGTGCTCCTATCTACACTAAGATTCGTGATGATAACCCAACTCGTTACATCGATGGCGCTAAAGTAAAAAATACAATGGCTGCTGATGGTTGTGTAATTGAAGGTGAAGTTGAAAACTGTGTATTATTCAGAGGTGTTAAAATTGCTAAAGGTGCTGTTGTTAAAAACTGTATCTTAATGCAGGACACTATTGTTGAATCTGGTGCTAATGTAGAATATACCATCACAGATAAAGATGTAGTTATTACTGCCGGAAAAGAATTAAAAGGAAATGACAGTTTCCCTGTTTATATTCCTAAATTCCACAAAGTTTAATATAGTAATGACATAAAGACGAAAAGGATTGTCGTGTTACGGCAATCCTTTTTTCATGGACTTTGTACTCCAAATTTTTCCATAGTTCTCATAACATTTATTTTAAATAATCAGAAAATATTTTTCCCAAAAACTGAAAATAAAAAAATTATAAATATATTGCATTAAAAAGCATAATGTTTTAAAATATAAACATGTAATTGTCGCACAATTCGACATGAAAAGGAGGTTATATATGCAAGATATGATTAAGATTCCATTAAAAAGGAATGACAAAGTTGCATTAAAAGCAATTCCGGGACACTTTATCACCCCAAACTCACATGTTAACTATTATTTAGACATGACAACCATTAAAAGTCGTTTAAGCGAAGCTTCCGAAGCAGCAAAAGAGCTTTGTGCAGAGATTGATCCTTCTACAATTGTAGATACGATTGTTTGTATGGATGGATGCGAAATCATTGGCGCTTATCTTGCAGAAGAACTTACTAAGGCCGGTGTAATTTCTATTAATTATCATAAAACAATTTATATCATAACTCCTGAAACAGGAAGTAGTGGTCAGTTCGTATTCCGTGACAACATCCAGCCGATGATCAAAGGAAAAAATGTCCTTTTATTAATGGCTTCTGCTACTACCGGTCAGACAATTATTAAAGCAACTCAGGCTCTTAATTACTATGGTGCTTCTATCAGCGGAATTAGCGCTATCTTCAGTGCCGCTAACAGTTCCATGGGCATTCCAATTAAGTCCTTATTTACAATCAAAGACATTCCCGAATATAAAGCATATGCTCCAGAAGGATGCTCATTGTGTAGAGATAAAAAACCTATCGATGCGTTTGCAAACGCATATGGATATTCAAGTTTATAAAACAATTTTTAGGCTGTTAACTGACATTTCGTAAGTTAACAGCTTTTTATTTTAACCAAAATAAAAGCTACTATAAACAAAACCGCCACACCAAAGATGCGACGGTTCCATTTATAACTTATGTTTCTTATGAGAAAAGTGGTTTTAAAGCATCTGCTAATTTTGCTTTCTGAGCTTCTGCTTCTGCTAAATCTTTTCCTAATGTTGTAAAGTATGTTTTGATCTTTGGTTCTGTACCGGATGGACGAACAACTACAGTTGCTCCACCTTCTAAGCCGTAAATCAATACGTTAGCTGCCGGAAGACCTGTTTCTTCAGGTTTCTTGTAATCAGTTACTTTTACAACTGCATATCCACCGATTTCAGCTGGTGGGTTTTCACGTAACTGGTTCATAATTCCTGCCATCTTATCCATACCAGAAAGACCTGGGAATTCAAAGCTGTCTACTTTATTTAAGTAACGACCATATTTTGCATAAATTTCTTCTAAACGCTGTTTGATAGAAGAACCAATGCTTCTATAGTATGCTGCCATTTCACAGATTAACATAGAACCGATAACTGCGTCTTTATCACGTACATAAGGACCTGCAAGGTATCCGTAGCTTTCTTCGAAACCAAAGATAAATCTATCAACTTCGCCAGCTGCTTCTAAACCTGCAATCTGGTCACCGATCCATTTGAATCCTGTTAATACACTTCTAAGTTCAACACCATAATTAGCTGCTACGGCATCTGCAAGTGGTGTTGAAA
>JAFYWF010000056.1 GCA_017558145.1 Lachnospiraceae bacterium
AAACCGATTCCCATGTTATTACGGCTTCCATCTGTTGGTACACTTTCTTCTCTTTCCAAATATCCGGTAAATATATGTTGTAACTTTTCTTCCGGAATTCCACATCCATCATCTTTTATTTCAAAAATTGCACGACTTTCCTCTATTTCTAACGTGAAGCCAAATATCGCCCCACCTTCTTTTCTATTTTTCGCAAAAATAGCACCGCCATGGGCTTTAATAATTGTAGAACAAACAGATAATCCTATTCCCATGTTATTACGACTTCCATCAGTTGGTACACTTTCTTCTCTTTCCAAATAGCCTGTAAATATCTGTGATAATTTGTCTTCCGGTATACCGCAACCATTGTCTATTATCTCAAAAACAGCTTTATTATCCTCTATATGCACAGATAATACTAATTCCGTCATTCCTTCTGCATGAAAAACAGCATTCTCCATAATATTCATGAGGACCTGCTGAATCAGAATGGCATCCATGGAAATACTGATAAATTCATCTGGTACCTCTACTTTTACCGCTTGCTTCGGATAATGTTTATTAAATTTCACTATTACCGAATCAATCAGTTCATCCAATGCTACAGGAACCATTGAAATTTTCGTAATACTGTCATCAATACGAGTGACAGATAATAGATTCTCTACCATTCTAATCAGCCACTGCGAATCTGCGTGAATTTCTTCTAATAGTTTAATTTGTTTTTCTTTATTCAAAGAATCATAATTTTCCATAATAACAGAAGTTGCACCATAGATAGATGTCAAAGGTGTGCGTAAATCATGAGATACTGCACGAAGCAAATTACCTCTCATTCGTTCCTTCTCACTCTCCATCTTAATTTTTTCCTGTTGCTTAATTTTTGTTGTAAGTGTACTCGTCATAATAGCAATTACAAGCATTACCACTGCAGCAAACATATTTACCGGTGTTATAAAATCAAGCTTAAAAAAAGGGGCAGTAAATGCAAAATTTACCAGCATAACTCCAACAAGTGATGAAGCAACGCCCCAAAAATAACCTTCTGTACGTAAAGCAATAAAAAATACTCCTAGAACGAATACCATTGGAACTAAAGAATCTGTTTCAAATTCAAACTGAATATAGTAACTTAGGAAAAATGCCAGTGTTAGTACACATACAACGAAAATCAAATTATATAAAAACGACTTGTTTTTTTTCACAATAAATCTCTCCTATTCATTGTAACTACGTAAAATCCTATTAAGTTATTTTATAAAAATCCCCAATATATTTTATCATAGGAACAGTTAAGATTCAGTAAAACTTCTAATACACTAAACTCGTCAAATCGTCCACACCCTATTTAACATAAAAACCGATTGGTACATTATACCAATCGGTCTTCGTAAGTCTTTAATATTAAGTTCGTCAAATTAGAATATAACTTTTATTTAATTCTATCAGGTTTAAAGCACATTTGCTCCCACATAGCAGGTGCTTCGATGCGATCTATAATTTCATCCCCGTTAAATATTTCAAGAATAGCCATACCTCCCATTCGGTGATAAGATCCTCGGAAACCGAGCAGGTAAAACATGATTGCAAGCGGTCTGCCAACAATGTCTGTCATTACCTGTCTCTCCACTTCCTCGTCACCTTTTTTATAGGTCACTCGATAGTGAATGCCATTTTCTTTGTCATTGTAATCATACACGAGCGTTCTTGCAACATGACGCTTTGTATAGGAATCCTTTATGAAATCTTTTTCCTCATATGTTAGATATTTGAACGCATCTCCTGTCAGGATTTCTCCATTCTTGGCAAGCATAAATATAGGAGTTTCTTTGTATCCATCTTTCTTATTCGCGTAAATATAAGAGGATACGACCACGTAGTCTCCAATCTTGGCTCTCCCCCAATACCAATCGTTCATCAAAAGAATCATCTGCTTGTTGCCCCAGTTATGATCGTGATATCCAGTGCCATCAAGCGCTATTCTTTCATCCTTTGTTTTCAGCTTTCCGATAACCTTGCCTTCGGGAACAGAAGGAAGCCAAGAAAAATAATCCTTTTTACCAAACATTATTTTACCCGACTCTGGGCGCCAAGACGGAACACTAGCATCTAAGGTCAGCTCGCACTCAACCTCTTTGTTTTTAAAATAAATATCGTAGTGCGACAAATCTCCCTTGATATAACAATCTCCGATACTAACATCACATTGTTCCTTGGAAAATGAAAAATCTTTTGATTCAAAAGTTGTACGTATTTCTTTACCATTTGGCTGAATGTAGTTGAGAGATACAAACGGCTTAAATGCCTTTGCAAAGGATGTAACAGGCTTTGTATAAAAAACAATAACAAGACTTGAACCATCTGCATATTTAGAATCAAAATACCACCATTCGTAGTTACCCGATTTAGCTTCTGTACGAATACCGTCCTCAAATAATTGTATTTTATTAGTCAAACCCGCTTCTTCAGGTTTCAGCAATTTAACTTCACTCATATAAATCCTCCATGAAATCTATCCCTTTTTCATATCAGAATTGACTACTCCGTAATAAATGGTTCAATATATTCCTGAATGAAGTCAACTCTATCGAACTATCTTTTATCTGCACCGGATTTTCCGAAGTACATAAGTTCCCAAACTGCTGAATCTTCTGTCACAGATTCTATCACTTTTCCATTTTCCAATTTTTCAATAGTTGCGCTTCCTTCAAACCGAAGGTATGAACCTGAAAATCCAATTAATTTTGCAGCAAACTTTACAGGACCGCTTAACAAATCAATAAAATTTTGTTTTGAAATGTCACTTCTTCGCTTATATGTTATACGATAGTACTCACCAACAGGAGTTTCATATTCGTAAATCACTTTACCATATACCGGCTTCCCTGTATGTTCGTCAATATATTCATCCGTTGGGAGGAATTTCAGTGTATGGTTACTATTATCTCCTAAAATTTCTCCATCTTTTGCCAGCATGAACACATCAAATTCTTTATATCCATATTTTTTCTCTGCAGTAATCCAGGAAGAGATTACCTTATAATTACCAATCTTTGCACGTCCCCAATACCAATGATGCATGAGTTTTAACATGGAAATATTTCCCCAGTTATGATCATGATATCCACTTCCTTCTAAATGAAGCGTTCCTCCTTCATATTTCACATCTGCAATAACATTTCCTTCCGGAGTCGCCGGTAACCAGTTAAAATAATACTCTTCGTTATCTCCAAATAAAATTGGACCACACTGTGAACGCCATGCCGGAACCGTATTGGTAAGACTTACCTTTGCCGACATCGTTTTTCCTTTAAATACAATATTGTATTGTTTTAAATCCCCTTCTATATAACATTCACCGATTCTTACATCACATTTTTCTTTCGAATAAAAACTTTCTTCTAATGTCGCATATACTTCTTCCGAATGCTTTGTTCCATCCGAAAGTGTCAACTCAATTGTAGAAATCGGTTTGATTGGACCATCCACCTCAATTGGTGACTTAGAATAAAAGAAAATAACTAAAATGGTCCCATCCGGATAATGCGAATCGAAATACCACCATTCGTACGTACCCTTGCTTCCATCGGTACGCATTCCGTCTTCCCATTGTTCTATTGCATTTCTTTTGATTCCTAATTTCTTATAATGAAGGTCATCATCTGGATGAATTGCCTGTAAATTTTTTTTCATAAAAATTATCTCTCCTATCAAACTAAATTCTATTCAATCTTTTTAATTTTTTCTAATTGATATATAAATCAATTCAATTTATACAGATGGAGTTTTGAAATATACTTCTTATACTTTGCAAGATCAGAGGTAGGAAACACTCTGCCATGTGCAGGATAAATAATCTCAGCATTTTCGTTAATCAATACGTCCCAAGACTTCTCAAAATCTACTATGTCCTCTATCCAAATTATCAACCTCTTGACACTTGGGAAGTCGTTCATAGCGGCATCGCCACAGAAAATTACATTTTTCACTTTGAGAGAAATAGAGTCTGCGGTATGTCCAGGAGTAAATAAAATTTTACCTTGCAGTATTTTTTCCAACTCTTCTTTATTAGCGTCTGTAATTTCTATAAATCTGCCGTCGTATTTATCCTCTATCGCAGGAAAGCGATGCTCTGCTTTTCCTACAAGCCCCATCAATTTACAAAAAATCCATGCGAGTAATGTACTGCAGCCACCTTCAAAAGAATTCTGTCCTCTTTTTAGAGTTGGCATGGATTTATTGCTCATGATAACCTTCAAGTCTGCATTCTTTTCCAGTAATTCATTTAAGAATCCTGCATGATCATCATGCGCATGAGTCAAGAATACGTATTTAATTTCCGATAACTTGATACCGTTTCTGCCTAGTTTGGTTTCAACATCCTTAAGGCTATGCTCATACCCCGTATCCACCATAATATATCCCTTAGAACAAGGATACACATAGGTATTCATTATAATATTTCCTACATTGATGATACTCATATTTCCATATCCTTCTTTCTAATTCACTCATTTCATTTTCGTAATAATATCTACGAATTTATATATAGAGTTAATTAACTTCTTATTGTATAATCTATGCATAGTATAGTTTATATTAAATTGCGATGCAACAGAAAGGAAAACTCATGGCAAAGAACATTAGCTTAAAAGTAAAGAATTTAAACGCTTTACGTACAATTAACCCAAGACTTTTATCCTACAATGTAGAAATGACAGAAGTAACTGGTGGTACATTCTGGAAGGCATACACCAAAGGTCAGCTTGAAGGAACCGAAGGATTTCCTCTTATTGGTATCTCTAAGAAAGGTGACATGCATCAATGGTATGATCCAATCGATTCCACAAATCCACGCCTTATTAAACTTGCAAAAGAATTAGGAAGTTGCTGGATTCGTGTATCTGGTACATGGTCTACCAAAACTTATTATGACTTTGACGGTCATACAAATGGAGTTGCTCCAGAAGGTTTCGATAGTGTTCTTACAAAAAATCAATGGACCAACTTGCTTGACTTCGTAAAAGCAGTCGATGGTAAATTACTTATTTCTGTAGCAAACTGCGAAGGCATTCATTCCGCACATGAACCATGGCAGCCTGAACAGGCAAAATTAATCTTTGACTTTAGTAAAGAATATGGTGTACCTATTGAAGCTGTAGAATTTATGAACGAGCCAAACCTTTTGGCATATTCTGGTGCACCAAATGGATATAACTTTGATGATTTTATTCGTGACCAAGATATCTTCACTAAATGGGTACACGAAAACTATCCTGAATGTTTAGTAGTAGGTCCATGCTCTGTAGGTGGCGGAAAAATGGGTAAAATGAATTCCGAAAAAGGCCTTATGAAAAAGCTTTCTTCCTCTATGGCTACCATCAATTTACTTAAGGGTTCCAAAGAAAAAATGGATGTTTACAGTTATCACTACTATAACGGTGTATCTGGACGTATCACAACTTTACCATTTGTTCACTGGAAACCATCAAAAGCACATTCTGAAGAATATTTAGATGCAGCCCCATACTGTGCAAAGGCAAATCTAAGATTCCGTGATGAATACGTTCCTGGCGGCGAAATGTGGGTAACAGAATCTGGTGACGCTGGTGGTGGCGGTACCGAATGGGCATCTACTTACCTGGATGTTCTTCGTACATTAAATGAATTGGGAACATTCCCTACAATTACCGATGGTGTTATCTTCCACAATACACTTGCATCCTCTGATTATGGTTGGTTAAAACATAGTACTTTTGAACCAAGACCAAACTACTTTGCCGTACTTCTTTGGAGCAAACTCATGGGTACTACTGTATATGATTCTGAAATCGCTATTCAGGAAGGTGCTCATGTATTCTGTCACTCACGTAAGGATGGAAAAGATGGTTGCGTATACTTAATTATCAATAACTCTCTTACAAAAACCACAAACGTAGAATTACCAAAAGAAGCTATTCGTTATACACTTTGTGGCAACGGAAATATGCGCAACACAACACTCTACTTAAATGGAAAAGCCCTTACATTAGGCGAAAATGACACTCTTCCAGAAATGGAAGGCGTAGAAGTTTCAGGTACCATCGAACTTGCACCAGGAACATGCACTTTCTTAGTAATGTAATTTTTTCATACCTCATTACAAAACAACAAAATGGAGCACTCTCATATATGATGAGTTGCTCCATCTTTTTTGCAAATATATTACTTTATCCAATAATTTAAAATAATCATAGCCATACCCAACACTGTCAGCACAACACCTGTCACCAATCCTACCGTACGGTTATTCACACGATTTGCAAAACGTGCTGAAATCAAAGATGATGTAGTTGCCACAGAGATACATAAAAGCATAACATCCCACTTTTCAAAGACAATGGCAGGATGAATCATCATGTGACTCACGGACGCTATCAAAGCAGTGAAGGTCATGATGAAAGTACTGGTACCAACTGCAGTTTTTAACTCCATTCCAAAGAATGCTGATAAAACAATAAGCATGGTCATTCCACCACCTGAACCAACAAAACCTGTCCCAAAACCAATAGGAATACCACAAGCTAATGAAAGAATAACCTCTTTTATTCCCAATTTCGCACCTTTTTCTACTGGGTTTCGTTTGGACGAATCAGGTTTTACAAGGAAACGTATCCCAATACAAACAGTCAAAATCAAAGTAAAGCCACCAAGAACCACATTGCCAGTCAAAAAAGCTGCATAGCTACCGATAGCACTCATGATAAGAATGACTGTCATGATTAGCCAGCCACGCTTCAAATCAATATTCTTATGCTTTGCATAGGTGTAAGTTGTAACAGCAGACCCTAGAATATCTGAAGCCAATGCCACAGCCGTTGCCTGATAAGCACCTGTCTCACCAGCGAAGGAAGGACAAAGAACAATTAGAATTGGAACCATAACGGTTGCCGCAGAAAGCCCCACAAGACCTGTTCCTACACCAGCTCCAAGTGATGCAATTATATACCAAAACCATTCCATTACTTTTATCTCCATTCCAATTTGTTAAAATAATCCTACCATAGGAATAATCACTATCATTGCAGAAATAGGACATATAACCGTATCCATTCCATTTTTTGCACACAATTCTGCAACGGTACACACAACTGCAGTCAAAAAAGCGATTACAAAACACATTGTACTACTAATTCCACCTCTCATAAGTAGAACTGTAAATACTGCTGCCAGACTACATAGAAACATGGTAAGTGATCCCTCAATGCTCTTTTTACCATCAGCCAGTTTCCACTTAATTTTATGCTTTCCAAAGCGCTTCCCGATAAGTGCCGCCAAACCATCACCAATGCCCCACGCATATATAGATGCAAGCACAAGATATTTTTCTTCAAACACTCCCCAACAGATACTAACACTAAAAGCCATCATACCAACAGCCAAAACCATACTGCTTTTAAACTCACCTTTTTTCCGTTCATTCATAAAGGCTGAAAACATGGGAATCTTTCCAGCAACAGATAACGCTGGGAATAAAATAATAATTAGCGATATGGCAAAAATTGCCGACATCCACCAGGTTTCAAAAGCAAACACTAATGGAATATACGCACCCAGCAAAATAAAATGTAATATTTTTCTAAAAAGCTCATCCGGAATAGTAAGATATTTTCTTGCAAGTAGCATAATTCCTACCGCAACAATTATGTAAAGCATCGTAATGCCTACCCCATATAGAAATGCTTGCATATTTTCTCCTTCATTTTATCTAATTCAACTTTATAAACCTCTTAACTTTTGGCTGTTGCTTTTTTCTGCACAATAAATATTCCTACTGTAATTAATACCAGTGCTATTACTTCTTTTAATCCAAAGCTCTGTCCGCTTTCTTTTAATATCAATGCAGACAAAATTGCTCCAAAGACAGGATTCAGACAACCAAATACAGCAACTTTAGATACATCATTATAACGTAGCAAAAGTGACCACACAGTATATGCAATTGCTGATACCAATGCCAAATAGATTATTATTGCAATTCCTTTTCCTGTCCATACATCCAGCCTTCCACCAGTCAGATAACCTATCACTATCATAACTACACCACCTAATGTAAACTGATAGCCACTTAAGACCACTGGATTCTCATCCTTCCCGTACACACGAATCAGTGCAGAGGATATCCCATAACATACCGTAGATAAGATAATCATTCCTTCCCCCTGCATCTGAAAGCTAACATCCAATCCTGCACCAGTCAAATTAACCAACACAATACCGCTAAATCCTAATATACTTCCTAACAATTTAACCGCTGTCAATTTTTCCTGCTTAAATACCAATGCCGCAATCAAAATTGCTACAAATACACTAATTCCGTTCAAAATAGAAGACTTTACTCCAGTGGTATGTGCTAATCCTACATAAAAACAAAAATAATGCAAGGAAGTCTGAAATATAGATAATATAGCTATTTTTCCAAGAGATTCTCTCTTAGGAATCAATACTTTTTTTGCCAAAATACTTCCTATAGCAACTGTTAGAATTCCTGCCAATGTAAAACGACATCCTGCAAACAATATCTGTGTACTGGTTGCTTCCGCAGAAATATCAAACCATCGATAACCTAATTTAATGGATGGAAATGCACTTCCCCATAAAAGACAACAAATAGTAGCTAAAAGTGCCATTATATAAGGATGGGCGAAAATTGTTGATTGTTGATTTGTTTTCATATCGTATATCTCATCTTTTCCTTTTTGGTTATTCTTAATCAAATTTACCATCATTCTTTTCTTCTAATGACTTAATCAAATGATAGGTATATTCACAGTATGGAACAGGAATTCCCAAGGCTTTTCCCATGCGAACCATCTCTCCTACTGGTAACAAAAAACCAACGACTAATTCGTTGGTTTTTTCTTGTAATAATTACTTTAAATCTTACTTAATGCAATTTTCTTCATTTCTTCCAAATCATAAATCAACACTTTGGAATAATCCAATGCTTCATTGCAGTATTTTTCTGCTTCTGCATAATTTTCGTCCATAAGAGCTTTAATTACATGATTTCCATAGCCATGAAGCTTTTTATGTTTTTCTTCTACAGTTTTCCACACTTCATTAATCTCAGGTGTCTTTGGTGTCATAGAATAGTAGAAGTGTCCGAAACCACATTTTGCAGCATTTAACTGAATCGGCAATACTTGTTTTTCTTTTACCATGTTGGATAAATTTGTTAACCAAGCTTTATGAGCTGCAATTGCTCTATCCATATATCCAGCAAATTCTTCATATTCCATTCTAAAGAATCTATCATCTGTCATAGTACCTAATTGTTTTGTTACTTGACTAAGTATGTTTTCAATTGTTGAAACAGGTTTTGTAGCTTCTTTTAATCTACTTCCAACCGTATGTAACTGACCAGCACTCGCTTCTAATGCTACACATTGATCTTTAATACTTGCTGTCTGAGATTCCATTTCAGCCATGGAACTGCTGATTTCTTCACTTACAGAAGCTAAACTATTGATGGATTCATTAATTTGGGAAACATTTTTTTGATTTTCACTATTAATTACCCAAACTTCTCCAATTTTTTCTGTCACAGTATCCAATGATTCAATTGTAGTACTTACACTCTTAGCACTCTTCTGGGATGCATTTTTAATTTTTTCTACAAAATTACCCATATTACCAGTTAAGCTTTGAGTTTCTTCTGCTAATTTTCGAATTTCTTCAGCTACAACCGCAAATCCTCTTCCAGCTTCTCCAGCTCTTGCCGCTTCAATACTTGCATTTAAAGCTAAAAGATTAGTTTGAGAAGAAATGGCATTAATACCAGCAATTACTTCGTTCATATGGCTAATAACATTCAACAACTCATCCATATCTTTCTGCATTTCTTTTGATTCATCGATTGTCTGAACAGAAAGCTCTTTAATTAAAGATAATTCATCTTGTCCTTTTTCAATTTTTTTATAAACTTCATCTGTATCTTCTGCTGCTTTAATAATTGTATTAGTTAATTCTTCATGCTGACCATTTACCTGTTCAGCTACACTAGAACATTCTTCTGCTGCTGAAGCTATAATATCAATTCCTTCTGCCGCAGCTTCAGAAATATTTGACATTTCATCAACTACATAATTCAAAGTCAAATCCAATGAACTAATCTGCATAATAGCTTCAATATCTTTGTTCATTACAGTTTCAACTTGTTTTTTACTCTTTAATAATCTTTTATAAATATCTCCTAATTTGGGATTTTTAGAATAATCCGCATCTTTTAATTCTGCTACTGCATTAATTAACTGATTATTTTTTCCAAACTGCATAGCTAACCTCCCCTAAGTACACTACTTACATTATGGATTTTTTGTCAGTTTCTGTCAACTCTTGCGCTCATGCAATATCTAAAATTCAAACCACTTTATTTTTTTCGATATTTTGACTCAATTCCTACTACATATACAACCATAGCACCAATGCTAATAAACATAGTCCCCAACATTGTCATAATCAGCAGCCCTGAATTTTGTCCACTCAGCAATGGCAAGCCAATAAGCGTAAATAAAACACCATACACGCACCATAATATTCCCAAGGCACGATTATAGTCTTTTACATCCTTCACCTGTATCACTTCAGCATTTGCCCAAAAACCAAAAGGCTTTGTTTTTCGAGATTTCATGCAATAAATACCCATTACAATAAATACCAAACCTACGATTGCCCAAATAATAAAGGCCATATATTTTTCTTCCATACTCTAATTAATACTCATTAAACAAACTTAACCGCTGTGCCATATGCAATCACTTCTGCTGCCCCTTGCATAACTGCAGAAGAAGCATATCTAATATTAACAATGGCATCTGCATTAAGAGCTTCTGCTTCCGCTACCATTCTCTTAGTTGCAATGGCTCTTGCCTCATTCATCATTTCGTTATAAGCAGTAAGTTCTCCACCTACCATTGTTTTAAAGGCTTGAGCGATGTCCTTCCCTAAATGTTTTGATTGAATGGTACTTCCTTTTACAAGTCCCAACATTTCTAATTCTTTTCCGCTAATATAATCAGTATTTACTAATATCATCCTCTTCTCCTCCTTTGATTTCTTTAATTCTCTCTATACAAACTTTTATGATTACAATAGAAAATATAAGTGGAAAAAATCCTAACACATATTTATAAATACCTTCAAGTAATGATATTAAAAGTCCAAAATAAATTATATAATACAATATCATAAGTACTGTTATGATAATTGGTGCCAGCATTTTCTTTTTATGAGAATCCATACCTTTTCCCCCATGCTTAAGATTATCTCTTCCAATCTCCTTTTATCTATTCACATCACATTCTTTTTCTAAATATAGTTACATTTTACGCTTGATGTCCTAGTACCCACTTTAACATAGCTTCATATATCAAGCTTCCCTCCGCTACCTCAAGAACCATTTCATATAATTCTCTCTGTGTATATTGTAATTCTATTCCATTCAAAGCAAGGAATACTAGCATTGCATGAATGCCAATACGTTTATTTCCATCTAACATACAATGATTCTTAATCAACCCATAACCTAAACGTGCACCTTTCGCTTGTATCGTTGGGTACAATTCTTCCCCTGCAAATACTTGAAATGGTGTCTCTATCGCTGATTCTAAAAGATTAAAATCTCTTACGCCATCACTTCCTCCGGTCTGTTTAATAATCTGTGCATGAAGCATTAAAATCTGCTCTTTACTTAGTCTTTTCATTTTGCAAGCACCTCATATGCTTCTTTATTCTGTGCTAACAATCTCTTTGAAATCTCAAGCACGTCTTCATCCTTTGCCATTGTATTTTCATCTACTTTGCTAAAATCTATTACCAAATATCTTGGTTCATTATTCTTAAGTATTACAACCGAACCTAGCTCATCAACTAATCTTACTACTTTTGAAAAATTCTGATTTGCTTCTGTAATTGAAACCATTGTTTTTGTATCAACTGTCATGTCAAAACCTCCTGAATCATATCTATAGTATATCACTTTTTCTTACTTGTTTACATGGATACTTTACCAGTAAATGAATTATCACATAATTTTTTTATGCATACTTCAATCTCAAGTACTTTATCATAAAATTCAAATCCACTATCAATTTTATTTATAATGTTCTTGCAAACAACTTCCAAATTTTTGGGATAATTATAGTTTCCCTTCCCCGTTCTAGACATTTTCACAGAATATTCGTAATTTGCAAAACGTTCTTTCAACCATAAGTATTTTGGATAATCATTATTCCCATATGCATTAATGATATCTTCAATATTTTGAGGTGTAAGCACATGACGCTTTAATTCATTCACCCTTTGAATCATACTTATCATTTGCACAAAAATCCCATACACATCTTCAAACTCTAATCTACTAAATTGAATTTCTTTAGTTTTTCCAATAATCCATGTTGTAAAATATTGACTTATACCAAAATAACTTCTTTCATATGCATAGTGTAAACGTTTTCGCTCTTCTTCAAACTGACCAATCCACTTAACCAATCCATATACGTATAATTCATGTGCTTGTTCTTGTAAATAATTTGAATTCACGGAGGTCATAGACTCTCCAATCAATACAAGAGCTTGTTCCGCATTGATACCTCTCTCATAAATTTCTCCCAAGAAATTACTAATTCCTTCCACTTCTTTGCCTGACAAAATCTTATCAAGCTTTAATTTAACAATATTTAAGAAATCATTTCTATATATCATTCCTCGAGAAGTAAGCATCAAAATTTCATCAATTTGTTCTTCATTAAATACTGCATACATAAAATCATTTGATATAAATTTATATTTTCCACCTTCTACAGTAAAAATGTGCATTTCTCTCAAAGATATATTAATATCATTTTCTGCATTTTCTAAATTTCTACCATCAAAATTTGCATCACCAAAATACTCTTTTGCAAGTAATGCAGCTTCCACACCTGATAATCCTTTTTCTCCCTTTTCTACAATCGTAACAGCAAATTTGTTTAAATATCGCAACACCTCATCTACAGAAATTAATCCTCTTAAAGATTTCCCGTTTCGCTCTCTTTCTATGATTCCTGCAATAAAAGCTCCATATAATTTATTCAGGTTTTCTCCAATATCAAATATTTTGTCAGAATTTTTTTTCGTTTCTAGAACTGTATTTACGAAACAATGTAAAAGGAATGGTGAAATGCATTTTTCAGCAAACCCACTATTCTCAAACTTTTCTAAAATACTCTCAATTTCTTCGTCTGTTAGCTCAACATCTTTTTCTTTTCTGGATAATTCTTTTTCTAAATAATTTCTAACTTGAATCATATTTACGTCAGCAATACGATACATAATCATTGGATTATCCATATGATCCTGACTCAATTCGTTCAAATATGCAACCTCAGTCGGTCTTGTTGTAAATATCACTGTATTTTGATATTGATTCATTTCTTCAATAATCAATGTGTTTATTTTAGCGTCCCTAGCCTCATCTAAAGCATCTACAAACAAGACATCATTTCCTAAAATTTCGAATGGTATATCTACCTTTTCTAATGATTGCAAAGCAAACACATTACATAATTGTTCTTTCATTTTGTCATAGATTGGCTTATTGGTTATTTTTTTTATATCTCCCACTTTGACGAAAACGGGAAATTCAGACATGCTGCATCCTTTGTCTTTTGACTCCATATATGCCACATATTGTTCCGCGTATATTCTTGCCATTCTTTCTACAGTCCAAGTTTTTCCATAACCACCATCTGCAATAAATACGGTTTTTTGCCCTTTTCTTTGTTTCTTAACTAAAGTTTCTGCTGTATACTCCTCTTCAACTTCTCCCAAACGATATCGTAATGGGAAAATAAATTCATCACTTTCTTTATTCTTATTTATTAATTCTATTAACCATGTTAATTTCGCACTTTGAAGAATAATATGCTCTAGTTCATTCTCTTTATTTATATACTCCCCCTTAATATTGTTCCACACCTTTTCGCCCTTTGAGAATGCATCTAACACTCTATCATCACCACAATTTACTAATAGTTTTAGTTTTCTTGCATAATAATTCAACTTATAAACATCCAGAACAACTTTATCTATTTTATTACTCAATTCCTTCTGTTCTAACAGTGGTTCTCCATATTCTCTAAGTATCATTTCTGCATCAGAAACAAACTCATTCATATTTTTCTTTAACAATTCGTCGTATCTCTTCTTATGTAATAATTCCGTCAATAAAATTGTTATTAAAAATATTGCAATACTAATGAGTAAAGTCCCTATTCCAAAATTCCAGATTTCTCCAATAATATACTCTACAAACATAATTAACATAATCCATATGGTATTCCATAATTCAAAACGTTTATTCAAAATATTTTTCATCTGTATTCCCCTTTTCTTTTTTTTACTCAATCTCCTGTCAGATTTCTATTTTGCACTTCAAGTTTATCGAATTATATTTATTTTACCACGATGAAACTTTTTTGATAATATGATTCATACAATCTTAAAACATTTCAAAAAGGTAGCCATAAATGACTACCTTTCGTTACTTTTTTCTCTCTATTTTTCAATTATGGAATGATTTGTTCTTCCCCAAAAGGAACCTTTTCTAAATCATCTTTCAGAAACTGTGGAATTTCACCATTTCTAAAAATTGCTCTAATGTGATATCAGTATCTTCAATTACATCATGAAGAAGCGCAACACAAATTGTATCCTCATCAGGCATTTGTTCTGCCAAATGGAAAGGATGATAAATATATGGCATACCGTTTTTGTCTACTTGTTCCTTGTGTGCTTCAAAAGCAATTCTCATAGCCTTTTTTATTAATGTAGTATAAATCATCTTCTATTATTCTCCTTACTGCATCTTCTATCATTTATTTTAATATACCACTAAAAAAATTATTTAAATCAAATTCATGAAATTTCACATCAACGGTGCAACTATTTTTAAAATACAAACAAACACTCTCCCTAATACATTTTGTTGTTTTATTGTTTCTTGCGTTACTTTCATACATTTATTACGAGTTTCCACAAAATCAGAATAAATATCTTTGATAGCCTGAACTTTGTATAAATATGCTGCACATTCATAGTGCCAATATAAACTTCTATAATCTAGATTAATGGTACCGACTACAGCTCTTTCATCATCGGACACAAATACCTTAGCATGAATAAATCCGGGCGTATACTCATAAACTTTCACACCTGCCTCTAATAATGATTTATAATTTTCTCTCGCCAAAGCAAATACAGACTTTTTATCCGGAATATGTGGCAATATAATTTGAACCTCTATCCCTCTTTTCGCCGCAAAAAGAATAGCACATTTCATTTCATTGTCTAATATCAAATAAGGCGTCATGATATAAACATATTTTTTTGCCTGATTCAAAATATCCATATAAACCATTTTCCCAATATTTTCATCATCTACCGGATGATCAGCATACGGAATAACATATCCTTTAAATATTTTCTTTGAATCATTTTTTGTCGGAAGATATTTTTGCATATTTGGAAATACTAAATCTGAACTTTTCTTATTTATCGTGGCACTCCACATTTGCATAAATATTTTCGTAAATTCAAAAACGGCATCACCATTTACCATGATTCCTACATCTTTCCAATGTCCGTATGGACTATTAACATTAATGTATTCATCACATAAATTTATACCTCCGGTAAAAGCAACCCTTCCATCAATAATCATAATTTTTCTATGATCTCGATTGTTATGATGCATAGACAGAAAAGGAATCGGTGGCGAAAACATTTTACATTGTATTCCTAGTTTTTCAATTTGTTTTGGATATTTATATGGTAATAAAGTTACGGAACAAGAACCATCATAGAGAATTTTTATATCCACACTGTCTTTTGCTTTTCTTTCTAAAATTCCCAAAATTGTATTCCACATGATTCCCGGTGAAATCAGGAAGTATTCCAAAAAAATATATTGTGTAGCTGATTCTAACTGCTTAATCATTTCCTCAAATAACATCTCACCGGAAGAAAAATAGGCCACGTCACTATTGGCGCTAATATTGTTTCCACTGTATTGATTTAAATACTGCGCAATGCAATATGTCTGATAATCTTTTTCTTTTATCTGAGCTAAAATTTCACTCTGCTCCAACGTATATTTTCTACTTTCTTTTGCCATCATAAGAATTCTTTTCTGTATCACTCTATATCCCAAATCAAAATGAATAACAAAATAGATTACACTTCCCAAAATTGGAAATACTCCGACAAAAAAACACCAAGACAAACGAATCATTGGATTTTCCTGTGAATTAATAATAAATAGTAAGATAATTGCAACAGCAATCATTTCACTTCCTAATATCACTGGAATATGTTCTGCAAATGTATACATACGTGCAATAATATAAGCGAACTGTATTACAATAAGAGCCATGATTAACATGGTTCTGCTAAAAATCACCTGCAATACATTTCGCTTACCAATTTTCCATATTGAATCCTCTGTTTGCTTCCACTCATACATCATTTCAACCCTCTTTTTTAAGCAAATATCAAAGGATAATTATAGTTGCTTTTTTTTATCATACAATTGAAAAATTATTATTTTTTTCTAAAGATTTTATAAAATCATTTTTTACTGCAATTGCCGACCAAATATAACAACTATCTCTTTTTAAGAATCTAACCCCATCACTTCATACGTGTACAAACAGGATTGATCCAACTCAATACAATGCATATTAACAGATTTAATTTCAAGATTATTGTAGGTCGTATAATAATAAATTCCTTTGTCTGCATTACAGCAACTACTATAACGAGTATATTCAAATCCGTTCTTTGTCCATACACATCCCTTGGGCATTGCCACCGAATTCAATATGTGAAAAAACTGATTTACACTACTTTCTTCCTCGTCTTTTGACACAGAATTTTCTTTCACAAAAAAGGCTTTCACAAAACGCGACGAACTGGAAAAGTCTCCCGGCAATCCCAAAGCACCCATTCCAAGACTATAATTATAAAGCGGTAATTCTTCCCTAAATTGTGTATTTGCCGGACCTACATTAAGCCCCATATAGTTGCTCATATTTATTTTATGATAATCAAAAGTAGGATTATTGGTAAGTACTTCAAAAGGATTGTCATACACCTCAATTCCATTTTTCAAACTTTCTACTACAATACTACATTGCTTATCACTAATCATCCAATGTAATGGTGATAAAGGTAACTGCTCGCTAAAATTAATATTTACTAAATTTATTTTTCTAATCAGTTGCTTCGCCTCACTCACAGAAGTACATTGTCCCAAAATCCAGGGAATAAATTCAAATGGAGTAATGTTATCTTTTTTATCATCATACTCATAATACACTGCATTTCCCGGAAAATTGAGTCCTGCCATACTCAATCCTTTTTCATTTGTTGCTTCGTAATATAGCGGAAATTCATCCACAACCGTAGCCATGCCAATCATGGCATAATGGGATGCCATGGATTTTGCACGACGCATTTGAAAAATATATTGACGTGGTGTTATAACAACACTTTCCCCATATCCTCTCTCCAAATCCAGATTTCTTCCAAAATATACATCTTTATTTTTATACGATATTGCCGTACACATAAATCCCTCCATATTTAATCTGATTTTATCTTAAAGAATAGCCAAAAATTCCCCTTAATTATACCGTATCCTCATCATTTATAAAGAAAAAGAGCTGTTATAAAAAACAACTCTTCCTTACAAATAATTATATTCTTCATAACATCACTTATGCTTGAATCTTTATCATTTCTTTTTTTAATCGTTTCATAATCTTCTTTTCCAATCGAGAAATATAAGACTGAGAAATTCCCAAGTAAGTAGCTACCTCTTTTTGCGTCATTTCTTCCCCACTAGGCGTAGCCAAACCATATCGCAAATTAATAATTACCTTTTCTCTTTCTCCCAACTTCTCCATTGCTTTTCTTAATACTTTTCTCTCTGCCTCGTTTTCCAAATCTTTATAAATTACATCTTCATCGGTACCCAAAATATCACTCAGCAAAAGTTCATTACCATCCCAATCTACATTTAAAGGTTCATCAATAGAAACCTCCATTTTATTTTTACTGGTTTTCCGTAAATACATTAAAATTTCATTCTCAATACATCTGGAAGCATATGTTGCTAATTTGATATTTTTATCTACATTAAAGGTATTAATGGCTTTAATTAACCCAATGGTACCTATAGAAATCAAATCTTCTACTCCTACACCTGTATTATCAAATTTCTTAGCAATGTAAACAACCAATCGCAAATTATGCTCAATCAATACTGCTTTCGCTCTGGCTTCTTCATCAGTTCCTAACTGAATAATTTTTTGCATTTCCTCTTCAGCTTCTAACGGTGGGGGAAGAATTTCTGTTCCGCCAATATAATGAATATCCCCTTGCTGTCTTATATCCTTATATTTTTCTTCTCTCTGAAACATTCTTAATCGCAGCCCACCTGGCAATGTTATATTAAAAATCAAGTTCAATTCCTCCTTAATCAACGAGTTTTGGATGCAAAATCATTTGATATTCTTTATTTGTCGATATACAATCCTTAGTAATAGCAATCATTGGTTTCTCAACAATAACATGTTCGTTCTCTTTTTTAATTTCCATTCGCTCAATAAAATAGGCTTCTAAAATACCTTCTTTATTTCCTATACTATGAAAAGGAATCATTCTAAAGTTTTCTTTTTTCAATGTATCCATATAATTTAATATTAGACATTCTTCTACTACCGATACCGGAATCTTACTAATTGGTTCCACTAGACCATTTCCGGAATCAATAAGTGCTAATACTTCACATTGTCTATTTTCATCAAATATCAGAATCACCTTGCAAAAGCATTGTTTTACTTTGATAATTTGGCAGATTCTTTCTATCCAAAGAACCAAAACTACTACTAACATTCCCCAAATAAAAAACGGAAATTTTTTCCCATTGGTAATACTTTCTAATCCCAGGAAAATTCCTCCTAAAATCATTACGGAAAGATTACTATAGATCATGATTTTATAGAAATATCTTTTACTCTCAGGACGAAACAATAAATATCCTGTTAATGCAGTTATCCCTCCAAAACCAAGTAGTATTTTTAAAGTACTGTTCCCCAATGGCACACATAAAACTAAAACTTCACCTAGAGATGCCCCAAATGCTGCCAGACATATTCTTCGTTTTAAAATCTTGCTATGTAGAAAAAAACGACATAAAAAAAGAACCCATAGATTCATCCAAAAATTAAATAGAAAATACATATCTATATAAATTTCGTATATAGAATCACCTCCTATGAGTACTATTGTATCTGACATGACCTATATTTTTTGTCGAATTTGGTTCCTAATCTCTGTTTTTTATATTCATTTTTTCTACAAAAAATACCCTAAGCATATGCTTAGGGTACTCATTATTCATTATTTTTTCTGAAGAAAGGAAGGAATTTGTAAACTATTTTCCTCTACTTTACTCTTTATATCTGCAGGCTTCTGAATGCCTGTGAAAAGAGGTTTCTGTGGTGGTGTTACAGGTGTCACCGGTTTCCCAGCTGCACTCTGTAATCCTGAACGAATAGAAGAAACTGTAGTACGATTAAACATTTCTCTTCCACCTGCAGACTGTGGTGTTTCTAAACCAGTCGCAATCACTGTAATACGACAGTAATCTGCTGTAGAATCATCATACATAGCACCAAATATAATATTAACATCCTCTCCTGTGATTTCCTGTACATAATCAGCTGCATCGCTGGCATCTGTCATGGAAATGTCTCCGGAAATATTGATAATAACATCGGTTGCACCTGCAATGGTTGTTTCTAAGAGTGGACTTTCTACCGCCATCTTAATAGCTTCTGCAGCTTTGTCATCACCCTTACCTTCACCAATACCAATATGTGCCACACCTTTTTCTTTCATAACAGTTTGTACATCCGCAAAGTCAAGGTTAATAATCGCAGGTTTATAAATTAAGTCTGTGATTCCCTGTACTGCCTGCTGTAACACTTCATCTGCCTTCTTCAAAGCATCCGGCATAGTAGTTCTTCTATCTACAATTTCTAATAATTTATCATTTGGAATTACAATTAAAGTATCAACAACAGATTTTAATTTTTCAATACCACTAATTGCATTGTTCATACGTGTTCTTGCTTCAAAACGGAATGGTTTGGTTACTACACCAACAGTTAAAATTCCCATATCTCTTGCAATTTTAGCTACTACAGGTGCTGCACCGGTTCCGGTTCCTCCACCCATACCACATGTAACAAAAACCATATCACAGCCTGTTAAAGCATCTTTAATTTCTTCATAGCTTTCTTCTGCCGCTTTTTCACCTACTTCAGGTTTTGCACCTGCACCTAACCCCTTAGTAAGTTTTTCCCCAATTTGCAACAATTTAGGAGCTTTACATAAATGCAATGCTTGTCTATCTGTATTGATACCGATAAACTCAACTCCTTCAATCGCCTCATCAACCATTCTATTTACAGCATTATTACCTGCTCCGCCCACGCCTACAACGACGATTTTTGCAGCAGATTCAGCATCGTTTGTTCTAATTTCAAGCAAAGGTTTGTCCTCCTTTTAACATATTCCCACTAATCTCATCTTATTTATCATATAATTATTTCCACATTTAAGCAACATTTTTTTTAAATTTTTCCATCTTTTTACGAATCTTTATTAAAAGTAATATTTTTCATTCCTTCTACATAATTTTCCATACGAAGAATTCCCTTTTGCCCTTTAAGCTCAGGTAAAATTGCCTTTAACTGAATAATTTTATCATCTATGTTGCTAATATCTCCCAAACGTACTCTTATATTCTCAAAATATAAAGTCATTTGATTATTATTATCAAAATATATCTTATCTACACTAATCTCATACTTGGTTAATAACTGGGTAATGTCCAAAATAGATTGAAAAATCGTCTCATCTTCAATAGGAAGACTTTCATGTAATACTACATAATCAAATTGAAGACCTGTAATTTGCGGAATTCCAGCTGTTTTTACATCCGAAGTCTCCACAATAATTCCATCCTTATCAAAGTACATGTATTTTCCCAAATATTCAATATATCCTGCCACTGCTTTTTCATAAACAGTGATTTTTATAGAATCAGGAGCTAAAATATCCACGCTCATCTTCTCTATAAACGGAATTCCCATAATCCCTTTCTTCCGATATTTCATCGATAAATACAAAGAATTATGATCCAATTTATTTTTCATAACCATGGCAACGATTTCATCATTAGAATAATGTACATTTCCTTCTACTGTGATGGTTTTTACCTTACACCAATTCATAAGCAAAAGAAAAATGCAAAGAAGTAATGCTACAACTGCTACTCCAACAAAAATTTTGGAATTTCTTCTTTGTAATTGTGGCATAACAATAATCTTTGCTTTTTTTTGATATGCAACTTTTTTTTCTTTTTTCTTCTTTCTTGTCTTTGCCATCTTATCTAACTTTCTATGTATTTTCCTTTAAACGAATTCCTCTTCCTACGCTTAATACTAAGCCCACCTCAATGAGAAGAAACATAACAGAAGAACCACCATAGCTGATAAACGGCAATGAAATTCCTGTATTTGGAATCGTATTGGTAACTACTGCTATATTCAATATTACCTGAATGGCTACGTGTCCAAGTACGCCTACTACCAGTAGGGCTCCAAATAAATCAGAAGCATTACTTGCAATAACCATACATCTCCAAATCAATAATACAAAAAGCATGATGACACAAATACCGCCAAAAATTCCAAGTTCTTCACAAATTAAGGCAAAAATCATATCATTTTGTACTTCCGGCAAAAACCCTAACTTTTGCATACTCTGACCTATACCTTTTCCAAACAAACCTCCCGAACCAATTGCATATAAAGACTGTAATGTTTGAAATCCTGTACCGGATGCATAATCCTCAGGGCTTAACCATGCTAAAACACGTGCGCTTCGAAACCCTGCACCTTGTAACTGCTCTGTACTCATATTCTGAAGAAATACTACTGCAAGTACCGCAAACCCCAAAATAAGACCACCAATAATGAAAAAACGTTTATATTCCGGACTGGCTACAAACAACATCAAAATTGCAATTCCAAAAATAATAATTGCGGAACTCAAATTATCTGTAATCTTCCATACACACAAACAAATCGGGACTGGAACCCCCACCACTGTCCAGAATCCTTTTCTAGTCCGAATATTACCTTTCATCTTACAAATTAAACTTGCCAAAAATAAAATAATCGCCAACTTCGCAATTTCAGCAGGCTGAACAGATATCCCTAGATTCAACCATCTTCTTGCTCCGTTTGCCTCAATTCCCAAAGGAGTTAAAACTAAAAAAATCAGCACCAAAGAAACTCCATAGCCCAAAAAAGCAAAACGTTCCCAAAAACGATATGGAACAAAGGCTACTGCAAACATTACTACAATCCCAAGAACTGCTGCAAAAGCCTGTTTTTTCAAAAAGTAAGCTGCATCATAATTGAACGATTTGGATGTTGATGCATCATAAGAGCTGGCTGAATATACCATAACAAGACCAAATCCCAACAAAAACAAAACTACAAACAACAAACTGTAGTCAAAGAAATGTTCCTCTTTAATTCTTGCTTTTACACTGCTGATATTTCTTCCCACTTAAGACTCCTTTAATTTATGGACTAACTCTTTAAACATTCTTCCTCTTACTTCATAGTTCGGGAACATTCCCCAGCTAGCACAAGCAGGGGATAACAAAACTGCTTCTTTCGCATTTGCCTTTTTGTACGCAGCTTCTACTGCTTCTTCTAAACTGTCCACCAAAACAACATTGGTAAAGCCATGTTTTTTTGCACAGTCTGCTATCTTTTCTCTTGTCTGACCCAATAGAATCAGCCATGTGACTTTATCTCCAAAGCTATCAATCCATTCGTCATACTGGCTATCTTTATCATAACCACCGCCAATCACGACAGTCTTACGATTCATAGCCTGCACAGCTTTGATAGCTGCATCAGGATTGGTTCCCTTGGAATCATTATAATAATCAACTTCATTCACTGTTGTTACATATTCTATTCTATGTTCCACAGCAGAAAAATTCTTCACTACTTTTATAATATGTTCTCTCGGAATTCCAAACCCTTCCGTAATAGCAATCGCTGCCATTACATTTTCTACATTATGTACTCCCAGTAACTTCATTTCATGAATATTCATCAAAGTTACTTCCTGTCCATCTTGTGCATATTTAATATCATCACCATCTAAAAAATATCCATTTGTTAATTTTCTCGCCGAAGAAAAATATACTACCTTTGCAGAGCAAATCTTCGAAAACGCTTCGGTATAGGGATCTTCAAAATTCAATACACAAATGTCCTCTTTGGTTTGATTCTTTGTAATATCCTGTTTGGTTTTTGCATAATTTTCCATGGTATGGTGACGATCCAAATGATCTTCTGTAATATTTAATATTGCTGAAACCTGAGGATGAAAACTCTCAATTGTTTCTAACTGAAAACTACTGATTTCTGCCACTGCTACTGTTTCCTCGGTCATAGACAATGCTGCATCAGTATATGGATTTCCAATATTTCCTACAATATAGGAAGAATCAAAATATTCTTCTACAATTTTTCCACATAAAGCTGTTGTGGTAGTTTTCCCATTAGTTCCTGTTATAGCCAGTATTTTTCCTTTTCCACATAAATATGCTAATTCAATTTCACCTATCACAGGAATCTGTCGACTACGAAAACTGTCTGCAAACGCGGTATCCGAAGGTACTCCGGGACTTAATACTACCATTTCAATTCCATCTTCCATTTCCTTAGGCAAGACTCCAACAATTATTTGAGCATTGGTTTCCTCTTGAAATCTGTCTCGTACAGCATCAGGATCGACTTTTATGTTTTCGTCATATAATACAGGACATGCTCCTACTTTTTCCAATAATTTTGTAGAGCCAATTCCGCTGATACCACATCCCACTACTAAAACTTTTTTATTCTTCCAATTCATAGACTAATCCTTCCCGTCTCAACTTCCCTTGAAAACGCTCTTTTACATTGCCATTAATGCTACTAAGCAGAACAAAGCTGTAACAATGGAAAATACAGCAACCACTCTTGTTTCAGACCAACCACAAAGTTCAAAATGGTGATGAATTGGTGCCATTTTAAAAATTCTTTTTCCTTTGGTCATTTTAAAATAACTTACCTGCATCATAACCGATAACACTTCTATAAAATAAATAGCTCCCACAATCACTATAAAAATAGGCATCTGCAACATATACGCTGTACCTGCAACAAATCCACCTAACGCCAATGATCCGGTATCTCCCATAAATACACTGGCCGGATGTACATTGAATAATAAAAATCCAAGTAACGCTCCTACCACGGCACAAGTAACAGGTTCTATACCACTTCCTGTTCCAATGGCTACTACAGAAAAGAATGTCGCAACCATGACGGTAACACTACTTGCAAGACCATCCAAACCATCCGTAAAATTAGTTCCGTTTACGGTTCCGATAACTACAATGAAAACAGCCGGAATAGCCAAGATACCTAAATCCAACAATTTACCGCTCATAAAAGGAATTTTCATAAGCAACATTTCCGGATGAAACGTAAAAACATAATAAGCAAATAAGCCGGTTACTACAATTTGCAACGCCATCTTCTGCCATGCACGAAGCCCCATGGAACGCTTTAAAACAACTTTTATATAATCATCAA
This sequence comes from Lachnospiraceae bacterium, assembly GCA_017558145.1. Lineage (GTDB taxonomy): Bacteria > Bacillota > Clostridia > Lachnospirales > Lachnospiraceae > SFDP01. The sequence continues at coordinate 24,804 of JAFYWF010000056.1, forward strand.
TAAAACCAATAATCCCAAACCCTAATGTTAAAAAAAGGATAGGAATGATACTTGGGTAATCTTTCACATAAAAAAGGGAAGTGATTACTACCGCAAGAAGAATCATAATTCCTCCCATAGTTGGGGTTCCTGTTTTTTTCAAGTGGGATTTTGGTCCGTCATCTCTAGTTGTTTGACCTACTTTCAATTTTCTTAAATAAGGAATTACTACCGGTCCCTGTAATGCACTGATTACAAATGAAATCAAAACCGGAATTACAAATTTAAAGTTCATAAGCTGCCTCCTATCACATCTTCTGTTATATCACATTCTCTCTAAATAAGGAAGAATATTCTCAAAAAGCTGACGAATAATAGGTGCTGCCACCTGACCTCCGTAATACACTCCTTTTGGATTATGTACAATAGCAATTGCCAGTATTTGAGGGTCATCTGCAGGTGCAAATCCTATATACGAAGCAATGTATTTCCCGCTGTTTCTTGGCAGTGTCTGACTGGTGGCCGTTTTCCCTCCCACACGGAAACCTTCCACATATCCATTGGATCCGGTACCTCCATCCACCACCTTTTCCAATAAATATTGTAGTGTCGCAGAAGTTTCTTCTTCGATCAGCTTTTTTCCTTCTTTATAAGCAAATATCTTTACTGTTTTTTCATTTTCATCCTGCACTTTCACCGCAAGATGTGGCGTAATTTGTTTCCCACCATTGATTAAACCTGATACACAAGTCACCATTTGTATCGGTGAAATTTGAAAAGACTGACCGAAGGCTACCGTAGCCAATTCTACCGGTCCGATACTTTCTTTCTTATGCATAATTGTGCCGGCTTCGCCTGGCAAATCTATCCCGGTTTTATTCAACAATCCGAATTTAGAAAAGTAATCATAATACCTGTCTACTCCTAAAGTTAATCCTAAAGAAATAAACGTGGGATTACATGAACCTTGTATGGCTTCTACAAACGATACGGAACCATGTCCTCCATATTTATGACATCGAATTCTTCTGTCTTCCACCATAATATAACCTGGACAATAAAACCGCTGTTCTAAAGAAACAACCTTTTCTTCCAAAGCTGCCGCAGTAGTAATAATCTTAAACGTCGAGCCCGGCTCATATGTATCATTAATACAACCATTTCTCCACATCTGATTCAAAGCTTCCTGCCTTGCTTTTTCTATATCCTTTTCTGTCGTTTGCAAAGCAAGTTCTGTTTCCCCTGATAATTCATAAGGTTGATTTAAGTCAAATTCCGGCACATCTACCATACAATAAATCTCTCCATTTTGAGGATTTATGGCAATAATGGAAACTCGTTCTGCTTCCTTAGTTTCCATAGCTACTTTTGCTAACTGGGTAGCATAACTTTGTATGTTGTAATCCAGACTGGTAACCAGATTGTTCCCATCTATAGGTTCTCTTCTGCTTTCTCCCTTAGTTTCAATTTCAATACCACGAGCATCCGTGGTTGTTAAAATGATTCCCTTTTCTCCCTGTAGTTGTTCTTCGTACTTTACTTCTAATCCCAAAATTCCCTGATTATCTCCTCCGGTAAATCCCAACACTTTAGAAGCCAATTCTCCATAGGGATAATAACGTTTGTAATCTTCGTCTACCTTAATTCCTGCCAAATTGTAGTCACGAATTTTATCACCGATTTCTTTACTCACGTTACTTTTAATTTTTTCAATAGAAGAAACCTTATTGACTCGTTTCTCTACGTATTCTCTGGACAAATTCAACTCTTCACAAAGAACTTTTATCACTTTTTCTTTGTCCTGAATCTGATTGTGAATAACAGAAACATTACATACTGTAATATTATCTGCTAAAACCACGCCGTTTCTGTCCAATATTTTCCCGCGTTTTGCCTTAATATAACGCTCTCTGACATGTAAATCTTCTGCTTTTTTACTGTAATAATCTGATTGAAATACCATAAAATAAACCAATCTTCCCATTAAACCTAATAGCAAAAGAATAAACAACAGGGTGGCAACAACTACCTTTTCCCTATTTTTCGTTTTATTTTTTAACATAAGAAACCCCATAAACCGATATTACTATAAATTTATTATCGAATTTATGAGGTTATGATAACAAACATAAACAATATTAATAAGGAGAATCTTCATTCTCATTTTGAATTGCCTCGCCTGTTTCTTTATCTAAAAGAACTCCTGTTAAAGGAGCGGTAGAACCCACATCATCTGTTGCAGTAATTGATGACGTAATATCGCCTCCATTGGCTTCCGTAATATTTTCTCCTTCTGATACATTTTCTATTTCTTGTCCTTCTTCAGAAATATCATTATCGGATAAAGACTCATTTACCTGATTTGCTTCCATGATGATTTCCATATCCAAAGCTTCTAATTCAGCGATTTCAGTTTCACTTAATTCTTCTGTCATAAAAATATTTAAATAAGGTAACACTTCTGTTAAAACATTACGTACAATACGTGTTGCATGCTTAGCATCATCCTGTTTTCCCACATTTGGTCTGTCAACAACTACATATACTGCAATTTGCGGATCATCTGCCGGTGCATATCCCATAAAGGAAACTACATAATCTCGTTTATCACGGGAACCCATTTCCGCAGTTCCTGTTTTTCCACCAATAGAATATCCTGCAGGTCTTGCTGTTTTACCCGTACCATTATCTACAACCCCTTTACAATATTGACGAATCATAGCTGAAGTACTCTCGGAAATAGTCTGTTTCATAATTCTGGGCTCGATTTCTTTTACCAACGCTCCATCTGTAGTCGTAATTTTTTTCACTACATGTGGCTCGTAATAATATCCTCCATTGATTAACGAGCAAAAACCGCTAATCATCTGAATCATGGTAACATTATATCCCTGTCCAAAAGTGGAGGTTGCCAGCTCCGTAGGTCCCATGTTGTTGGAGTTAAACACCAAAGACTGGGTTCTGGACTCACCATATAAATCTACATTAGTCCTGAGTCCAAAATTAAAACGATCCTGATATTCCAAGAATATATCTTTACCCATCTGCTGCCCCATTAACATCAAAGCAACATTACAAGATTCTTCCATGGACTGCTGTACACTACTGGTTCCACAACCGCCCAGCTTATAGTTATGACATTTAATTGTATAATCTGCTACTTCCAATGCTCCGTTACAGGTGTAATATTCATTTCCTGTCATTTTTCCGGATTCCAATCCTGCTGCAATGGTGAATGCCTTGGCCGTAGATCCCGGTTCATAAGTATTGGAAATGCAAAAGTTTTTCCACAAAGCATTTAAATTTGCATTGGTAATATCATTATCAGAAAGAGAAGCTTCCAAATTCTCTGCTGTTAACACAGTCCCTTCTTCCGAAACCTTTCCTTTTTGTGTCAAAAGCTGTGTTCCTACCAAAGCTTCTGTATCATAAGGATTGTTCAAATCATAACTGTTATAATCAGCCATAGCCAAAATCTCACCGGTATTGACATCCATTACAATACAACCTGCATTCTGTGCACCATTACCGGTACGATAATGATTGGTGTATTCTTCCTTATGTTTTTTTAAATATTTCTCTACTATAGTCTGAATATTAGCATCAATAGTAGTCACCAGATTATAACCGTCTGTAGCCGGGATCGTAGTTCTTTCCAAATTAGAATCTTCATTCAAATATCCGTATTCTCTACCATTGGTTCCATTTAAAATATCATTATAATAAGCTTCCAATCCATAGTTTCCCATGAATCCGCTTCCGTCACTGTTTTTAATCGTAAAACCAATCACATCACAAGCCAGGGAACCATTAGGATACATACGTTTGAACTCTTCTTCAAACCATACTCCCTGAACATTAGGATTCTCTTTTTTATTATTCTGAATTTCTACAAAATCACTGATTTCTTCATATGTCAGCTGTTTTTTTACTACATAATATCTTCTGGTAGGATTATTCTTAATGTAATTTTGTATCTCCAACTTATTTAATTCCGGAAAACAATCACCCAGAACCGTCATGGTTGTTTGAAAATACTCTTCTTTTTCTAAAATGGCTTTACAATCAATAATCAAATTGTATACTTTTTCACTAATTGCAAGCTTAGTCCCTTTACTGTCTAAAATATCGCCCCTCTTATAGGGAAGCGTAGTACTCTGGTATTTCTGCTGGCTAAGTACATTTTTTGTATACTCATCCCCTTTCATATTGGTAATATATACCAAACGTGCGGCTAATCCCAAGAAAGCCAGCAATATTATCATAAATAATACTACCAGCTTCTTTTGCATATTTTTATTAAATCGAGCTTTCGCTCTTTTTTGGTTTCTATTTCTTCTCTCTCTATTGTATTGATCCAACTTTTACACCCACTTATTCTTGTATCTCGGCAAGCTGTCTCACATAAGCAATGCCTTCTCCGGAAACATTAATAATTTGTCCTTCTTTGGCATATCGCATACCCAATTCCCCAATAGCAACTCTTCTGATTTCTTCCAAATCTACAGAGCTTGCTGCTCGGGCATAATTTTCATCATTAGTTAATCTTAAATCATTTAATTCACTTTCCATAGCTGCAATATTTTTTACGGAAAGAATAATATCTGACTGAACTTGAATGTATCCGATTAAAATCATCGCTGCTGCTACCAACGCTGCTACTAAGAATAATACATATCCTAAGTTCATGTAAAGAGCTTTTTCTCGATTTTTTCTTACTGCATGATTAATCGGTTTTCTTTCAACCGGTTTTTGTATTTCTTCTACAACATTTAATTTTCTAACTGTATTTCCGTCCACATAAGTACGTTGTACTCTGTTATTATGATTTCTGTTTGGTACATTACGATATGTACTACTATAGGCCATGACAACACGTCTCCAATCTACTATCTATTTTCACTCACACTCATACGATTCCGGCACAATATGCTTCAATCGTTTCTATACTCTTTTGTAATTTCCTACGCTTTTTCAAAAATTCTAAGTTTAGCACTCTTAGAACGGGAATTCTCTTCCAACTCTTTTTCAGACGGTAAAATAGGCTTTCTTGTCACTGCTTTTCCTTTGGATTTGTTTCCACACACACACACCGGAAAATCAGAAGGACAAGTACATGGATTTTCATGCTTTCTAAAGGCAGACTTCACCAATCTGTCTTCCAAAGAATGGAAGGTAATAATACACAATCTTCCACCCGGATTTAACAGCTCTACCATATCATCCAAGGTATTTTTTAATACCTCTAATTCACGATTACATTCTATACGAATTGCTTGGAAGGTTTTTTTAGAAGGATGTCCTCCCGTAGCACGCATCTTTGCCGGAATAGCAGCTTTTATAATTTCATTTAACTGAAAGGTTGTTTCAATGGGCTGTTGTTCTCTTGCCTTTACAATGTGTTTAGCAATATTTTTCGCGAACTGATCCTCACCATAATCTCGAATTACGCGAAACAGTTCTCTTTCAGAATATTGATTGACAATCTCTTTTGCCGTTAAGGTTTGTCTTTGATCCATACGCATGTCCAAATCCGTATCGTATTTATAAGAAAAACCTCTCTCTATGGTATCTAACTGATAGGAAGAAACTCCTAAATCAAGAACGATTCCATCCACTCCGTCAACCTGCTGCTCTTTCATGATTTCTTTCATATTGCAGTAGTTACTTCTGACAATAGTAACCATGTCCCCAAATTCTTCCAATCTTTTACCCGCTGCTTCTATCGCTGCCGCATCCTGGTCAATTCCGTAAAAATGTCCCTCTTTCAGCTTGCTGCAAACATGAAAAGCATGTCCACCACCACCTAGGGTTCCATCCACATAAATCCCATCCTGTTTTATCTTAAGTCCTTCTATAGTTTCGTCTAAAAGTACTGAATAATGCTTAAATTCCATTTGTTCTGCTCCTTCACCTTGCTGACCTTTACTTAAATTCCAAGTCCCAGCTCTGCCATGTGTTCTGCAATTTCTTCTACATCATCATAAGAAGCTGCATCTTCCCATCTTGCTTTGCTCCAGATTTCTACACGACTGGCAACTCCTACAAGAACAACCTCTTTTTCCAAACCTGCAAATTCTCTTAAATTTGCGGGAACCAAAATACGTCCCTGCTTGTCCACCTCAGCCAATGTTGCACCTGCTAAGAAAAAACGAACAAACTGTCTTGCATCTTTATTAGTAAGTGGTAGTGATTTCAATTTTTCCTCGAAAGCAGACCATTCTTTGTTATCGTACACAAAGAGACAGCCATCCAATCCCTTTGTCACAACAAATTCTTCTCCTAACGAATCACGGAACTTAGAGGGAATGATCAGCCTGCCTTTAGCGTCAATTGTATGATTGTATTCGCCCATAAACATCTATCAATCACCCACTTTGTACCATTTGGCTCCACTTTTCACCACTTTAGTGTCAATTTTATACCCTAATAACCACTTTGGCAAGTAAAAACAGACAAAAAAAATACACTTTGTGATTTTTCACAAAGTGTATTTTGGTGTTTCCCTATATGTTGTATTTTGGTTCTACATAAAACTATATCTAGGCATGGTTTTGTGCTTATTTTTTAGAACACATTCCTTTGTAGGCCAGACTCGTAAATGCTTCGCATTTCCTCATTGTGGCTTCTCGCCACATAAAAGCATAAAAAAATGGATTATGGAACGCATGCATTCCAAATCCATTTTTATGCTTTTGCCTAGCTCTGAAGGTTTACACATTAAATCTGAAGAGAATAACATCTCCATCTTTTACCACATATTCTTTTCCTTCCATACCTACAAGTCCTTTTTCTCTAGCTGCTGCCAAAGAACCATGTTCCAAGAGATCTTTATAATTTACAACTTCTGCTTTGATAAAGCCTCTTTCGAAATCTGTATGAATTTTCCCTGCTGCCTGTGGAGCTTTTGTTCCTACTTTAATGGTCCATGCTCTTGTTTCATCTTCCCCGGCAGTTAAGTAACTGATTAAGCCCAATAATTTATAGCTAGCTTTGATTAATTTGTCAAGACCGGATTCAGAAAGTCCTAAATCTTCTAAGAACATTGCTTTTTCTTCGTCATCTAATTCAGAAATTTCCTGTTCAATCTGTGCACAGATAACGAATACTTCACTGTCTGTCTCTGCAGCAAATTCACGAACTGCTTTTACTCCCGCATTTCCTGCCGCATCATCAGCCAATTCATCTTCTGCCACATTAGCTGCAAAAATAACAGGCTTCGATGTAAGTAAATTATAGGAAGCAAATAAAGCTTCTTCGTCTTCATCCTCTAATTCAATATTTTTTGCAAGCTTTCCGTCTTCTAATAAAGCTTTAATTTTTTTCAATAACTCTAATTCTTTTGCAAGAGTCTTGTCCATTCTTGCCGCTTTTTCTACCTTAACAATTCTTCTCTCTAAAATTTCAAGATCAGAGAAGATAAGTTCTAAGTTGATCGTTTCGATATCTCTTAATGGATTGATGTTACCGTCTACGTGAATAATATTGCTGTCTTCGAAACATCTAACAACATGTACAATAGCATCAACTTCACGAATATTGCTTAAGAACTGGTTTCCAAGACCTTCTCCTTTGGAAGCTCCCTTTACCAAACCTGCGATATCTACGAATTCAATTACTGCAGGAGTCACTTTTTTAGAATTGTACATATCTCCTAATAATTTTAATCTATGATCCGGTACTGTAACAATTCCTACGTTAGGGTCAATTGTACAGAATGGATAGTTAGCAGATTCTGCGCCTGCTTTTGTTAATGAATTAAATAAGGTACTCTTACCTACGTTTGGTAAACCAACGATTCCTAATTTCATAATATATATTCTCCTTTCGAAAAACCTTTATTTTACGGGCTTTTCGCGATTCTGCATCTTGGTTACGTACCAATTTACGTACCAATTTTTCAAAAACTCATCTTTCAACCCACTAAATACTTTGGATAACGTACCAATTACGTACCAATTTTAGGGTAAAAAAATATAGTTAAATCACTTTCAATGCATCCGCAACAAGGTCAATTTCTTTATGTTTTTGCTCTTCTGTGGTATGAACATACAAATTCATTGTGATTCCTATATTGGAATGTCCAAG
>JAFYWF010000057.1 GCA_017558145.1 Lachnospiraceae bacterium
AGTTTTTAATAAAGTAATGGGAATTTTAGGAACTGTTGGAATTGTGATTTCAGAAATATATAAATTTTTAACGTGGCATGTAATGACCGTGACAGGAGAAATTAGCATTCAGCATAGTATGCAGCTTGCATTCCCGGAATTTTATATTGGTTTGATAGTGTCAATTATCATGGTAGCTGTTTATTTGATTATTGAAAAAAGGACATTCGATATTGGTATAGGAACAATTGCAGAGCAAAATTAAACTTGTTAAGAGGGGGAAGATATGGCAAATACATTTGTAATGATCTTATTATCTTTGCCAATAATTGGTGGAAGTGTTTATCTTTTTGTTTTAATATATAAAGCTTTAAGAAAATATATAAAAAATAATAAATGATGTAATATCATTTAACTGAATAAAGGAGTGTGGGCATGGAACATGTAGATAGGCTATTAGAAGAACCATGTTATGTAGTAGACTTTCTTCCAAAACGAGTTTCGAAGGAGACAAATGGACAGTTTTTTGAAGTAGAAAATTACCTATTAAACCATCATGAATGGTATGGATTAAGGGATAGATTTGTTCGCTTTATTTTAAAAGTAATGTGTTATTATCCTATTTCGATTTATCAGGATGGTTGGGTGGGAGACCCAACGCCGGAACAGATGGTAGAAATGATAGATTTTATTATGGAAGAACATTCTTGTGATATGAACATTATGATAAAGGATACATTGATTCAGTTTGGTTGGGATTGCTTACATATGAGTGTTTATAATCCAGATGAAGAAATGTGCGAGCTATTTGAACAGATTTCTGTTTCAGAAGGCTTGTTTTGGAGAAAAGCTGATTAAGGCAGAAAAGGAGAACAACAATGGAATGGATATTTTTACTAATTGCATATTTACCGATTGTTAGTATTATAGTTGGACTTATTTTATTGATTTCTGGATTAGTAGTGAAAAAGACAGATAAGAAAAAAGCAACTGGTTTATTAAAAGTGGGCGGTTTATGTATTGGTATTTGTTTGCTTGTGTATGGTGTTTTTTTTCTTATAGGAGCAATGGGATTAGGTCCTGTACCAAATTAAGTAATTAAAGGTGGATAGAAGGAGTTATTACAGATGAGAATTTTTGTTTTTATTGCTTTATTAGCAGCAATTATTTTGTTACAAGTTTATCTTTCTAAAAAAGAAAATAAGTGGTTTGGTCTAGTTATGCCAATTATTTGTTTTTTGTTTGCTTTTATAGTTGTTCCGTTAAATATGATAGCACCAACAAGTGGAATCGATATGGAGTATATTGTTAAACATACAATAGCTTTTATAATTTTTAATATTCCTACAATAATTTTTATGGCCATATATTTTGTATGCCGAAAGACAAAAGGTAAATAAAGCAGTTTGGAGATAAAAATATGCGAGAAGTGATTTTAGGACATGACGGAGATAGTGTTGTATATTCAGTTCCGGATGAAGTGGCAAATAATTTAAGAAAATATTGTATGGACTTTTGTGACAAATGGATTTGGAATGATCCTAATGCAAAAAAATATAGAATTGTAGATGAAGATGGTGAAATCTGTGTTGCATATTGTGCTGAAGATTTTATTGAATATCTAAATGATTGGGTATTTCCAAATCAGCCTTCTGTATTTGTAAAGAATCTAGGGTGGACAGAGTGTGGAAGAAAATTACCATTAGAATATAAAAATTATCCTATCTTTCATTTTTGAGGCAGAGAATCAGATATAATATTTTAAAAGAAAAATTAAAGGGAAGTTATAAGTGAAGTAATATGATGATAGGAAAGTCAGATGGACCGACAGCAGTAACTATTATTAAGAAAAATTCAAAATTGACATGGAAGCAAAAATTAGAGAAATGTAAATATAAAATTAAAAGAGCTTATGTGGAACATACCATTAAGGATAAGAGTCACAGCCTTGATGAAGTGATTGATTATATTATTAATAAGCATGGTTTTGTAGAAATTGATAATGATGAAGTACGTTTTGAACATGATGAAATGAGAGCTTCTTTTATTATGCAGTATGCCCCGGAGCTATTGGGAGAATATGCTACAATGCCGCAATTAAAGAGTGAATCCAAAGAAGATATTCAGGCGCATATCAGAGAATTTCAAGAGAGACAGCAAAGAGCTATGGAAATACCTATTGAGAAATTTGATATTGATGTTCACAAGTTCCAGATATCTTTCGAAGATATAAATGACAATATGTACATTATAGTAGAAAAACGATTTGCTTATATTGGAGGTGGAGTTTCCGGAGATAAGAAAGTAATGAGGAGATTTCATCGTATTTTTAAAGATGTGCATAGGTATTATGGAGTTACAGCTGAGGATATAAAGAATAAAACAAAAAGGTATGAACAAGTAATCCGAGCTTTAACTCGTTGATGGAGAAGTTCCGCTAAGGAAAGTAAAAATATGAAAGAATTTGATTTATTTGGTTTTCAAGTTGAAATAAATGAACCAGCAACCAGAGAATGGTATGAAAAAGCTGATGAATGGAACTGTGAATGTGAAGATTGCAGACATTTTATAGATTTGGCAAAAAGGAAAGAATTACCAATTCCTGTGATGGAGATATTAGAACAGTTTGGAATTGTGCCAGAGAAAGCTACCTATGTATGTG
>JAFYWF010000058.1 GCA_017558145.1 Lachnospiraceae bacterium
CCAAAACATGATAAAAGTAGCAATTGTAATTACTCCATCAGCAAGAATAATCAGCTTTTTACGATTGTATCTGTCCGCCCATACCCCTGCAAAAAAGGAAATCAAAAATTGCGGTAGATAAGAGCATATCGTAAACGCCGCTACCCATGCTCCACTTGATGTCTTCAAAGTTACATACCAGATGATTGACATTTGTACAATCATCGAGCCGAATAAGGTAATACATTGACTGGCAAGAAAAAGCAACGTCTTTCTTTTCCAATTATTTTGTGTTTGATTCATTTTATTTGTCCTCCTTTTGTTATTGCTATGCTATCATAACAGTAAACAAAAGGTTGGTGTTATAGTGGAGGGTTACGAAAACTTCTCTTTCATCTCTAAAAGTATATGTATCATTTTGTCGACATTTTCTTCCGCATCTTTCAAAGATACAATCAGCCTATCGCAAACAGAGACGATATCCGCATCTGCCTGAGGTGTATTTAATACCTGTTTCATATCAACCTTTGGATTATGCTCAAGAGCATGGATCATTCGCAGGATAGCTTCTAATGAATAGTTTGCCAGGCGGAGTGTGCGTATCATTTTTATTCGCTCAATATCATCATTTGTGTAAGCACGATATCCATTTTGTCTCCGTTTTACCTGAAGTAAACCGTTTCGTTCCCAATTTCTAAGCGTATCCATAGAAATATCCAAATAGTCTGAAACCTCTTTTCGCTTCAAAAATAAAGTATCTCCCACTGATTTACCAGATAAAATTTGTTTTGCAATACCAATAGATTCCTCAGCATTTCTTTGTTCTCTCTGTATTTGACTTCGATATTCTTCGGCAAACATAAGAGCCTTATCAAAATCCCTCTTTGCAGAAAGTTTGATTGTTTCTACAACCTTCTTTCTCAGTCCGTTTTGAAGTACCTCTATTTGAAAAGCAATTCGAGCAAGCCTCAACTGTTCGATATGAAAATCCGTAAATATTCGGTAGCCATTAGACTTTCGCTCTGCCAGTGGTATCAGCCCCCATTCCTCATACATCCGCACTGTATTTGGATGTATGCCAATGATTTTTGCTACCTCCGTAGTCGTATATGTATTCATTCAAGTTCACCTACAATTCAAGTTTATCTAATCGTTTTACAAATCGAAATTTGCTTGTTAAGAGATTTCTCTACCCATTCTTGTATAATACACCTCATTGATTGCTGACACCGTTGCCAAGGAACACACTATCACAGAACTATACATTGGTTCAATAAAACTGAGTGTCAAAGGAAAAAGAAACAGTAAAAATCCCGTGGCTTTATTCAAAATGGTATGCATGGATACCAACTTTTTGTTACAAATCAATCCCCAAACAACATTCCCTATTTTAATGGTTGCTATAACAATAATCCAAATCCATAACCAAGTAGGAAATTGTATTAGTGGTAGAATTTTCACAAAACACACTGCTACAAATACAATGTCTGCAACAGTATCTAATATTGCTCCTGTTTCACTAACTGACTTTGTTTTCCTTGCAATTGTTCCGTCCATCATATCTGTAATTCCACAAAACAGATATATAATATAAAAAGCAACGGAAAAGACAGGACTGAGCAACAAACAAATACTACATAAAATTCGACTACTTGTTATTATGTCTGCAATCTGCTTTTTCATCTGTTCACCTACAAATTCTAATCTTCCTTGCCTTCTGATTTCTTCATACGACATTTAATAACTACTTTAATGACAGAGCAAACAACCACAACGAACAATGTGTAAATGCCCAATAACAACATTGCTGTGTACCAAGGTGCTGATTGTACTGCATATACTTCAGGATGTGCTATGTAATCCCATATATAAAATACTGAACGGCATATAAAAAATGCAACAACGGTATTCATAATAGTGTGTAAAACTCGATTTACTTTTTTCATACACTCACTCTCCTTTTTTTAATTTTACCATGATGAAGTTTCTTTGATAATATACTTCAAACATTTCATAATTATCCCTAAATACAGAAAACCCGACTAGATTTTATTCCAGCTGGCTGTACTCTTTTTTCTTTATGCTGCTATCTACATTCCACCTTTAAAGGTTACAAGAATATCTTCTTTATATTCTTTTTAGAAAAAAGAGAGTATAATTTATATCAAACAAGACAACGAAAAGGACTATTATTTATATGAATAAAATATTTTTCTCCATAATCATAGTGTCTATTTATTTTACTTTAGCAGCTTGCAATAGCAAAACAGGAAATAATTCAACGACTAATGAAGCTAAAGTACCACTAGAATTATCACCCCCCACTGAAACTGAATTTACTAATCACCAAGCTTTTGAAACATCAGATAAAATTACATATGTAGCAAGCGACTATGGTGAAATTCAGGAATATGGGAGTGAATTTTACTACGATGAAAATACAAAAGGCTTGTACTATAATCTAGAGTGCTTTTATTTAAACTCTGACTTTTTATTTACCATGAACGAAACCCTGGAAAAAATCTATGATAGCTATCTAAAGCAGTATCAGGAAACAGAAGACTGGTATATGGAACAAGGAAACCAAGATTTACCTAATGTACCTTACTCCAAATTAGAATTTCTTGGTATTCAATACATAGATAACGACTACGTCAGTCTTTTGTTCAATGACATAACTCATATGGGTAGTGCTACTGCTTACTCTTCCTATGATGCTATTACACTAGATCGTCACACTGGAAATGAAGTCACTGCTTCAGAAATTTTAGAAAAGAATGATTCTGAACTTTTAGAAATCGTAAATGGATTGATGGGATTGGATGCAAAAGCAGATTGGGGTGATTTAGATTTTTATTTAGCAGAAAATAAAATAATCTTTTTCTACCGAATTCCCGGAATTTGGGAAGATGTCATATTAGAAAGATAAAATATAGCCAATGCACATTATAAATGCATTGGCTATATTAGTTTAAAATTTATTTTTTTCTTAACCATCCTCTAAAAATTCCACCTTGGAATATCGAAATTATAATAAAGAAAACATCTGCAGCCAAAATAAATAAAAATGACGGCAACAGTATACGCGTGTATTTTACTCCACAATCTGTTCCTTTACTAATCGCAACTCCCATACGCAAACAATATATAAATGCTCCAAGACTAAAAAACAAAACAACTAGTAATTGTTCTGCAAAAATTGGAAATGATGCATTTATTCCCGCCGTAATTGTATTAAGTAGAAACAACCCGGCATATACCAAAAACATAATTCTCATAACGTTCAGCATAACGCCTCCACCAATGCCGACACCACCTCGCCATCTCGAGTTACAACGTTTACAAAAATTTTCAAATACCTGCATCAGAGGTTTATTCTGGCATCCTTCAATGAATCCACCATTCGAAACAACATACATATTTAAATGTTTATTTTTTTCTATACAAAACTTTTCCATTTCTTTCATGAATGCAAGCATATGAGAAGGTACTCCATCCACATAAAGGGGTAACCCAAAAACAACATTATCTGCATTCTCTATACTACTCAATATTCGTTCATAATCTTTTGGATTACGCACTTGTTCCTTCACTACTTCTCCTCTAGTTAGAATTCGAACAATCCCAAGAAGATAGGAAGATACACTTAATTTCTTTTTAGGGCTACCATTTATAAATACTGTTTTCATAATTCAAACTCCTCCAGTTGATTCACATTTTCTAAATAATGAAATTCAAACTCACGGAATCCATAATTAATAGCGTTTCTCTCTACCATATAACGGAATGTTTTCTCTTCATCTGCTGTTATATGACCATATGTATATACTACAAGTTTTTCCTTTTTCCCATAACGCAATGTATGATGCATCTGCTTACCACGATATGTACTAAATGGAGTGGAAGCTCCAATACTTCTATCCAACACATTTTTTACCGACGGACTATATGCTCCATAATAATTATCTGTTATGATAACTAATTCATCTGTTTTACCAATAATGCGACATGCCATTTGCAATGCGTCTTTCATATAGCACTGAGCCGGATGCTTTGTCCAACACCCAAAACAGCCCTGGCATGGTGCATATTTACCATCTGCACTGATAACATTTTCACATTTACTCTTAAATAGAGTATCGTAAAAATCCCCCAAATCATGAATTATAGTTTTCATCTAATCTCCTCTCAAAATTTCATTCTCATTTTACTTCTGCATCTTTCACCTTCAAAACAATATATAAGGCATACCCCCCACTTACGATTATTATAAACAGTGCTCTAATAATACTTCTTTGATCTGTGTTTGCTGCTACATTAGCAAATGCACTTAACGAATTAAAAATACTATGCATAGCAATACAAACAATCATACTTTTTGTCTTATAGAAAATCATGACA
>JAFYWF010000059.1 GCA_017558145.1 Lachnospiraceae bacterium
AATGACTATCTCCAAATCCTTCTGCAATTAAAGATAAATAAACACTTTCTACTTTTGCCTGCTTTGGAATACGGCTATCGTACCCCATCCAGTCGTATCTGTATCCTAAAAATATCAGGATAACTGTTACTAAAGCGATTGCAGCCGTAAACCATCTTTTTCTAATAGCACGAAAATCCACTTCATATATCAACTGGATCACTGTATGTCCTAACACTACAAAAAATACAGAACCGGCAATTCCTATGGCTACATTTTCACCTGCCACATGGTAGATAAAGTAAGTTCCAAAGGTACCAAATACCAAAAGCAGAGCAAAACGTAACACCTCTTTTATCTTAGGGAAGCTGATACTATTTCCATGACTCTCACTGGCTCTTTTCTGATATAAAACGAAACCAACCACTCCAAAAAATACTGCCATAACAGAAAGTGTCAACGCTGTATTCCCGTAAGTATACCTTTCATTGGCATATTGCCAATAACTATGCTCTCTTCCTCCAAGCGCAATATATTTGTATATAGTAACGATAGGGGAAAGCAGCGTATCCAGTATCCTTTCTTCTCCATCATTCCCATAAGTCAAAAAGAAGCTGTCCGCCAGCAATACTGCCATAGCTCTTATGGCAAGTTCATACCCCAACATCACAATCATTGCAAGTAGGCTTACTAAGGTATTTCCTGTCAATAATACTGCAATTACAGAAATATGATAGACACCAAGGAACAAAAGCAAATACAGGAAGAACGCTTTCATGGCACCGAAAACAATCGCACTATTCATGCATCCAAAAGCTGCTGCAACTATCATTCCTAATATCATATTGATGAGATATGCAGCAAGGAAAACCACAATTCCATTAAACCAGAATACCAAAAATCTTCTCTTACGACTGACCGGCTGACTATGATAAAAATCTACCTGTCTTTTATTATGCAGATATACAAATCCCTGCATTCCAATCAAAGTAGCAATTCCTATAATTAATACGGGCATAAAACCATTGAGACAGAGATTAGCTTCTACAATATCTATCATTCCTTCCTGCATCCGTAAGATATCAGAAGAACTTCGCCCCACAAAATTGGAACGAATATTATTTAATGTTAACACCAGGTATCCCGGGAAATAACAAAAGAATGTTAGAAAACATAACCAGAACACCCAATTTCTACGTTTCAAATTTTCACGAACATCAGTCAAAAATGAGTTTTTTAATGTCATAACCAACTACCTCCGTTTCACTGATAAAGATTTCTTCTAAGGACAACGGCAAGACTTCAAAAAATACCGTATCCAAGGCAGAAAATACTTCCAAAATTTCTTCTTTGCCACCTCTTGCTGTCATGGTACAAAGCATGCCACGTTTTTCTTTTTGTAAAACGCTCATTTTTTCCATGGCTTTGTTCTCTTCCTCTGCTGTAGCAAATACACACTGAATCTTTTGAATATTGCATTTCATCTCTAATAAGTCTTTGGATAAGATAACGCCGCCTTTATGTAATAATCCGACGGTATCACAGATATCTTCTAACTCCCTTAAATTATGGGACGCTATGATTGGTGTCAGTCCCCTTTCCTCCATATGCTTTGCAAAAATCGCTTTGATTCCCTGTCGCATAACAGGATCCAATCCGTCAAAGGTTTCATCACAAATTAAATATTTTGTATTGGCGCAAAGACCACATATAATGGCCATTTGCTTCTGCATTCCTTTGGAAAAAGTAGCAATCTTTCGATTTTTATCCAAATCAAATTTTTCCAAATAATCATAAAACGCCACACTGTCAAACTTTTCATATACAGTCTTTAAATATTTTTCCATATCTTTTCCATTGGCATTTCTGAAAAAGAATGGTTCATCCGGAATAAAATATACATCCTTTATGGCATTTTCATTATCAAACATCGGTTTATCATCCACAAAAATAAGTCCTTCATCAGGTTTCATAATTCCTGCAACCATTCTTAGCAGCGTTGTCTTTCCTGCACCGTTGGTTCCAATAATACCTGTTACCTTTCCCTCTTCCATAGTCAGACTTACTTTATTCACTGCCCATACATCATCAAATCTTTTTGATACATTGGTTAATGCAATCATGTCTGCCTCCTTTTTTCATGTTTTTCCTTTTCCTTACACAAAAAACTTACTTTTTCTTACTCTTTCCCTTGTAAAAGCTCTACAATTTCATCTTTCGTAAGACCAATGCCTTCTCCTTCTTTTACTAAAGCAAGAATCTGTGTTTTAATCTCCTCTTTTTTAGCTTCCTTTAAACCATGATTCCCAGCAACGAAGTTCCCTCGTCCCTTCACGCTGTAAATAAATCCATTACGTTCCAACTCTCCATAAGCCTTCTGAATCGTATTTGGATTAATGGATAGTTCCATCGCCAGATTTCTAACGCTTGGCATTTTTTCATCTTCCGGCAATACGCCACAAAGAATCAAATGCTGAAATCGTTCTACAATCTGCTCATATAAAGGTCGCGAATCTTTTAAATCCAGAACTATCATTTTTCCTCCTTTAAGTTTTAACTGTATTAGCACTATTAGTACACTTATTCTATTAAAAAGTCCTATTGTTGTCAATAGGACTTTTTAATAGAATTAATCACTTTATTCATAGCTTAAAATATTTAATAATTGTCTATAATAGCTTTTTCAGAACAATGCCTCTCTGTCGCGACCAACTCATTTTATAAATACAAAAACAGCCCTAAAATATTTAATAATATCTCAAGGCTGTTAGCTACATTTTCTTATGCATTCTCTGGCTTAAGTTTGACTTAAATGCTTAATTTTTCAACTTTCAAAAGTCTCCAAAATCCTTATAAATCAAGGAAAAATCAACTTTTTATTTATCTAATGTTTTCATTGTTGGGAACAACAATACATCCCTAATCGCAGGAGAATTTGTAAGAAGCATTACTAATCTATCAATACCGTAACCGATACCACCTGTTGGAGGCATACCGATTTCTAAAGCATTCATGAAATCTTCGTCTGTTGTATTCGCTTCTTCATCACCTGCTGCCAAAGCTGCTTCCTGTGCTTTGAAACGTTCTCTCTGATCGATTGGATCGTTTAATTCGGAGTATGCATTACACATTTCACGAGCTGTGATGAATAATTCGAAACGTTCTACTAATTCAGGCTGATCTGGTTTTCTCTTTGTTAATGGAGAAATTTCTACCGGATGATCCATGATAAATGTAGGCTGAATCAAATGTTCTTCCACAAATTCTTCAAAGAATAAGTTGATGATATCACCACGAGTATGTCTGTCTTCGTAATGAACTTCTTTTTCGTCCGCAATTGCTTTTGCTTCTTCTGTTGTTTTGATTTCGTTGAAATCAATTCCTGTATATTTTTTAATAGCATCGATCATAGTAAGTCTTTCGAAAGGTTTTCCAAGATCGATTTCTACATCACCGTAAGGAACTGTTGTTGTTCCACATACTTCCTGTGCTACATGACGGAACATGTTTTCTGTTAAATCCATCATTCCGTAGTAGTCAGTGTATGCCTGGTATAATTCCATTAATGTAAACTCAGGATTGTGTCTTGTATCTAATCCTTCGTTACGGAATACTCTACCGATTTCGTATACTTTTTCCATACCACCTACGATTAATCTCTTTAAGTATAATTCTAAGGAAATACGTAATTTTACATCTTCATCTAACGCATTGTAATGAGTTTCGAAAGGTCTTGCTGCAGCACCACCTGCATTGCTAACAAGCATAGGTGTTTCTACTTCTAAGAAGCCCTGTCCGTCTAAGTAACGACGGATAGAACTGATAATCTGAGAACGTTTTACAAAAGTATCTCTAACATCCTGGTTCATAATCAGGTCAGTGTAACGCTGACGGTAACGAATATCTGTATTTGTTAAACCATGATATTTTTCCGGAAGTACCTGTAAACTCTTAGAAAGTAAAGTTACTTCCGCTGCATGTACAGAAGTCTCTCCTGTTTTTGTTTTGAATACTTCACCTTTAATACCAACAAGATCACCTACATCGTATTTTTTGAAATCAGCATATGCTTCTTCACCGATGCTGTCTCTTGCAACATAAGACTGAATATTGCCCTGTAAATCCTGTACATTACAGAAAGAAGCTTTTCCCATAACACGTTTAAACATGATACGTCCAGCGATACTTACAGTCTGGCCTTCTAATGTTTCAAAGTTATCTTTGATTTCCTGGCTGTGATGTGTCTGGTCATATTTTGTAATTACAAAAGGATCTTTTCCTGCTGCCTGAAGATTTGCTAATTTTTCTCTTCTGGCTTTTAAAATCTGGTTTAAATCCTGTTCCTGGTTCTGCTGATTGTTGTTTTGTACTTCTGCCATGTTTTCCTCCATTTAAAGTCTGCTGTCGGAATAAAACCTTATGTTTCTTATCCCTAACCTTATTGTTTTTGTTTCACTTTAATTAGTGAGATCTTTGAATTTCCAATACTTTGTACTGAATTGCTCCTGCTTGAGCCTCTACAGTAAGAACATCTCCAACTTTCGCGCCAATTAAAACTTTTCCTAATGGTGACTCATTGGAAATTTTTCCTTTTAAGCTGTTTGCTTCTGTAGAACCTACAATTTTATATTCTAATTCTTCGTCATATTCAATATCTAAAATTTTAACCATACATCCAATGTTGATTTTTTCTAAGTCAACTTCGTCTTCATCAACTACTTCAACATTTTTTAAGATTTTTTCTAATTCTTCGATTCTTGCTTCGATATCGCGCTGCTCATCTTTCGCTGCATCGTATTCAGCATTTTCAGACAAGTCCCCTTGTTCTCTTGCTTCTTTGATCTTCTCAGCAACTTCTCTTCTTTTAACAACTCTTAATTCCTGTAATTCTTCTTCATATTTTTTTAACCCTTCATAGGTTAAGATATTCTTCTTTGCTTCCATTATGTCGTCCTCTCTCTTTTCATATTCATCGTTAACATATTTTTTAATGTTAACAACACCCTCCATAACTGGGATATTATAACTACTTTTCTTTCCTATGTCAAGGTAAGAGCCTTTGTTTTTCAGTATTTCTCCATGGTTTTTTGTACATATTCTTAGTCCTTTTCCAAAGGCCATCCTTACAAATCATTGGACTTTTGATTGCTCATATGCCAGTAACTGTTCTTGATATTCTTTTGCAACCTGAGGCATTCCCAATTTTTCATAACAAGTAACCAATCGGCTTAATGGTTCACTGGTAGCCGCCTTCAAACTCATCAGACAAATTGTTTCATATGCTGCATTATAATACCAAATGCTGGCTTCCTCCCAATCCTCTTTTTCATAGAAATAATGTCCTAATTCCATGCATAGCTCACTACATCCCTGACTTGCCACTCCTTTTAGCGAATATTTGAGAATGTCACTATCTTGTTTTAAAATTCTGGCTTCCTTACACAAAATCGCAACCGCTTTTTGAAATACATCGCTATCCTGACTTTCACTCATAATCAATTGCAACAAAAAATCATGTCCCGTTTTTAGATTATGTCTATCACCTGCAAAATATAATTCCCTAAGATAAATATCCTGCATTCTTTGTGACAAAATCTGTCCCTCTCCCAACATTTTTTCAAAATAGGATAAATCCCTTTCACTATGCTGTCCATGAGGCTTATGAAAAATCACAATATCACTATCAAATACCACCGGCTCTAAACGCACGGCTTCGTGAATAGGTTCCTGCCACTTAAAACTACGCAATCGTTTGTATAATTTCGGACGATACTCTTTATCAAAATTATAGATACTGTCTTGGGATAATTGATTTCCATAATACATTTGTACAATTTCGATTTCAGAATCTGCATCCAATGCATTTTTTAAAATATAAAACTTTTCTCTATTTTTTTCATCCAAAACCTCATCTGCATCGGCAGCATAAATATAATTACAACTGGCTTTAGAAAATGAAAAATTTCTAGCATCGGAAAAATTACCTGTCCAAGAAAAATCATAAATTTTATCCGTATATTTTGACGCAATTTCTTTGGTTTTATCCGTTGAACCTGTATCTACAATAATCAATTCTTCCCAAAGTCCTGCTAAACTGTCAAGACATCTGGCTAAAACCTTCTCTTCATTTTTTACGATCATACACACGCTAATTGTAATCATGTTTTTCTCCAATGTTTCATGAAATATCAACGTTTCGAGTAAATCCTCGTTACATTTTTCATTCTATACAAAATAATTTATTTACCGTATCAATCAATTCTTCCATAGTTTCCATCTCGTTCACATGCTTTCTAAATTTTGCCGAATTAGGAAGACCCGTAGTATACCAACTCACATGTTTTCTCATTTCTCGAATGGCTGTATATTCTCCTTTATATTCTAACAGTAATGCTGCATGTCGTATAATAGTGTTTCGCATTTCTTCCAAAGTAGGTCGAGGCAAAACAATCCCCTCATTTATCTGAGACAATATTTCTCGAAAAATCCACGGATTTCCTTGAACCGCTCTTCCTATCATAACGCCATCACATCTGGTTTCTTTCATCATTTTCATAGCGCTATCAGAATCTGTCACATCGCCATTTCCAATCACAGGAATGGAAACTGCATCTTTTACCTTAGCAATGATTTCCCAATCAGCCTTTCCGGAATAATATTGTTCTCTAGTTCTACCATGAACCGCAACAGCTGCTGCTCCGGCATCTTCCGCAATCTTAGCGATCTCCACAGCATTGACATGCTCCTCATCAAAACCTTTGCGAATTTTCACTGTAACCGGCTTGTAGGTAGCTTTACTCATCTTAGAAACAATTTCTTTTACCAGTTTAGGATTTTTCATAAGTGCACTGCCTTCTCCGTTATTTACTACCTTAGGCACCGGGCATCCCATATTAATATCTAAAATAGAAAAAGGGCGCTCTTCAATTTTTTTTGCCATTTCGCTCATAATATCTGCGTCAGAGCCAAATAACTGTAACGAAACCGGTGTTTCCCCCGGATGAATCTCCAATA
Organism: Lachnospiraceae bacterium; assembly: GCA_017558145.1. Lineage (GTDB taxonomy): Bacteria > Bacillota > Clostridia > Lachnospirales > Lachnospiraceae > SFDP01. The sequence continues at coordinate 6,994 of JAFYWF010000059.1, forward strand.
AGCTTTCTGTATTTTTATTTTTATAATAAATGGCTTTTGCACTAACCATTTCCATACAAATCAATCCTACACCCTGTTCTTTACATAGTAAACGAAAAGGCAGGTCTGTAACTCCTGCCATGGGTGCTAAAACTAAAGGATTTTCTAGTTCCACATTTCCAATTCTTAATTTTGTCATCTTTCTTCCCGTCTTTAATCTAACAAACTACTAACATCCTCACCTAAAATTACAACTCTGTAATAGAGGCTTAAAGACTCAAACAAATCTTGTTTTTTTCTTCGGATTTCTCTTACCAATAAACCACTACTAATCTCATCATAATAAAAATCTTCATCCGCAGCATTGGTTTCAATCATTAAATTCCCATCCTCATCAAAGGCTAATGTAATAATTCCCCCAACTTCTTCGGTAAACAACACACAGATAATATGTAATTCATCTTTAATGCTATCTGGAATTTTATCAAATCTCTGATTAAAGTAATATTTTTTATCATAAGCATTCGCTCCGCAAAGCACTATCTTTTCTTCCATCTTTTATATACTGCAAGTTTTTTTCAAGCAGTGTCCCTTTCTACAATTCTTATAACATCTCTTTCCTTGATCTATCCAACAGTTCCTCTTTCTGTCTCGTATTTACACATACCCGTATACTCCCCGAACAGACACTTCGCCGGCATAAACATTCACCACTTCACCCTCTGCTGTACGAACCAGCAATTCTCCATGTTTATTTATCCCCAAGGCCTCTCCTGTAAATTCCCCTTTGGGATCCAGTACCTTAACCTTTCTTCCGGCACTTACTAAACAAGCATTATACTCTTCCAACATAAAAGATAATTCCTTGTTTTTCATAAACAATTCAAAATAATATTCAAATTTTTCACAAATAGCTGCAATTAACACTTCTCGACAAATCACTTGACCATTTTCTCTTTTCAAAGATGTTGCAATCTGTGCAATTTCTTGTGGAAATTTCTCCTGATTCACATTAATCCCTGTTCCAATGATGATAGAAGCAATTTGAGTACCTTTCAAATTCATTTCCGTTAGGATTCCACATATTTTTCTTTCATGAATCAAAATATCATTTGGCCATTTAATCTGTGATTGCAACCCATATTTCTCTTCCAACGCTTTAACTACAGCCAGTGCTTGTATTAAAGTCAGCATGGAGGCATATTCTGCCTCCAACTGTGGTTTTAAAATAACACTCATTGCAATAGAGGTACCTCTGGGTGTGTGCCAGCTACGTCCTCTTCTACCCTTCCCATCGGTTTGAGAATTTGCCAACACTAAGGTTCCATGACTGGCACCACTTCCTGCCAAAACAGTAGCCTTGACATTTGTAGATTCTATTTCTTCAAAAAGTAAGATTTCCTTTGCCATCCAACGTGTGCGTGTGTGTTCTTTTATTATCTTTACATCCAAGATGTCAAACCCATAGTTATCATCTGCTTGCATTTTTTTAACATCTTTCTTAAAACACTAATCTTTTTATCTACGCCTTAAAACTCTGCTCCTAAAGTGGCTGCCATAACAGCCTTAATAGTATGCATTCTATTTTCAGCTTCATCAAATACAACAGATGCTTTAGATTCGAACACCTCATCAGTTACTTCCATTTCATTAATTCCAAACTGCTTTGAAATTTTTCTTCCTGTACTTGTATTCAAATCATGAAAGGCTGGTAAGCAATGCATAAAAATAGCTTCTTCCCCGGCATTTTTCATAACAGTACTATTTACCTGATAAGGAGATAATTCCCAAATTCTTTCTTCCCAAACTTCCGCCGGTTCCCCCATGGATACCCAAACATCAGTATAAACAACATCTTTCTCTGTGGTTCCTTTTGTAACATCATCTTCTAAAGTAATGCTACCACCGGTTTCTTTTGCAATGGCTTCACACTGTGCCACTAAAGCAGGATCCGGGAAATATTTTTTAGGTGCACAAGCTGTAAAATGCATTCCCATTTTAGCACAAGTTACCATCCAGGAATTACCCATATTAAATCTGGCATCTCCCATATACACAAGGCGAACTCCTTTTAATTTGCCCAAATGTTCTCTAATAGTCAAAAGATCTGCTAACATCTGTGTCGGATGAAACTCATCAGTAAGACCATTCCAAACCGGAACACCTGCATGGTGAGCCAATTCCTCTACTAACTCCTGACCAAATCCACGGTATTCGATTCCTTCATACATTCTTCCTAATACTCGTGCAGTATCTGCAATACTTTCTTTGGCTCCAATCTGAGAACCACTGGGATCTAAGTAAGTAGTCCCCATACCCAAGTCATGGGCAGCTACTTCAAAAGCACATCTCGTACGTGTACTTGTCTTTTCAAAAATAAGAGCCACATTTTTGCCACGAAGAACATCTACCGGAATACCTTTTTTCTTCTTTTCTTTTAATTCTGCTGCTAAATCCAACAAATACAATATTTCTTCCGGAGTATAATCCAATAATTTCAAAAAATGTCTGTCTTTCAAGTTCATATCGTTTACCGCCTTTTATTTCTCGTATTTTCTAACTTTTCAGTTTCTTTTTTTACTTAGTCAACACTTCTTTAATTCCAGTTGCTAATCCTGCAATCCCCTGAAGATCGGAGGGAATAATAATTTTAGTTGCCTGACCATCTGCTGCCTTTTCAAACGCTTCTAAACTTTTCAATTTTAAAACCGCTTCATCCATACCGGCTTCTTTAATCATTTTCAAACCATCTGCTGTTGCCTGTTGCACTTTTAAAATCGCCATAGCTTCTCCTTCTGCTTTGCGAATCAGACTTTCTTTTTCCGCTTCTGCACGAAGAATTGCTGCTGCCTTGGCTGCTTCTGCCTCTAAAATTGCTGCTTCTTTCTGACCTTCTGCTACCGTAATGCTGGCTTTCTTTTCCCCTTCTGCACGAGTTACTGCCTCACGTCTCTCACGTTCTGCCTTCATCTGTTTTTCCATAGCGTTCTGAATTTCAGCTGGTGGAATGATATTCTTTAACTCTACACGGTTTACCTTGATTCCCCAAGGATCTGTTGCAACATCCAAAGAAGCTCTCATCTTTGTGTTGATTGTTTCTCTACTAGTCAATGTTTGGTCTAATTCCAATTCACCAATAATATTACGCAGCGTAGTTGCTGTTAAATTTTCAATGGCCATAATTGGATTTTCTACACCATAAGCATATAACTTTGGATCTGTAATCTGAAAAAATACAACAGTATCAATTCTCATAGTTACATTATCTTTGGTAATTACCGGCTGTGGTGCAAAATCTACTACCTGTTCTTTTAATAAAACTCTCCTTGCTACCTTATCAATAAACGGAACTTTAAAATGTAAACCTACTGTCCAAGTTTCCTGATAAGCTCCCAAACGTTCCAATACATATGCATGTGCCTGAGGTACAATCTTAATACAAGATGCCAATACTACGATTACTACTAAAAATAACAAAATAATTACTACAAATCCCATACTCTCCTACTCCTTTACCTTTTCTATTACTATTAATTTCACTCCTTGAATTTCCTTCACTTCTACTACTGCTCCTGCAGAAATAATTTTTCCTTCCTCATAAGTTCTGGCACTCCATTCCATGCCATTTAACATAACCTGCCCCGTTTCCATCAGGTTATTAATTTCGACCAAAACAATGGCCTGTTTTCCTATTATACTGTCCACATTCGTTTTGGTAGTTTTCTGATTAAAAAACTTTACAGCCAATGGTCGGGTACAAATAAGAAGAACAATGGATACTACAAGAAACACTCCTATTTGTACATAAACAGAAACATGAACCAAAGCTAAAAACAATGCTATAAAAGCTCCTCCTGCAAACCAAATAGTAGTAAGTCCCATGGTGGCGATTTCAATGATAACAAACGCTACTAAGGCCACCAGCCATACATAAACAGGATCCATAAAAACCTCCTTACTTCATAGGATTCTCAGTCTTTACACTGATATTCTTTAATATACTATAATTTCACACTTTAATCAATTAAATTCTATGTTAGCTTAGATTATGCCCCCACATAAAAAAAATGACATCTTATTATCACTTAATAAAATGTCATTTCTTATGTACTCTTTGTTTCTTACCAGAAAACATGATCTCCAATCACAATTCCTTCGCGATTTCCTACACGTCTGAAATGCAATGCACCTCCAACCGGCGACTCTCCTGCCATTGCCGCTCTCGCTGCTTGAACACAGGAATCCTTGACTCCCTTCACCGCTAACGTTTCCACACGGCCGGATTTAGTTGGCGTAAACTGTCCTGACGCATAAATAACTCCTGCAATCGTATTCGGATATGCAGAACTATTTACACGGTTCACTACTACCGCTCCTACTGCCACCTGTCCTTCATATGGTTGATTTGCTGCTTCACACTGTATCAACGCTGCCAAAAGCATTTCGTCTGTGGTCCCAATATGAGACGTTCCTTCACTGACAATTACTTTCTGAAGTTCTTTTCTTTCTTTCTCTTCTCGTTTCTTAATTTCCTCTAAAGTTTCTCCATGGTCGATCGTAAACTCCATAGTGACATACTCAGCAGAAATGTATCCCAAAGCTCCTCCATATTCTACAGCAATCCATTCTTCTGTAGTATATTCATCTACAGCCTGAAATACTTCACCATTATCTACAACTTTCCATATTCCGGATTCCGTTGTAGGTTCTTTTCTCATACGTAAATTATTGGCACACACCGTAGCCTGATTGATGCCTACTTCCTGGGCAAGATTATAAGCATCTTCACCAAAAACCAAATATTCATTCTTTGCCCAACCAATCAGATTTCCCGATTGAATTTTTGTCCAGCCATCACCTTCTTCTAAAATGGTTCCGCCACAATCAGCATACAAAAGTCCCACTTTTTCAGAACTAGAATCAGGCAGCTCACGAATATTCATCGATTCACTAACCTTGGCCATGACCATGTTATATTTTTCTTTCTCTTTTGCTTCTTCTTCGTCATCTGAAGTAGCAAGCTTAGTTACCTCTTCCATAGACATATCGTCAATGGAATCAATCACTTTCGCTGCACCTGCATTTAAGCTCATTATTGCAGTCAAATTTGTTGCTAAAACTTCATTAGAAAATACACCAAAAAATACGACTATCCCTAACACACAAGCAACTATTTTCCGCAGGCTTTCTCTGCATTTTGCTTCCATTCAAACCTCCAAATGTTACAAATTTGTTAATTTTGTTACGTGGTCTATCCTAACAAACTATATTATTTTTGTCAAGAAAGCCCCATTTTTTCGGGGATTTGTCTAGAAAACCTTCCTTACCTCATTTATTTTTGTGGCATAATACAATTACAATTTCTTAGATTTTTCAATACAACTGTCTAATGCGTTCATAATTGCACCACGCATGCCCTGCTCTTCCAACACTTTGACTCCACAAATGGTTGTTCCACCCGGAGAACAAACCATATCCTTTAACATTCCCGGATGTTTTCCGCTCTCCAACATCAACTTACCACTACCAAGAACAGTCTGAGCCACTATTTTATACGCTAAATCCCTTGGCATGCCTCCTGCTACTGCTGCATCTGCCATAGCTTCCATAAACATAAAAACAAAAGCCGGTCCACTACCGGATGCCGCACCCACAACATCCATCAAATGTTCCGGAACCTGATAAGAGGTCCCACAACAATCTAAAATTTGTTTTACAATCTGTAACTCTTCTTCCACAACATTTTTATTTGCACAAAAACCGGAACAGCCTTCTCCCACCAATGCCGGTGTATTGGGCATTACACGAACTAACTTTATCTCTTTCTTGAACCCCTGTTCAATCCACGCAATCGTTTTTCCTGCAGCAATGCTAACAAACAATTGACCTTCTTTTACCCAAGGTGCTATCTGTGCAATTACCTCAGGAAGTACCTGAGGTTTTACAGATAAGAAGATTACATCACAGTCATCCATAATTACTTTATTATCGTCTGTTATTTCAATCCCATATTTTCGATTTAAATTTTCCAGACTCATCATATCTTTTCCGGAAGCAGCAATCTGACTTCCTTCATACACTTTTTTTTCTACCATTCCGCCAATAATAGCACCTGCCATATTGCCGCCACCAATAAATCCGATTTTCATTTTTCTTCTCCTTGTCATCTTCATTATGACACTTCAAGAATTGCCACAAATCTTCTTCAAATTTCTTCTCTATTTATTAGATTTACAGCATTCTCTGTCTTGCTGCTTCGTACATTAAAATCACAGAAGCCACTGCAGCATTCAATGATTCCACCTGTCCTTGCATTGGAATTTTCATATAAACATCTGCAGCTTTTGCTGTTTCATCTTTCAATCCATTTCCTTCATTACCAATAAGAAAAGCCGTACCACCAGAAAAATCCAACTGATGGTAGAATTTTTCACCTTGCAAATGAGCCGCATACAATTTTATACCCTTTTCCTTAAGTTGCTTCATCACTGCAATTAAATCATCAGTATATAAAAATGGCATTCGGTAAATAGATCCCATGGTAGATCGTATCGTCTTCGGATTATATATATCTACTGTATTTTTGGACATAATAATACCATCCACACCGGCACCTTCTGCAGTACGTACCATGGTTCCTAAATTCCCCGGATCCTGAATGTCTTCTAATATAAGGAACATTGGATTTTTTTTTCGAAATAAATCCTCCAATTTATAATGATACTGCTTCATTACACACATTATGCCCTGCGGTGTTTGTGTATCTGATACTTTTTTAAACAACTCATCAGAAAGCACTTCATAATGACATTGCTCGATCTTTTCTCTTGCTATTTTCTTCTCATAAAAACTTTCGGAAACATAAACTTCTGTTATCATCTCCAGATTAGCTTCCATAAACATTTTTATGCCTTCTGTAACAAAAACATCCTGCTCTCTTCTAGCTTTCGCCTTTTGCATCAATAAAACTAATTTTTTCACTTTGGAATTATTTGCTGCTGTAATCAAATTTTCACCTCTATTTATTTTTACGTACAAGAGCTATTTATATTTTTTCAGAAGAGGCATTAATTCATTATGATTAGCTAATACAATCAGGTGCTCCTCTGCATTAATAACATAATCCGGTCTTGGCATAATATTAGTAGTTCCATCTTCCTTCTTAATCCCTAAAATAGAGATACGATGAGTCGCTGCAATGTTGGATTCACGGATACTTTTTCCACACCATATTGGAATTGGTGTGATTTCATAAATACCATAACCATCTGCCATTTCTATATAATCGAAAATGTTATCCATGCTATATCTTACTGCACCTTCTTCTGCAATATCTTTTTCCGGATAAATAACCTCATCTGCACCATTTCTAAGTAAAAACTTAGCTTGGATATCTCTGGTTGCTTTACTAACAACCCTCTTCGCTCCCATTTCCTTTGCTAGACTGGTAATTTCCAAACTACTTTGGAAATTAGTTCCAATACACACAAAAACAATATCAAAATTAGCAACTCCCAACCCTCGTAACACTTCAGGATTGGTACAATCTCCTATTTTGGTACTGGTAGCATAAGGTACCAAATCTGCCACTTTTGTTTCATCACTATCTACAATCATAACATCATTATGTAACTCTAACATTTTCATTGCTAAATGATGCCCAAATCTTCCTAAGCCTATAATTAATACTGATTTCATAACTTTCTCTATCTCCCTAAACTATTTTTCTTTATCCTACTAACATTTTTTCTTCCGGATTTAAAATCGGTGGTACTTTTTTCTTTTGCGCGAAAATCAAAACAAAAGAAAAACTTCCTAAACGTCCGCAATACATTAACAGAATAATAAGTATTTTTGAAATATCATTTAACTGTCTGGTAATTCCCGTTGACATTCCTACCGTACCTATGGCAGAAAACACTTCCAAACATACATCCATAAAGTCCAACGGCTGTATTCCCAAAATAATCATGATTGCAATCAAGCCCATACTCAAATTAATGAAAAATACCGTACTGGCTTTATGTATCACTTCCTGTTCCAGTCGTCTTCCAAACACGTTGGTTCCATAACTACTTCGAATCATAGCAACTGCGGACAATAACATTACCATCACAGTAGTAGTTTTAGTTCCACCTGCTGTTGATCCAGGACTTCCTCCAATAAACATTAAAATGGTTGTTAACAGTTTACTTCCATCTGTCATAGCCGCCAAATCTACCGTATTAAATCCTGCCGTTCTTGGAGTTACTGCCGCAAACAAAGAACAAAGAATAGTATCTTTTACTGACATACCGGCAAATACATTATTTCTTTCAAAAAGGAAAAACAGGAATGCACCGCCAAAAATTAATATCGTGGTAATGGTCAGTACCATTTTGGTATGTAACATATATCGTTTCCAATGCCATTTATGTCGTACCAAGTCATCCCACACAATAAATCCAAGACCACCTAAAACAATCAAGGACATAATTACTACATTTAGTAAGATATCTCCCTGAAAAAGGCACAAAGAAGAATACGCTTCCCACCTCCCCATCAAATCAAATCCCGCATTACAAAAACCGGATATGGCGTGAAAGATACCATAATATATCCCTTCAACCCAGCCTAAAATAGGAACAAACCTGCATGCAATGAGAACCGCAGCTATAGCCTCTATTAAAAGTGTTCCTTTGATAATTTTTTTGGTCATTTTGACACTACCCGCACTTTCCATGGTGCTCACACTTTCATGAATAGCTTCTCTACCCCATAATCCTATTTTCTTTTTTAGAAGAACAGCAATATATACACCGATGGTAATAAAGCCCAATCCTCCAATTTGTATTAAAGTAAGAATCACAATCTGCCCAAAAAGAGTCCAGTTTGTATATGTATCTGCTATTATCAAACCTGTTACACAAGTAGCTGAGGTCGCGGTAAACAGAGCATCTATAAATTTCATACCCTGACCCGATTTCGTTGCAATCGGTAAAGTAAGCAAGGCTGCTCCCAATAAAATTAATAATGCAAATCCTATCGCAATCAAATGAACATAGGATCCCTTTACTTTATCCATTATATTTTCTTTTTTCATATATTTCTTTTCTTTCTTCTTTTATTTCAAAAGCGACCGACATAAAGTCAGCCGCTTTTATTCACACATTCCCTGAGAGCAATCTGCTTACCTCATATTCATACTCGGATATCTGTTTTGTCATAGCCAAAGCTTCCTGAATATCATGATCTACAAATTCACCCTTCTGATAACATACGACACGATTGCTTTTACCTTGGCACAACAAATCTGCCGCATAAGCTCCCATAATAGATGCAAAATATCGATCCTTACAAGTAGGACTTCCACCACGCTGCATATATCCTAATATAGTTGCTCTGGTTTCAATACCGGTAGCTGCTTCGATTCTTCTAGCCATTGAAGTCGAATGTCCAATGCCTTCTGCATTAATAATCAAATGATGAGTTTTACCACGTTTTCTATTACGGATAATATTATTAATAATACTTTGTTCATTATAATCATATTTTTCCGGAAGAAGAATATCTTCGGCACCATTAGCAATACCACACCAAAGAGCAAGATATCCTGCATTTCTTCCCATAACTTCTATGATACTGCATCTTTCATGAGAAGATGAAGTATCTCTGATTTTATCAATCGCTTCCATGGCCGTATTTACTGCAGTATCAAAACCAATGGTATACTCAGTACTGGAGATATCCAAATCAATCGTTCCCGGTACTCCCACTGTATTAATTCCTTGTCTTGCCAAAGCTGCTGCCCCTTTATAAGAGCCATCTCCTCCTACTACTACAATACCGTCAATACCATGCTTTCTGCAAATATCAGCACCCAATTTTTGGCCTTCCTCAGTAGTAAATTCTTTGCATCTTGCAGTTCCAAGTATCGTCCCGCCTTTTTGAATAATGTCTGAAACACTAGTGGCTTTCATATCTATAATTTCTTCATTTAACAGTCCCTGATAGCCTTTTTTTATTCCCTTTACGGCAACTCCGTTCATCAATGCTTTACGTACTACCGCACGTACTACAGCATTCATTCCGGGTGCATCTCCACCACTGGTAAGTACACCAATCGTTTTCATTTCCTGTGCCATATTCTCCTCCATGAACCTTGGTTTTTATCACTTTCGTTTCCTGGGAAACATAAATCTCTTTTCTTTAATTGCAGTCTTTATTTTACCCTTTTTCAAAATGCTTTTCAACCTATTTCTATAGAAGCAAGCATCGTCAATATCCGACCACGCATTGCCCTAATTATTCCATTTTTACTTTAGAAAAATACATTCGCCATTAGCTATGTGTGGAAACAACTCTTTACACAACTACAACTACGTTTCCTTCTCCAAATTCCGCACCCAATAACTCTACCAATTTTCGATCAGCAGATACATTCCTGTTTCGTGGCAACTCCTTCTTAGCTTTTGGATTTTCAATGTAGATAATCACACTATCATTCCCTTCTGATTCTCCTAAAATTTGCATTAACTTTTCTTCTTTTTCCATGTAATTCTCTTTAGTAGCAAACTTAATCCACAATTTTTTAGGAACCTGGTCAAAACTTACAATAGATTCACAAATCAATTTCCCATCTTTTTCATCATCTGCCTGAACTCGACCAGTAACAAATACTTTATTATCTTCCACCAAATTATCGTTACATTTCTCATAAGTTTTCGGGAACACAACAACTTCTACCGTTCCAACCAAATCTTCTAAATTAAAAAAAGCCATGACCTGATTTGTTTTAGTATATTTGATTTTTTTATCCGTAATCATACCACCTATGGTAACTTTTCTACCATCTTCTACATGAATTGCATGTTCTTCTTCATCCCATATAAAATCGGAAGTTCGATTGGTAATATGTTTTTTCCACAAAGCTTCGTGTTCTTCCAAAGGATGTCCACTAACATAAATTCCTAATACTTCCTTTTCAAAACTAAGTTTCATTTCCTTGGAATATTCTCCCACATTAGGAAGCTTTAAATCAAATTCATTCTTATTCTCTTCTGATACAAGATCAAACAGAGACATCTGTCCCGCCATGTTATTTTTCTTGTCCTGATGAACATGGTCCATAATCTGCACATAGACACTCATAAACTGTTTACGAGTACCACCAAAACTATCAAAAGCACCAGCCTTGATGAAGTTTTCTATGACTCGTTTATTAATATTTCCATCTTCATCCCTGGTAATAAAATCTTGCAGATTGGTAAAATTACCTCTATTGGTTCTTTCCTTTACAATAGAATCAATTACAGGTCGTCCTACCCCTTTTATGGCTGTAAGAGCATAACGAATGGCTCCTCCTGCCACCGAAAATCCTGCCTCTCCCTTGTTTACGTCTGGTGGTAAAATTTCGATTCCCATTTGACGACAACTCAGAATGTATTCCGAAACTTTTCCAGGATTATCAATAACTGAAGTCATTAAAGCTGCCATAAATTCTACCGGATAATAGTGTTTTAGGTATGCAGTCTGATACGCTACTACTGCATAACACGCCGCGTGAGATTTATTAAAAGCATACTTAGCAAAATCCATCATGTCATTATAGATCTGACTTGCCACATCTTCTGTAATTCCAATAGCCACACATCCTGGAACATTCTCTTCCTCATTACCATAGATAAAGTTCGCACGCTCTTTTTCCATAACCGCCTGCTTCTTCTTACTCATGGCTCTTCGAACTAAGTCACTTCGTCCCAAAGTATAACCACCCAAATCTCGTACAATCTGCATAACCTGTTCCTGATACACAATACATCCATAGGTAGCAGAAAGAATGGGTTCCAACTGTGGACAAGAGTAAGTGATCGCTTGATGATTATCTTTTCCTTTTATATATTTAGGAATAAAATCCATTGGTCCCGGACGATAGAGAGAGATTCCCGCAATAATATCTTCTAAATTCTGTGGTTTCAACTCCTTCATGAAGTTTTTCATGCCACCACTTTCTAACTGGAATATCCCATCCGTTCTACCGGTTCCAATAGAAGCCAATACCGCTTTATCATCATAATCAATAGCATCTACATCAATGCTAATGCCATGTTCTTTTTTTATATTATTCACTGCATTCTGAATTACCGTTAGAGTACGAAGGCCCAAAAAGTCCATTTTCAAAAGACCCAATTCTTCTAATGTTGTCATGGTAAACTGGGTAGTAATAGAACCATCACTACCTCTTGACAAAGGCACAAATTCATCTGCAGCTTTTGGACAAATAACAACCCCAGCAGCATGCATGGATGTATGTCTTGGCAATCCTTCCAAACGTTTACACATGTCAATTAAATATTGCACCTGCTCATCACTATCATAAAGCTGTTTAAATTCCGGATTCATTACTAAGGCTTTTTCAATAGTAATGTTTAATTCGTTTGGAATCATCTTCGAAATTCCATCTACATAGGCATATGGTAAATCCATCACACGACCTACATCTCGAATAACCCCTTTCGCAGCCATAGTACCGAAGGTTACAATCTGTACTACTTTATCAGCTCCATATTTTTCCCCAACATAGTCAATCACTTCCTGTCTTCTTTCAAAGCAAAAGTCAATATCAATATCTGGCATGGATACACGTTCCGGATTTAAGAAACGTTCAAACAGCAACGAATATTTGATAGGATCAATATTGGTAATATGTAGACAGTAAGCCACAATACTTCCTGCCGCAGAACCTCGTCCCGGTCCTACCGGAATTCCATTTCTTCTAGCATAATTAATGAAATCCCATACGATTAAGAAATAATCTACATAGCCCATGCGCTTAATAACACCAAGCTCGTAATCCAAACGTTCTTTCAGTGTCTGACCGGTATCTCCAGCTTTTCTGTGCATATAATCATCTTCATTTGCAAATGTACCATTAGAACCATAGCGTTCCTTCAATCCATCAAAACATAACTTTGACAAATATGTTTCTGATGTAAAACCAACAGGCACTTCAAAATGTGGTAACTTTGTCACTCCAAATTCAATATCCACATTACATCTATCCGCAATAGTCTGGGTATTTTCTATCGCTTCCCATGCATAAGGGAAAAGGCCTTTCATCTCCTCTTCACTTTTTACGAAGTATTGGCCGCCTTCATAGCGCATTCTGTTTTCATCCGAAAGCTTTTTCCCTGTTTGAATGCATAATAAAATATCATGCGATTTCTCATCATCAGCGTAAGTATAGTGTACGTCATTGGTAGCTACCAATGGAATATCCAGTTCTCTACTCATACGAAGAAGAGCCTGATTTACAGTTGCCTGTTCTGGCATACCATGATCCTGTAATTCCAAGAAATAATTTTCTTTTCCAAAACATGCCTGATATTTCAATGCGGATTTTTTAGCTTCCTCGTATAATCCTTTTTGAATATACCTTGCCACTTCCCCTGCAAGACAAGCAGAAAGCGCAATAATTCCCTCATGATATTGGTTTAAAATTTCCATATCTACACGAGGTTTATAATAATATCCTTCTGTAAAACCTTTGCTGACAATTTTCATCAAATTGGCATAACCAACATTGTTTTCAGCCAATAAAACAAGATGGTAATATCTGTCATCACCACCGGTTAACTCTTTATCAAAACGAGAATTAGGAGCCACATAAACTTCACAACCAATGATAGGTTTGATTCCCTCTGCTTTCGCTGCACGATAAAAATCAATAATACCGTACATAACACCATGGTCCGTAATCGCAGCACTGTCCATGCCCAGCTCTTTGACTCTTTTTACATATTCTTTTATCTTATTCGAACCATCCAACAAACTATATTCTGTGTGGACATGTAAGTGTGCAAATGCCATGAAACTACTCCTTATAAATTCATTTGTTTACTATTATAAAGAACAAAAGTTCTTTTTACAAGTTACAGGATTTAATTCTATCTTTTTCCAACATTCCTATTAACACACAAAAACCCCCTTCGTTTTTCAACGAAGGGGGAATCTTATACACTATTAATTATAAGTATTTTTTTAAATCTTCAACTTTATCAAGTGCTTCCCATGGAAGATTTAAGTCATTACGTCCGAAGTGTCCGTAAGCAGCTGTCTGTTTGTAGATTGGACGACGAAG
>JAFYWF010000060.1 GCA_017558145.1 Lachnospiraceae bacterium
GAGGGCAAGGAAAAAGAGGAAATCAAAGAGTATTTGATGCAGGAGTTGGGATTACCGGAGGCGACTGCCCGGTATCAGATGACGCGAGCCTTGGAGGATGAAGATGGAATTGTCAAAAGCTTTGGTTGGAAGTTCTATTTGGACGAGGAGAAGTTTAAGGCAGTCATAGAGGATTTGCGTTCCATCTATCCTATCAGATTAAAGCCCTATCCGTATCCGCCTAAAGAAGAGACAGAAGCGAGGGATGGATTGATTGAATTGAAGAAAAAATATGCAGCACTTCAGTTGGAATATGATTTGCTTCGTTATCGCTATCTGAATGTAAAGGCAAGCTACTATGATGCGAAATCAGATTTGGCAGAAGCAAAAGGGGATGAAGTTGGTTCATGCAGATACTTTGAAAAGATGGATGAAACAATGGATCAGGTAATAGCCTTGCAACGAAAATTGAAAGAAAGGGGCGTGGATGTAGATGAAGCATAGTCAGAATGTTCCTTTGTGGGAGAAGTACACTTTAACAGTGGAGGAAGCAGCAGCTTATTTTCGAATCGGTGAGCATAAATTGCGTAGACTCATCAATGAGAACAAGAACGCAGATTACCTTCTTTGGAATGGGAATCGTGTTCAGATTAAAAGAGAGAAATTTGAGAAATTCGTAGATACATTGGAAGCAATATAGAAAAAACGAAGGGTTTGTGATATATTAACACTAAGCCATGTCACAGCTCTTTGAAAGGAGAATGATTATGAGTAATGCAAAGAGACGTGACAATAAAGGTAGAGCACTTCAGATGGGAGAGAATCAGTTAGACGATGGCCGTTATGCGTATCGTTATACAATCCCATTTGGTCAGAGGAAAACGGTTTACAGTTGGAGACTTACTGCTTCGGACCCTATGCCGGCGGGAAAGCGAAAAGACAAATCCTTGAGAGAGAAAATCAAGGAGATTGAGAAAAAACTGAGACTAGAAATCTGTTGTGAGGATATTACGGTTTGTGAGTTAGTAGAGAAGTATCTAATGACAAAAACCGGAGTAAAACACAGCACTCAGACCGGGTACAAATTTGTGCAAAATATCTTGGCGAAAGAACCTTTCGGACAAAGGAAGATTGCGAGTATCAAAACATCGGATGCAAAGATTTTTCTGATTAAGATGCAGGAGGATGGCAGAGGCTATAGCACAATTCATACAGTGCGAGGTGTTCTTCGTCCGGCATTTCAGATGGCGGCAGATGATGATATGATAGTCAAGAATCCTTTTCAGTTCGAGCTTCACACGGTAGTTGTGAATGACAGTGTCAAAAGGGATGCACTCACAAGAGAACAGGAGAGAAAGTTCCTTCAGTTCATTTTGGAGGATGACCATTATAGCCAGTACTATGATGCGTTTTATATCTTGTTCAAGACAGGACTTCGTATCAGTGAGTTTTGTGGTTTGACGATTAAAGATATTGATTTTAGAAAGAAAGTTATCAAGGTCAATCATCAGCTTCAGCGCACCAGTGATATGAAGTATATCTGTGAGAAAACGAAAACCGAGAATGGTGTTCGAGAAGTTCCAATGACACCGGATGTTATGGATGCATTTAAGCGAGTTATAAAGCTACGTCCAACGCCAAAGATTGAGCCGATTATAGATGGGTACTCAGGATTTCTATTTTTAGACAAGAACGGTAAACCAAGGGTAGCATTGCATTGGGAGAAATACTTTCAGCTTTCTGTTGCAAAGTATAATAAGACTTATCGAGTGCAGTTGCCGAAGATTATGCCACATGTGTGTAGACATACGTTTTGTACCAATATGGCGAAGTCGGGAATGAATCCAAAGGTATTGCAGTATATCATGGGACACAGAGATATTTCTGTGACACTTGATACCTATACGCACATCAAATCGGAGGATGCAATTGCAGAGATGGAGAGGCTTGATTACTTAAAAACAAAGGAAGTGTAAAAAAGCAAGTTGCTATATGTGGGAAAAACGTGGTATAAATTCATGCTTTTCTGGCTTCAAAATAGGCGTTTTTGGTGTGTTAATTTGCCATGAAACGTGTAGCAAAGCCAGTGTTTATGCGGTGTCACGAAAATTTATACCAGTCAAATTTACTGGTATAAATTTAAAAAAATATACCAATTTATATACCACTTGACCGAGAAAATACGCTCTATTTTGATAAGAAATGAGAAAATAGAAAAAACAACAAAACCCCCACAAACCCAGTATTTACGGGCTTTTGAAAGGATTTGAGAACCTATGAAAGAAAAGATAAAAGTGCTCATGGTTTGCCACGGCAACATATGCTGTAAATGTATGGCAAAGGAGTTTTACTTACTTAATAAAAGTTAGAAGAATGGCTGGATGATACCAGCTTTTTTTATGGGATTTATATATTATTAAATAGTAAAAAATATCAAGGAAGAGTAATCTTAAAATGGTCCGGACATATAACAAGAAAACCAAACCAAAGTCAAACACAGCTCTTATAATTACATTTTTAATAGCGACAATAATAGTAGTATTTTATATAAGTCGATATACCAACCATACGTCAGAAATCGTCTATCCAGACTACACTGGCGAACCATACGTTGTAATGAACTCCAACATCCCATTTTTTTCAGAAGAAGAAAAAAGAACTCAAACCTTTGAAAAGTATTCTAATTTAGATTATTTGGGCAGATGTGGCGTAGCCTTCGCTAATGTATCTAAGGATACCATGCCAACAGAAGAACGTGGGCAGATTGGAATGGTGAAACTATCAGGGTGGCATCCGGTGTGTTAATGGAAGCATATTCTGCAGAAGATAGAGGAACAGGAATTCAGTTCTGTGTGTATTGTTTCAATGTGTAACTGGGAATAGAGATTGACTATAGAAGTGGAGAGAGTAAAATTATAAGTAATTAATAAGTAAGCGTAATCCAGGGGGAATATATGAAACCAAGAACAGAAATCAGTATGCAACTTTATGAGATGATGCTGAATCGCGGATATCCGCAGAATTTATGTGATCTCGTTACCAGAAATCTGAATACGGATTATACGGCAACAAGAATGATTGGTTATTTATCTCATTATTCCTATTTGCCCGAAGTAGAGATTGTGGACGAAATGCTTGCAATCCTAAGTGATAGAAATGCTATCATTCAGAAAAAAGAAGCGGAACAGGCGCAAGCCAAGATGAACGAGATATACAGATTTGGATTGGATATTGAATAGAACCTTATTTAATTACATATTAAGCAAATTAAGAAAAGCTAGTGAACTTTCTTGGTTTAGCCAAGAACCTCACTAGCTTTATTTTTAATCTAGCACTTTATTCAAGAACCCTTCACACCCCTCAACAACATCTCGATAAGTAGCATCAAAATCCCCGGTATACCAAGGATCTGCCACGTCACGTCCGCTACCTGCGAAGGAGAGCATTTTATAGATTTTTCCATCTTTATCGTTACCGGCAATGTTGTTCATATTACGAATATTTGCAGTATCCATTCCAATCAGATAATCATAATATTCATAATCTTTTTTTGTCATTTGTCTGGCACGGTGTGGAACTACAGGAATTCCTACCTGCTGTAATTTTCTTACAGTGCCATAGTGTGGAGTGTTTCCAATTTCTTCTCTGCTGGTGGCAGCAGAGTCTATTTCAAATACGTCTTCTAAGCCTTTTTGTCTAACCATGTGAGCAAAAACGCTTTGCGCCATGGTACTTCTACAAATATTTCCATGACATACGAAAAGAACTTTTATCATGACAAATTCTCCTTTTTTCAAAGCATGAATGCTCTGAAATTAAGTCTAACTATTTTATTTATTATAAATATCCATATCCAATTTACCTTCGCTTTTTCCAACTGCGATAGATGTTAAGGAGTCACCAACACAGTTAAGAGAAGTCACTAACATTTCGATAGGTCGATTGATTGCAAGGATTAAAGTATAAGCAATCAAGGCTTGTTCATTTGTAAATCCTACACCGGAAAGGATGGTAAATAAAATCACAGCTCCTGCGCCTGGTGCAGCCGGAGTTCCCATGGAGGCGATTAATGCCAAAACCATGATGATGATTAACTGGAAAATAGTAACGTCATATCCACCGCAACCTGCGATAAACAGAGTAGCTACTACCTGCATAATAGCGGTACCATCCATGTTAATGGTCATTCCCAATGGAAGGACAAAGGATGCAATCTGACGGTCAACACCCAGTTCTTCCGTAGTTGTTTCCAGATTCAGTGGCAAGGTAGCCGCACTGGAAGAGGTAGAGAAACCAAAAACAATTACTTTAAAAATCTTTTTAATAAAGGTATAGGGATTCAGTTTGCAAATAAGGCTAATGTAAAGAGGATAACCGACGAACATATAGCATAACAAAATAGCGATTGTAAGTAAGCAATATGCCAAAGCCGGTCTGAGATAATCAATACCATAAGTTGCAAAGGTTCGACAAAGTAACATAAAGATTGCAATAGGACCAAACTTTGTAACTGCGAAACTTAAGAAAGTTACTACAATCTGGCTTACTTCGTTACAGAAACGATAGATAACGCTTTCTTTGTGAAGTCCAAGTTTATTCATGCTAAGTCCTACTACGACAGAAATAAAAACAACACCAAGAACTGCGTTATTAACACTCATCGTTGCACCGATGTTGCTGGGAATAATATTTAAAATAACCAATAAAGGATTGGAAGCGGTAGAACCGGTACTTGCTTTTACGCCTTCAATGTGTACATTAAATAATCCGGAACGGAAAAATAATAATCCGATGGCGCTTGCAGCTAATAAAGCAATTGAGCTGGTCATCATAAACCAACCAATGGTTTTGGCAGATACACGACCCAGGGTAGAAGCTTCTGTAATTTCGCTAATGGCCATAACCACAGAGCAAAATACCATAGGAACGATAATTAATTGCAGTGCTCGGATAAATAACTGGCCTCCGATATAAAACAGACCGATGGAACTTTCGGCACCGGCTACGGTTATATCCTGAAATAAGATATTATTGATGCGAGTCCAAATTGCACTGTCAGCTCCTAAATATTGTCGAACGGCCATAAATAATAATCCTACGAGAATGCCGGAAACCATGGCAATCAGCATTTGAATGGCCAATTTGTTGTTGTCATTTGTTGTTTTCATCTCATTGCTCCTCCTTGCTCAAACTTTTGTATTATAAACAAAAGTTTGAAATTTGGCAAGCAGATAAAAACAGTTTTATAAAATTTATTTTCCCATTTTTTTAAATTCAGCCACAGCCATGGCAATCGCACAGATACCTGCACAGAAGTCTGCAACAGGTCCTGCATAGAGAACACCTTCCACACCAATGAATTTTGGTAAGATTAAAACCAATGGTAACAAGAACAGAATCTGTCTTGTCATGGATAAGAATACCCCTTTGATGGATTTACCAATGGAGGTAAAGAAGGTTGATGTAATTGGCTGCAGGGCATTAAACCAGGTGAAGAATAACATGATACGGAATGCTTTTGTTCCGAATTCAAAATATTCAGGAGTTCCGTTACCAAACAATCCCAATAACTGTCTTGGCATAGTCTGGAAGAGGATGAAGGAACAGAAGGAAATAGCACAACCTGTAATGGTAGCCAGTTTAAAAGCATCACGTACACGTTTGTAATTGCCGGCACCGTAGTTGAAACTTTCTACCGGCTGACTTCCCTGGGCAATACCGATAATGATAGAGAAGAAAATCTGATTTACTTTCATAACAATTCCGGCGCAAGCAATAGGAATTGAGGCTCCGTATACAGAGAGAGCACCATAGTATTTTAAGGAATTGTTTAAAGCAATCTGTACTACCATCATAGCCAACTGGTTGAAGAAGGATGCCATACCAATAGCGGCAATATCCTTCAGATATTTGAAATTAGGAATAAAATGTTTTTTGTTTAATTCTACGGTTTTAAAATGACGTAAGTAGTTCAGTACAATACCGGCAGATGCAGCTTGTCCAACGATGGTTGCAAGAGCTGCCCCTTCCATACCCCAGTGGAATACCAATACAAACAAAGCATCTAATACTACGTTAATCACAGCGCCGGTAATATTAGAAATCATGGTCATTTTTGGACTTCCGTCGGCACGCATTAAGTGACCGCCACCGGTACCAAGTAAAAGACAAGGGAAGCCAATAGCAGTGATTCTAACGTATGGAATTGCGTAAGGGAGTACATCCAGTGGAGAACCAAACATAAGAAGCAATGGTTCTAAGAAAAGTTCTGCAACCATAAGAAGGAAGGTACCACTGACAATTAACATAGTAATGGCATTTCCTACGAAATAAGGAGCACCTTCTTTATTTCCACGGCCAAGATTTAAGTTGAAGCAGGAAGCACCACCAATGCCAAAGAGCAGAGCCAGCGCCAGACAGGAGGTGGTAAATGGGAAAGCTACGTTGGTAGCTGCATTCCCAAGAGTTCCTACAGCGTGACCGATGAATAACTGGTCTACGATATTATAAAGAGCCCCTACTAACATGGCAATGATACTTGGAACGGCAAATTTAACCATTAATTTGCCAATAGGTGCACTACCCAAAGGATTTGTTTTTACATCATTCATTCTTAAAACCTCTTTTTCTTTTGTGTTAATTCATAGAAAATAATTTTTTCTTCGTTTCACTGTTTTTATTGTATAGGTCGCAGTAAAAAAACGTCAAGGGAAAATACCTATAAAAATAGATAGGAATACCAGGTAACAATTGTGTTAAAGTACAAAAATAAAAAGATGGAAAATAGGTTGTTGATTACGATATAATGAGATATAAGGCGGACAATGAGATGATTATTGTTTCATGCCTAGAATAATGCCAAGGAATAAACACGATATTTAACAAAAGGATGAACTTGCTATGTTATACACCAAACCGGATTATTATAAAGATTTTGAATGTATTGCTGACCAATGCGAAGACACTTGTTGTGCAGGATGGCAGATTGTGATTGATAGAGACACTTTGAAAAAATATACCAAGATAAAAGGTAATTTTCGAAAACGTATGTGGCGTTCTGTGAATTGGTTTCGAGGAACCTTTAAACAGGACAAAGAAAAACGTTGTGCCTTTTTAAATGATAGAAATCTTTGCGATTTATACTTAAGCCAGGGAGAAGGAGGATTTTGTAAGACTTGCAGAGAGTATCCACGCCATACAGAAGAGTTTGAAGGGGTAAGGGAGATTACTTTATCCATCTCTTGTCCGGAAGTAGCCAGAATTTTAAT
The DNA here is from genome assembly GCA_017558145.1 of Lachnospiraceae bacterium. GTDB lineage: Bacteria > Bacillota > Clostridia > Lachnospirales > Lachnospiraceae > SFDP01. Next base: position 7,248 of record JAFYWF010000060.1, read on the forward strand.
GAACCGTATGGAACCGGTGCAGTTTATAAGCTATGAGGAAGAGGGAGACGAAGAATATGAAGACTTTGATCCATTTTTCTATTCCATTTTAGAAGATGCCAGAAAAGAGATGATTACCATCTTGCAGAATCGTGAACTTAGCATCGTAGATAGAATCTTATTGGTACTTGGTATGGCTCATGATATGCAGGGCTGCATGAATCGTCAGGAAATGTTTTCCTGTTCGGATGTTATTGCAAAGTATACCACAAAAAAAGCCATGCAGTTTGCACAAAACTACCAGCAAAAAATAACCAACAAAGAAAAAGAATTCAATTTTGCCCACACTATGTTCCAACATTTATTTGAATTGGAATTGTTAAAACAGGAATGGGGAATTTTGTTACAGGAAACCGAGGATTTGTTATATCAGGACAAAGAAAAATATCATACGATAAAAAAAGAATTCCAAGAATATCTACAATCGCAAATAGCGGTAGAAACAAGCAATTATCACCATGAAGAAGAGAATGCCACAGAACATTGCAATACTCAGGAAGACATCCATACCAAGCGACAGTCCATTAACATGGATATCCACTTAGAACAGCTCTTAGTATATTTCCTATTCACCTATTTCCCGGGAGCGGTATACGATGGCGAAATTTATGCCAAAGCCCAATTAGCCGTATACTGTACATGGATGATTTGGGAAATCTGGATGGCACGCTGGATTAAGAATGAGAAAACTCTCGATTTAGAAGAAATGACAGAACTCGTCTACCGTTTCTCACGCGAAGTAGAACACTCCGACCTGAACCTCCGTGCCGTGGAAGAAATATTAAGCAAGAAAGTATTCTTAAGTAAAAAATAGAAGCTGTTGCCATTGCAACAGCTTCCTTTAGTTACTCAAAATCTCTTGTAATATTTTTCATCCATTTTCCGCTTTTATAGTGTTTAAAAACCCATGGCCATTTCACGAACTCATCGGTACAAAGCAATACATAGACTGCCATAGGAGGAAGCTTTAATACAAAAGCAGAAATAAATCCTAATGGTACGGCATAAATCCACATATCAATGAAATCACAAATCATACCAAACTTACTATCTCCCCCGGAACGGAAAATACCACAAATCATGGTACTGTTGACGGCACCTCCCATAACATAAATACAGTTGACGTATAGCATAAATTTCAGATAGCCCATGGCGGTTTCGGATAAGGAAGCCACCTGTAAGACAAAGGGGATGGAGATAAAGATAAGCAATCCACCCACAAGTCCCGTAGCAAACATTAAGACCATGGCTCGTTTAAAATTTGCATTTGCTTCTTCCATTTTTCCGGCTCCAATGGATTTTCCAATATAGATACCGGCAGAACCGGCTACCGCATAACAGGATACAGCGCCGAAGTTACGTACAACGCTTACTACGGAGTTGGCGGCAACTACATCGGAACTTAAATGTCCCATAATGGCAGTGTACATAGAAAATGCGGTGCTCCAAATCAGAGAATTTAACAGAGCCGGGAAAGATAATCGAATAAAATCCTGTAGAAGAACGGGATTTTTTTCAAAAACAGGTCCAAGCTGAAGTTTTATGTCTTTCGAAAAGTGGGAAACCGCTAAACAAATGATAAATTGTACAATTCTGGAAATGGTGGTAGCCAATGCCACACCGATGACTCCCAATCGGGGAGCTCCAAACAGACCATAAATAAATACAGCGTTTAAGCCAACATTTAAAAGTAAGGCAAAAATATTGATATAACTGCATAGAGTTACTTTTTCGATACTACGCATAGTATAAATGAAGGTTTCTGAGATTCCCCAGAATACATGACTGATTCCTACCATACGTAAATAGTCTGCCCCCAGTTCGATTAAGTGAGCGTCATTGGTGTAGAGGCTCATCATCAATTCCGGGCAGAGCAAAGATGGAATGGCGAATAGCAGAGAAGAAATAAGAGTAAATCTTAAACCAATTCCTTGTATCTTGGTAATTACCTTAATATCTTTTTTCCCCAATACTGGGAACAAAGCATAGCCACACCGGATCCTAAGCCCATATATATGTTGATTAAAATATTCGAATACTGTGTTGCCAGAGAAACGGCAGAAATAGCATCCTGTCCAACAAAATTCAACATAAGTACATCAGCGGAATTGACGGCAGAGTTGAAGAGATTCTGTATAATCATAGGGATCGTCAGACTGAGGATGTAGGAATAGGCCTGTCGTTCCTGTTTATCTTTAAAAATAGTGCGTAAATTCATTTTTCGTTGTACATCCTTATTATAGAATAATCCTATTTTTTATATCACGATTACCTGCATTAAGCAAATGTAATTTTGATATCAGAGATACCTTTGAATTCTTAAGAAAATATTAAATTAATGAAAGGAGTCTTGACTGCCTATAGTATATGGCGTAAGATATGAATATATACAATACTATACAACATATAATATTGCACAATATAAGATAATATATTTTACATATATTATTTGGAACATAATAAAAAAGGAGGTTCTTATGGTATTTAACACGGGAGCAGCCCTACTGGATGCCATTGTACTGGCAGCCGTATCCGGAGAAACGGAGGGGACCTACGGATATAAAATTACACAGGATGTTAGGCAAGTCTTGGAAGTTTCGGAATCCACCTTGTATCCTGTACTTCGTCGTTTACAAAAGGATGGGTGTTTGGATACTTATGATCAGGAATTTGCAGGAAGAAACCGCAGATATTATAGGATAACAGAAGCGGGAACTGCTCAGCTTAATTTATATAAGATGGAATGGAAGATTTATGCTTCAAAAATATCAGGTTTTTTGGAAGAAAAGAATCATTCATGAGGAGGAGACTATGAATCGTAAGGAGTATTTAGAACGTTTAGAACAGCTTCTTTTGGTTCTTCCAAAAGAAGAAAGAGAGGAAGCCCTGTTATATTATTCGGATTATTTTGATGATGCAGGCATAGAAAATGAAGCAGATGTTATCAGAGAATTAGGAAGTCCGGAGGAAGTAGCAGCTAAAATAAGAGCAGGATATGCCGGAGAGTATGCGGAATATTCCGAACAGGGATATGAAGATGCTCGTTTTCAGAACCGACAGGAAATGACAGCAGCCTATAAGGAAGATAATGCAGAATGGAAAGATTCCGTATACGAAGCGGAAAGGGAAGCGGGTACAGGAGACAAGAAAAAAACAAAAGCTAAGAATACAAACATTTGGAAAATCATTGCTATTGTTCTAATCATATTGATTGCCGGACCGGTGGTGATTCCGTTAGGAATTGCAGCAGTAGCAGTTATCTTTTCCATTATCATTGCTATTTTAGCAGTGGTTGTAAGTATCGTTGTGGCCATTGGTATTTCCGGCTTTGCCATTGCTTTTGCAGGACTTGCCATTGTGGTGGCAGGAATTGCGAAGATGATTTTCATACCTTCCGTTGCGGTTTTGGCAGTTGGAGTGGGACTTCTTTTGTTAGCTCTGGGAATTGTGGTATCTTGGTTTATGATTTCCCTGGCTGTAAAAGTGATTCCGGTGGTGATTCGAGGTATCGTAAGATTGGTAAAAGCTCCATTTAGAAAGGCAGGTGCAGGGAAATGAAAAGTTTTACAAAGATAAGCCTGATGCTGGCAGCCATAACCTGTGGTATTGGTGTTTTGGCTGTTGTAATCGGGTTGGTTATGGGAGCTCGGCTTAAGGATTTGGAACAGATGGGTATTTATATTTCACCAAATCAAGTGGAAGTATCGGGAGTCATCAGAAATGAAATCAGGGATGAATTTTTAGATGAGTTTGATGACAATCATCATAGATATGATAATCATGGTTTTGCACATGAAAGTTCCATAACTGAGGGAAAATATAGCTCTGAGGGAATCAGCCGCTTGGAAGTCGAGGTGCAAAATGCCGACATTACTTTTTTTACTGTTGAAGATACCAAGGAGATAAGTTATTCTTCTAATAGGGGAAAGGCAATTGCTAAAGTAAGAGATAATACGTTAACAATAGAAGAAGACATTTCCTTAAAAGACCACTTGGAATTAGAAATTTATCTTCCGGTAGGTGTTATGAGAGAGATTGAAATCGAGGTTGCCAACGGAGTGGTAACAGCAGATAATATAGTAGCAGATCATGTGGACCTTGATATGGGCAATGCTTCTGTGAATATTCAGCAGCTGACAGTTAACAACAAGGCGGAATTACAGATTAATGCCGGAGAAATGAACATTGGCTACTACGAAGGTCCAAACCTGGATTTGGAATGTGCCGTTGGTGCTATGAAAGTGGTATGTGAAGGTACGAAAAATGATTATAACTACCATTTGGAATGCGGTGTTGGTGAAATTGTACTGGAAAATGAAACTTATTCCGGTTTGGGACAGGAAACACAGGTAAAAAATGGTGGATCAAAATTAATTGAAGCAGAATGTGGAATGGGACAAATTCAGATAGAATTTCCAAACAATCTGTAAAAATAAACAAAGGATAAAGTAGAAAAAGAGAGAGGAATATGGAACAGAAAAAATTATTTAGATCCGTAGATAATAGAATGATATGTGGAGTTTGTGGAGGGATTGGAAATTATTTCAACATTGATCCAACATTGATTCGCCTGGTATGGGTATTAGCATCCCTTTCCGGAGGTGGATTGTTAGTATATATCATTGCGTCCCTTATCATCCCGGAAGAGTACTAATTCCACCACAGGTAGTGGCAATTATTTCTTAGAGTGTAATAGAAATATCTGGAATAAAAAGATATAAAATTGGTTTAAACTGTGTTAAAATGTGTTTGTTATTCAGAGTCTGGCTCTGAATAGTAGAAGACTGTTTTAACACAGTTTGTTTGTTTGTGGAGGAAACAAATGAAAGTTTTATTTACCATAATTGTATGTAAGGTTTTAAGAATCATTGGGAAAATCGTAGGAAAGGGAAGCTCTCTTCCGGGGAAAATTGCGTTGAAGATTTGTCCGGATATTTTGGACCGCGTTTCCCTTCCTAAATATATTATTGCAGTAACCGGCAGTAATGGAAAGACTTCGACCGTAGAAATGATAGCCCATATTTTAATGGAAAATGGGAAGAAGGTAGCTTGGAACAAAGAAGGCTCTAATCAGATCGAAGGAGTAACTACTTTGGTGTTGAATTCGGCCTCTTTTTCAGGAAAAGTAAAGGCAGATATTTTGTTAATCGAAAGTGACGAACGTTTTGCCAGATATACTTTCCGTTATATCAAACCAACCCATTATGTAATTACCAACCTTTATCGTGACCAGTTAACCAGAAATGGCCATCCGGAATGGGTTTACAATGCACTTTTAGACAGCATTCATCCGGAAACACAGTTAATTTTAAATGCAGACGATCCATTGGTATCCTGCTTTGGATATGGAAAAGACAATGTCATCTGGTTTGGAGCAGGAGACTTAAGCACGGACACCACAGAATTCGATGGTGTTTACCACGATGGTATCTACTGCCCGAACTGTAAGCAGCCTATGACTTACAGCAAATATCATTACAATCACATCGGTCATTATGAATGTGCAGCTTGCGGACATAAACGTAACGATACGGTTTATACGGTTACAGATGCCGATTTGGATGCCGGTGTGGCAACCATTAATGGAGAATATGAGATTACCTTAGCCTTAAAATCTCTTTACAACATTTACAATATTTTAGCAGCTTTTACCGTAGCTTCTTTAGTAGGAATCGAAGGAAAAGATATCATTCCTCATATTAATAATTATGTGTTAAAAAATGGACGAGTAGTGACCTTCTCTTTGGGAAATCGAAAAGGAACTCTGCTTACATCCAAACATGAAAACAGTATTTCTTATAACCAGTCTTTGCGTATTGCGGCAGCAGACAAAGAAGGCTGTGATGTGGTAATTATTGTAGATGCAGTTAGCAGAAAATATTTTACCAGCGATGTATCCTGGTTATGGGATATTGATTTCCACTTACTTGGCAGCGAAAATGTAAAACAGATTATTTTAGCAGGGACTTACAGTAATGATTTGGCAGTTCGCTTTTCTTATACGGACATTCCTGTAGAGAAAATAAAAATTGTGCCTACCGTAGAAGAAGCGGTAAATGCACTGAACAATGAAAGAAAAGAAAAAATCTATGTTATCACTTGTTTCTCTGACAAGGATAAGTTCCTTACCAGAGTGAGTGTGGACTAAGGTGATTTGACAAACAATCTCCTATATTAGTTTGGTTTGGGAGAACATGTAGTCAAATGGGAAAGGAGTACAAAGATGCGTTTTACGAATAGCATCTGGAAGATAGAAGATGAAAATTTTACATTTATATCATGATATTATGAATCTTTATGGGGAATATGCTAACGTGGCTGCCTTAAAGAGAATGTTAGAAAAAAATGATGTTGCCTGTGAAGTGGATACGTTATCTGTAGGGGATGAACTAAAAATATTGGATTATGATTTCATTTATATTGGTTCCGGTACAGAAAGTAACCAGAAATATGTTATGGAACATTTGAAAAAATATGTGGATGATGTTAAGGCATATGTAGAAGCAGGTAAATTCCTTTTCATGACAGGGAATTCTTTTGAAATTCTAGGGAAGAAAATTATCGATGCTAAGGGAAAAGCGCATGCCGGTTTAGGTTTATTTGATTTTACAGTAACAGAGCAGGAAAGAGTAAGAAATACGGCGGATGCCATTTTTTCACTAATACAGGATGGAGAAAATAGTAGCACAGTTTCCGATATGGTGAGTGGTGACAAAGCTTTAGTTGGCTTTGTAAATAAATGCAGTACCATCAAAGGCATTGCCTCTCCATTATTTCAAGTGAAGATGGGGCTTGGTAATGAAGGCAAAGGAAAAACAGAAGGAATGGTTTACCGTAATTTCTATGGTACTCATTTGACCGGACCAATGCTAATCAAAAACCCATTCTTTTTACAGGATTTGGCAAGTAAATTATGTGGAAAAGAGATGGATGGTGAGTATCTGACTTACGAAAAAGCGGGATACGAAATTACACTTAGGGAATTAAGCAAACGCTTGGAGAATAAGTAATGATAGAAGATGTCAAAGAATAGAAATGATGTAATAAGGCAATTACAAAATATTGCGATATAAGGGAAAAGTATAAGGGGATTGTATTTGAAAAAATACAATCCTTTTATTGACATACAAGGTACACACGTGTATTATTGTATACAATTACATAAGAGGCCAATCGAAGGCTACAGGAAAGTGGCACATGCCCACCGAAGGAGTAATACTCTCAGGGATTTTCGGAAGTGAAAAAGCTGTGTATTAAGGCATACGCAGATATTTGAATTTACGAAAATAGGACTGTAGTTGGATGGCGCGCTGGAGAATCTCGATTAACGAGTGCCGAAGGTGAAAGTGGGAAACCGCGAATCTCTCAGGCCAAAGGACAGCGTTGATATTTACAGATGGAAAAAGAAAGTTATTGTTTATTTTTGCAATTATTTTTCTTAAATGGAAATAGAAGCGTAGGTTCAAAGAGATGATCTTTGGACCTTTTTCTTTTTTGTAAAAGGACAAAACAAAATAAGTAAATATCATTATGAAGGAAAAATATGCCTCTGTGTAAAAAATAGGTTAGCCTTAAAAGGCGTGGAGGAAAATATGGAAAATGTAACAGTAGTCATTGAACAGGTAGTAGCGACCGTCAACAGCTTTCTTTGGGATTTTGCATTGTTATTCTTACTTTGCGGAACCGGTATCTTTTATACATTTAGTTTAAAATTTGTGCAGGTTCGTAAATTCGCGGAAGGTTGTAAAATGTTGTTCGGTAACTTTTCTCTTCATGGCAAGAACGAAGGAAACGGTCTTAGTTCTTTCCAGGCATTAACAACAGCTATCGCAGCTCAGGTTGGTACAGGTAATATTGCCGGTGCGGCAACCGCTATTGCAGCCGGTGGTCCCGGTGCGATTTTCTGGATGTGGTTAAGTGCATTTTTCGGAATGGCAACGATTTATGCCGAAGCAGTTATGGCCCAGGTAACACGTGAAGAAAAGAACGGAACCGTAGTAGGTGGTCCTGTTTATTACATCAAACATGTTTTCAAAGGTGGATTTGGTAAATTCCTTGCAACCTTTTTCTCAGTGGCAGTTATCCTTGCATTAGGATTTATGGGAAATATGGTTCAGGCAAACTCCATCGGAGCTTCTTTTAAAAATGCATTTGGACTTTCTCCAGTAGTAACAGGAATTGGTATTGCCATTGTTGCAGGTATCATTTTTATCGGTGGTATCAAACGTATTGCCAGATTTACAGAAAAGATTGTTCCTATCATGGCAATCCTTTATGTACTTGGATGTATCGTTATTTTAGTTATGAATCCGGCTGGTCTTGTACAGGCTGTTCGTGATATTTTTGTAGGTGCTTTCAGTCCACAGGCTGTAGGTGGTGGTTTACTTGGTGTAACTGTTCAGAAAGCAATCCGTTTTGGTGTTGCCAGAGGTTTATTTTCCAACGAAGCCGGTATGGGTTCCACACCACATGCACATGCAACAGCAGATGTAGCGCATCCTAGCGAACAGGGGATTGTAGCATTTATGGGTGTTTTCATTGATACTTTTGTGGTTCTTACTTGTACAGCATTAGTTATTATCTCCAGTGGTCTTTACACAAATGGAGAAACAGCAGCAGCGCTTGCACAATCTGCATTTAATGCTTCTCTTGGAAATGTAGGAAATGTATTTATTGCATTCTGTATGTTATTCTTTGCCTTCACAACTATCGTTGGTTGGTACTATTTTGGTGAAGTAAATGTGCGTTCTTTATTTGGAGAAAAAGCAGTAAAGGCATATGCAATAATCGTTGTTATCTGTGTTGCAGTTGGTGCTACTTTAAAAGTAGATTTGGTATGGAACATGTCTGATATGTTTAACGGACTTATGGTTCTTCCTAACTTGATTGCTTTGATTCCTTGCGTGGGTATTGTTAGAAAGCTTACAAAAGAATATGAAGTGAAGAAGAAATAATTTGAAATCACGAAATGTTTTAGTAAAAAGAAAATATGGCAACAGTTGTTTGTTGATATAAAAGTGACAATATTTGACAAAAAAAGCTATTTATTTTATAGTATAAGTTGTACATAATGAAATTGAGACAATTAGTATGTGGCTAACATATATTGGTTGTTACATAGAGAGAATCTTTTTGATAAGAATTCTACAAAGGATAGTTGTGTGATAACTTGAGGTAATAAGAACCGACATGTGAGTGTAGAACTTACTGTCGGTTTTTTGTATGTATAGAAGGCATAAGTTGAGAGGATATAGTTATATCTCAATTTTGCTTATGCTCGTGTGCCAGGGCAAACTCGCAAAGCGTGATGTTTGTGGTTTTAGTGTAAAGGGGGAAAATAAGATGTTTTGTACAAAATGTGGTGCAAAAGTGTCAGATTCATCTGTGTTTTGCGTGAAATGTGGTAACAGATTAAAAAAAGAACAGACTTCTAACCAGGAGAAAAAGGTGCAAGAGGTAGTTTGTGAACCCGTGCAAACTCCAAAAAAAAAAGAAAAAAAGAAAAACAGTTTGAAAGTAGTAATTCTATTACTTTGTTTATTGATTGTGCTGGGCTTGGCTTTTTTGGCAATCTTAATTTTTGGAACGAAGAATTTTACTTTGTTTTCGGAAAAGAAGGATAAGGTAGAATCGGAAGAGGTAGAAGCAGTAGAAGAATTATCCTTGGAAGAACAGTTGGATGAAATCGAGAAGCTGATTGCGGACGGTAAATTAGAAGACGCAAAAGAAAAATATGAAAGTATGAAGGACGAAGAAAGTTCAGAACAACTTTATTTAAATGGTGCTGATATTTATTTGAAGCAAGGAGATTATATTGGAGCATTGGCAATCTTGGAAGAAGGTTTGCAGAAAGTATCCTCGGATCGAATTGCAGATCGAATTAGTTATATTAAAAATAATGTGGTATTAGTAAGTATTACGTCCACTTGGGGAGATTGTAATATTAGTCAGCAGTATGATGACTTTGGGAATTTATTAGTACAGCAAAAATATAATGATAATTATGAGTACACAGGTTGTGAAGAAAATCAATATGATACCAAGGGAAGAAAAACAAACAGTGTAGTGTATGATGAGAGTGGAAAAGTTACTACTAAGTACGAATATGTTTATGATGAATTGGGTAATTTGGTGTGTTCGTTAGAATATAGTAATAATGATAAATTATCAGCCACACATCAGTATGGTTATAATGAATTTGGGAAGCAGATTATTTGTGAAGATTACGACAGTAAAGGCAAGCTTGTTTGGAGTACAAAAACCGAGTATGACAGCCAGGGAAGAAAGATATCTGACGGCGGTTATAACAACAAAGGCAAGTTAAAAAGCAAGGTTGAAACCATCTATAATACAGATGGTACAGTGGCTAAAATGGTTCGATACAATGAACGTAATAAGGTAGTAGAGTGGAATGAAACAGAATACGATGCCAACGGAAATGAAATAAAACATATTACCTATAATGATCGTAATAAGATTGTTTATTACATTCAGACAGAATATGATGCCAACGGAAAGATAACAATGAAAACCAGACACAACGCGGATGGAATTGTTATAAGCAGAAAAGAATATGATGTTTTAGGAAATGTAAAAACTGAAAACCTGGGAGAACAACAGAATGTATACGAATATGGTTATCGCTACGTAGGAGATGTTCTCAGTGAAAATGAAATTCAGGATGTTTCAGGGAAAATAAAAATATCAAAAACCTTATGTTATCGTAATGTGCCTAAAATGGATGCAGCGTACAAAGGAAAAGTATATACGGATAAAACATACGAAATCATTGGAGAAACAGAAGATTTTTATCAATTATCCAATGGTGTATATATAGAAAAGAGTTTTGCAGGAATTGCTTATGCAACGATAGAATAGTCCTGTGAAAAGAATGGTATATATTTCTAATGAGGAAGAATATGAAAAGATGTTATGGATGTTTTGAAGTGATTTCAAAACCGGAAGAACCTTGTTCTAAGTGTGGTTTCTTGTTTCATCAGCATCATCCTCCTAAATGGGTGTTGGCACCGGGAACCTTATTGAATAATAAGTATGAAATCGGTAAAACAATTGGTGAAGGTGGATTTGGTATTACATACTTGGCATGGGATATTAATATGGAGACCAAAGTTGCAATTAAAGAATACTATCCCGGATATTTGGTCAATCGAGATGTAACAAAAACAGACGGAAATAAAATTCTTACATCTTTGAGTGATGATGAGAGCGTTTTTAAACAAGGATTAAAAAAATATGTGAAAGAGGCTGCCGCGTTATCACAGTTTTTTGAATTAACAGGTATTGTATCAGTAAAAGATTTTTTCTATGAAAATGATACTGCATATATTGTAATGGAATATATCGATGGTGTTTCTCTGAAAAAATTTTTAGCCAAAAGAGGCGGGAAAGTACCTGTAGAAGAAGCATTACAGCTAATAGAACCGGTGATAAAGTCATTAGCAGTAATCCATAAGAAAAAATTATTACATCGAGATATTAGTCCAGACAATATTATGTTGGATAAAAACGGGAATGTTAAATTAATTGATTTTGGTGCTGCAAGATACTTTGAGCAAGAAACAGATCAAAGTATGACAGTGGTGTTAAAACATGGATACGCACCTATTGAACAGTATTCCAGAAATGGCGAGCAGGGAGCATTTATAGATGTCTATAGTGTATGTGCGGTTTTATATCGAATGATTACCGGAAAGATGCCTGCTGAAGCTGCCGAGAGAGTACAACAAGATAAGTTGGTACCGATATTAAATTTAGAACCTAAGGTGCCTAAATATATTGCAGAAACCATTGAAAAAGGGTTATCGGTTTATGCAAAAGACAGGTACCAAAGTATGGAGGAATTATATAAAGAACTGTATAGTTCTTGGCAGAGTCGTTTCTCCAAAGGAATGTCAGAAATTACAGATCGTGTTTATCGATTGGTGAAAAAAATATTGATTATTTTGATTATATGTCTTTTGGTGGTTGTTGGTGTAGGAATTATATATCGCATGAATAGTGATAAGATAGATTTTTATATTAACGAGGTAAAAGAAATATTTATAGAAGAACCAGCCAAAAGCAATGATTTTGATGACAGCAAGGATCAGGAAGAGGTAGAAGTTAAAAAAAGTAAAACAGAGAAAACTCAAAAAGAAACCAATCCTATCAAGGAAGAAAAGGTAGTTGTTGTAGAAGATATCGGTTTGCAAAAAGAACCTGTCAAACAAGAAACCAATGAATTTCAGAAAGTAGAACAACAAGAAGCAGTTGTTACCATAGATCCACGTGTAGAACGGGGGATTATGGTTGCCAGAGATGGCTATTTGAATGGAAGAAAAGAAACTTTGACGGTAGGAGAAATTTTGGATGCTTTTTCAGAGTCTCCCGGTACATGGGATGGATATGTAGATGAAAATAATCAGGTCTATATCTATTATCAGGGAATGAGGGATGGTAGTAGTTTTGCCATCGAGTTTTCTGTTTATTCTGATGATACCTTTAAGGTAACAGGAGCAGCACAAAATGGAGAAATTTTGAATCATTATTCAGAATATTTTCAACATATTTTAGAGGAAACAGGAGTGTGGTAAAATGTGATGAAGTGTGAACAATGTGGAAAAGAATTGAAGCAAGGGGCTAAGTTTTGCAGTTCTTGTGGTAACAAGGTAACGCCAAGGATAGAGGTGGAAAAGTCGGATAAAGGACAAAAAACATTAGTGATTATTCTTGGAATTCTTCTTTTATGTATTTTGGGAGGTATTATTGGTGTGCTGTTTGGTTTAAAGAAAAATGGCATGGATTTTTGGAAAAACAGTTCTTATCAAAATGCAGAAGAAGGGGAAGAAGAGGAGTCTTTGGCCATAGAAGAAAGCTATGATTTGTTGGTCTGTGTACCTGTAGAAAGTATGTCTTTAAGAGAAACACCGGGATTTGGTGAAGATATTATTGTAGAATTGAAGCCGGGAACCTATTTAAAATGGTATGGAGAATCCGTAGTTGTAAATGAAACGGAATTCTATAAGGTAACATTAAAAGATAGTGGTGAAGAAGGATATTTGTCTGCAAGATATTGCGTGGATGTAGACTTTGATTATGAATGTGTGGAACAAAAGTTAGATATCGTAGAAACCAAGACAGCATTATATACTTACGAGATGATGTTGGAGGATATTGATACTCTATGTAATCAGTATCCTGACAGATTGCAGGATAATATGATAGCCTATAGTGCGGATGGACGGGAAATCCATGAGATTATTTTAGGAAATCCGGCAGCAGAAAATCATATTATGATGCAAGCGGGAATTCATGGAAGAGAATATATGACCAGCCAGTTAGTAATGAAAATGTTGGAGTATTATGCTTGTTTCTATGAAGAAGGTAGTTTTGATGGAGTTTCTTATCAGGATATTTTTGATAAAACCGCTATTCATGTAGTTACTATGAGCAATCCCGATGGAGTTACGATCAGTCAGTTGGGAGTAGAAGCCCTAAATAATAGTTATTTTGCAGATATTATTTATGAAAGCTACGAACGGGATAAAGGAACTCTAGCCTATGAAGAAGACTCCAATGGGGATATGAATTGGAATGATTATTATAAAAAGGCTGGATATAATAGAGAAGCTTCCGGTCATTTCAGAGAAATCACCTTTGAAGAGTATCAGAGAATATGGAAAGCAAATGCCCGGGGAGTTGACCTAAATAACAATTTTGATGCCGATTGGGCAGCAATTGATTTGAAGAAAGCTCCGTCCTATGGCAGTTTCAAGGGAGATTATCCGCTATCTGAATCTGAGAGTCAGGCGTTGGTAGAGATGGCATATAAGCATGATTATAAGTGCTTTTTAAGTTATCATGCTAGAGGTCAGTTGATTTACTACGATGTAGTAGGTAACTCTTTAGAAAATTCGCAGGCATCATTGGATTTAGCAAATGCATTGGATGATTGGATTAAGTATGGTCCGGTGAATACTGCAGGAGCATATAATGTTAATTTGGGCGGTTTTGGTGACTGGGTACAGTTATCATTGAATAAGCCAAGTGTCACCATTGAAAATGGAAAAAGACCATGTCCGTTAGAAGCAGATGAGTTTACGGCTATCTGGTATCGACACCGTGAGTCTTGGGCAATGTTAGGAAAACAATATTTTAAATAAAAATACAAAAGGAGAAAATTATGTTTTGTGAAAATTGTGGAACAAAATTAGATGAAAGTGCTGTGTTTTGTCCGGAATGCGGAGTAAAAGTAGAAGTAGAAGAGCAAAATACGCAGGAAACAGTGGTTGTGGAGAGAGATTTAGATGATGAAAAAACAGTCATTTATGAAAAATCTGCAATCAAAGAAACCATGGAACAGGTAAAAACGGAAGAAGCTGAAGAACTTGTTGCAGAAGTAGTAGTGGAAGAAGCTGAAGAACCTGTTGCAGAAGTAGTAGTGGAAGAAGCAATTGCAGAAGAGGCAGCAGAACCGGCAGAAGATAAGAACGAAGTAGTAGCTCAGCCGGCTGTGTCTAAGGTGAAATATTGCCATGAATGTGGTGCGGCAAATGGTGAAGAAGATGCTTTTTGTTATGCTTGTGGAGCTTCTTTTGGCCAAGGTGGAAAGAAGAAACCATCCATTAAGTTACCGATAATTTTGGGAGCAGCGGGAGTAGCTGTGGTTGCAGTTATTTGTGTATTTGCATTTATTTTATCCCATGTTGGAAAAAAAGAATCTTTAATGTATTTAAAAGATAATGAAATCATGGAATTGGTAAAAAAAGAAGGTATTTCTATTGGTGATTCTGCTTATGAAGATGAAGAAGAAATTTATGGTCCTAACGCATATTTAAAATATGATATAGGATTTTCAGAAGATGGAAAATATATGTTTTTCCCACAGGATTATGAAAATGGATACTTTACTTTGTACTATAGACCGGTAAATAATCCAAAAGCAGAAAGTCAAAAAATTGATTCAGATATTGCGTCTTATTCTATTTTGAAAAATAACAAAGTAGTGTATTTGAAAGATGATGAACGTTTATATATTTCTGATTTAAAAGACAAAGAAAAAGTAGCTTCGGATGTTTTAGGATATGCAGTTTCAGTTGATAATAAGAAGTTGGCATGGATGGCAACAGAAGATCGTCAGTTATACATTTGTAGCGTGGATAAACCGGAGGATAAACAAAAATTAGATTCCGATGTAACTTCAGTTGAATATTATTCTGATGATATGAAGGATGTTATTTATCTCAAAGAAGATGATTTATATCATATATCAGGCGGAAATAAAGAAAAGATTAAATCTGATGTTTTTGCTGCTGTAGCTATAGTTACAGATAAACAGGATGTAATTTATTATTTTGTGGAAGAGGATGAAGGTACCGGATATGAGACCTTTATTCATGATGATTATGCACAGGCAGATGCAGCAATGTCCGAACCACGCATAGAAGATTATCAGCGAGTAGAGATGCAGCAAAGCTTCTGGGGATTAAGAGAAGTCGTAGTTACTGATGACAGTTACTATACTGCATGGGATGAATACAATAATAAAGTTTATAGAGATTACATTAGAGAATCATTTGAAGAAAATGATGATTATGCAAAATATCAGACTATGTATTGTTATGATATTAAAAAGAAAGAAAGTGAAAAATATACCCAAGGTTTATTCAGAGACAATTCTGTTTACCAGACATCGGTATTTTTCTATAATAAAGTTAATGAAGAAGAGATTGAAAAAATCAATTTATCAGAATTGGTAAACATGAGTGAATGGGAAATTAGTAATGAAATCGATAGAATTATTAGCGAAGCCATGAATACATATCTTGTGTACAATGGAAAAGAGGTTGAAGTAGATATCGATTATAGCGAATATGAGCCACCACATTATGTGGATTATCTTGATGAAAAGAATCAAGAAGTATATTTTGCATTGAGTAATCGTAAAGATGCGGATGATGAGGATTTCACTTATGAATATACCTTATTTAAAGTTGACTTTGGAAAAGGCGATGTAGAGGTATTTGC
Source organism: Lachnospiraceae bacterium (assembly GCA_017558145.1). Classification (GTDB taxonomy): domain Bacteria; phylum Bacillota; class Clostridia; order Lachnospirales; family Lachnospiraceae; genus SFDP01. The sequence goes on from JAFYWF010000060.1 coordinate 23,313, forward strand.
AGAAAACTTTAACCGAATCGCATTAGGTAATGAAGATGGTATTTACTATCTGGTAGAAGCAGAGGAAGAAGATGGTGGTACTGTTGGAGAATTATACTTTAATGATACAAAAATTGATTCTGATGTTTCTGTAGGAAGTGTAAAATTCTTAGATGATGGTACCGGTGTTATGTATTTAACAGATTTGGATAGTGAAAACTATGAAGGAACATTGAAGATTTATAAAAATGGAAAAGATATAAAGATTGCAGATGATGTTGCATCTTATGAATCCAATGAATCCGGTAAAATTATATTCCTTCAGGATTATAATTTTAAAAAGAACCGTGGGGAATTGAAATTATACAGTGGAAAAGAAGCTGTATTAATAGACAGTGATGTAACAGCAATTTTATATTATTAAAATACGACGAGGATAAAAATGTTTTGTTCAAAGTGTGGAAATCAGTTGAAAGAAGGGGTTAAATTTTGTCCTGCCTGCGGAAATGCTACAGGGAATCAGTCCCCTTCTCATAACAAAGAAATAAACCAACCTGTGGTTAAGAATGTTGAACAGACAGAGACGATGAAGTCACAAGGAAAGGCATTCCCTAAGATAATTATTATCTTAGGGTTGCTGTTTGTAATTGCAGGTTTGTTATGTGCCGCAGGTTTTTTGTTCTTTCGTTCCGAAACAAAGGATTCAGAGGATTTAACTTTTGAAGGCCAGCTAAAAAAAGCGGAAGAATATATGGAACAGAAAGAGTATGAAGATGCCATTGGTTATTATAAAGCGGCTTTGAAAATGGATGATGAAGCAGTAGACGTTTATATCGATATGGCAAAAGCTTATGTGGAATTGGAAGATTTTACAAAAGCACAGAAAATTTTGGAAACAGGATTAGAAATCACAGATTCTAAAAAAATAAAAGATTATTTGGATAAAATTATCAAGCAAAGCTCCGGAGAGGATATTTCTGAAGAGACCGAAGAGGTATATACCGGAGAAAAAACGGATATCAATATTGAAGTTCGTCAGGTGGATAATTCTAAATTCCCGGAAATTACGCTATATGCAAGTGTAACGGATATGACGGGAAACACAATTACTAAGTTAGATAAAACAGATTTTGATATTACAGAAATTGATCAGTACGGAAATATCATGGATGCTTCCATTGATGATGTGTATCAGGTGTTAAATGAAGATAATATTAATGTTAACTTAGTATTAGATGCCAGTGGCAGTATGGATACTTCCAGTAAGATGCAAAAGGCAAAGAATGCAGCCAATGCTTTTGTAGATCAGATTGAAATGACAAAAGGGGATAAAGTAGAAGTTATTTCTTTTGATGATTTTGTATATTTGGAACAAGATTTTTCTTCCCAGAAAGATTTGGTTACTAATGCAATCAGTTCTATCACCACAGGTGGCATGACAGCTTTATATGATGCTATTTATGCAGGGTTATTCCAGACCTACTATCAAGAGGGAGCTAAATGTGTTATTGCCTTTACTGATGGTTTGGAAAACTCCAGTAGTTATACCTATAATGATGTTGTTGATATGGCAAAAAATACGGGGATTCCGGTATTTATCATAGGAATCGGAGAAGAATATGATATGTCAGAGCTTCAGGAATTGGCTACACAATGTTCCGGTAAGTATTATTCTGCTGATGTACAGGATTTGGAAACGATTTTGGAAGATATTTATATTAGTATTTATAGAGAACAGCAAGATTATTATGTAGTAAAATATACAGCAGACGACAGAAGCAATGTAACACAATTTAGAGATGTAGTTTTGGAAACCTCCAAATCTACGGAATTTAGTGGTTCTTATAGAAAATCCTATGTACCACAGGCAGATATTAGTGGAGCGTTTTCAGACAGCTATATGAATGTTGATTATATTCTTGATTTTTCCAGTCAGAGTGCTGTGAACGAAAATGATTTGGCAGGCCTTAGCTTGGCAGAGCTTCGTTTGGCAAGAAATGAAATTTTTGCAAGACATGGAAGACAGTTTAGAGATAGCATGTTGAATCAATGGTTTTATTCTAAAGTTTGGTATTTGAATATTTCACAAAAATATTCACCGGATGATTTTGATAGGATTTCTCCAAGTCCTTTAAGTAAATTAGAATCAGATAATGCTAATTTTATCAAAGCGTATGAGCAAGAAATTATGAGTACTCAAGATATTTTCCCTAACGCTAACAGCATTGTGTTATCGGAATATGACCTGGCTCTTAGTAAGCCGGTATTGAAAACTGCTTTAGAGCAGATGCGTACCTATACGGAAACAGATGTTTTAAAAGAAAATATTCAGTTGGTTCAAGACGCTATTAATAAGGAGGATGTACAATATTAATTGTGCATGTGAAAAGAGATGAAAAGAAATATCGTTGTAATCGTCATGCTTTTAATGATGGTAGCTTGTAGTGGTTGTAGGACAAAGACAGGTGAGTCGGAGAAAGTGGAAGCGCTATTAGAATATTTGGAAGAATCTCCAACAACAGAAGAGAGCCAGGAAGCAGAAAGTGTGAATTTCCAAGAGTCAGAAAGTGAAGCTTTGTTAGAACAGACGGACCAAGAGGAGATGGTAAGTACAGTTCGCGTCATTGCCGATAAAGTAAATGTAAGAAAATCTCCCGGAATAGAAGAATCAGAGGTACTGGGCCAAGCACCAATAGGAGCGGTATACACTTTATTAGAGGAACAGGAAGATTGGAGTAGAATTCTATTTGAGGAACAGGAAGGCTTTATAAATAATAAGTTTATTGAAGTGTTGACTTTGCCGGAAGAACCGGAAAGCGGAATGAAAGATACGCAGTCTACTGTAAGTGAAACGGAAAAAAATAAAGGTTCTGTTTCAGGGAATTACTTAGTGGTTATCGATGCAGGGCATCAGGAAAAAGGAAATTCTGACAAGGAGCCGGTGGGTCCGGGAGCTCAGGAAATGAAGGCAAAAGTTGCTTCAGGAACTCAGGGTGTTGCCAGTGGATTAAAAGAATATGAATTGAATTTGATGGTTTCTCTTAAATTGGAGCAGCTGCTGAAAGAAAGAGGATATGAAGTAGTTATGGTAAGAACTACCCATCAAGTTGATATTAGTAATAGTGAACGTGCTAAGGTTGCTAATGATCTGAATGCAGATGTATTTGTTCGTATTCACGCAAATGGTTCTGAAAAATCATCAGTAAATGGTATGATGACAATTTGTCCTACGGAGAAGAATCCTTATTGTGCGGTTATTTATGAACAATCAAAATTGCTATCAGAAAAGATTTTGGAAGAAACAGTAGAAGCGACAGGTGCCAAAAAGGAATATGTATGGGAAACAGATACCATGAGTGGAATTAATTGGTGTGAGGTTCCGGTTTCTATTGTTGAAATGGGTTATATGACAAATGAAGAAGAAGATCTAAAGATGGCTACAGAAGAATATCAGGAAAAAATAGCAACAGGGATAGCAAATGGTATTGATGAATATTTTAGGGCACTGAATGGAGGAGAATAAGGTTATGGATTTTAAGAAAAGCTTTAGTAAAGGGATTACAAAGATTAATGTTAAAACATCTAACTTTATGGAAGAGAATAAATTTAAAACTCAGATTTTAACTTTAGAAAGTGAAATCGAAAAATCAAAATCAATACTGGCTGATTTTGTATATCATAACTGGAAAACGGAGAACTATTCTGAACAATCAATAGATGAAATGATTAAGAACATTCGTGATAAATACGATAGTATTGAAAATTTGAAGAAGGAAATCGATCTTTTATATCAAAAAGAAAGAGAAATTCTCGGAGGATCCGATACGAATGTTGTAGAGGTTAGTGACAAAATATTCTGTTCCAAATGTGGAAAAGAAACAAAAAAAGGTCACAAATTTTGTGAGCAGTGTGGAAATCGTTTAGAAGGTTAAAAAGAAGCGTCAGACATTTTTGTCTGACGCTTTTATGCTTTCAGGAGTTTCATCATAATGGATCTCATCAAACCATGATACTTTTCTTTGGTGACCATTACTTGATAGCCATTTCGTTCCAAGCTTTTCAAACTAGCATAATTATTCGGTGCAACAGTAGCAAAAGAGTATTTGTGTTTTGAAATATCAATTAGAGTTTCTGCATAGGCAATCAGTAAGCGTTCCAAATTGTGTCCTCGATGATTGGGGTGGACTGATGCAGAGTCCATGTGGACTACTTTAGATAAATTCTCTGTGGTTAATGGAATGTGAAGACAATCTGTAAAAACATCATATCCTAGATTTTCATCTGTAAAAACATCATATCCTAGATTTTCATCTGTAATTCCGGGATACTTTACCAATAAGTTACCTACAATTTTATCAGTTTTGTCGCAGGCAACGACGGCGAATCCATGACCGCACAAAATATCTTTTACGTATGCCAAATCATCCAGAATAAATTGTTCTTTATGTTCTAGATGTTTTGCACAGATATCCATCACAGACCAGATATCAAGGGCATCGTCCAAAGTGGCTATACGGAGTGTGTAGTGTTGCATCATAGTATTACTCCTCAATTTCCTGAAGATCACGAATGTCTGAATCAATGATTAACGAGTAATTCGTATAATATACCACAAATCCGGGCTTTCCGCCGGATGGTTTTTTGATATGTTTTTTCTGAATATAGTCTATTTCTACTTTTTCCTGTCCTCGAAGTTTTGAAAAATGAGCCGCCAATTTTCCGGCTTCTTCAAAGGTACGATCCGGCATTTCGCCTCCTTCTGATTTTACGATGACATGAGAACCGGGTACTCCTTTGGCATGAAACCACCAGTCATTTCCGGTAGCAAACTTAAAGGTGAGTTCTTCGTTTTGAAGGTTATTTTTACCTACATATATGTGATAGCCATCGCTACTGATATAGTGGAAAGGTTTACTGGTAAAACGTTGTTTCTTAGAAGAGCCTTTTCTTTTGATATAGCCGGTTTCAATTAATTCTTCTTTGATTTGCACTAAATCTTCTTCTCTCAAAGCAATATCCAAAGCGTTGCTGACAGATTCCAAGTGATCAATTTCTTCTTTAACTTGTACGGTTAGTGAAGAAAGCGCTTCGTAGGTTCTTTTCAGCTTGTTGTATTTGTCATAATATTTTTTTGCATTTTCAATGGCACTAAGCTGAGGATCCAAAGGAATAGTAACGTCTTCGCTAGTGTAATAATTGTTTACTGTAACAGATTTGCTTCCGGGTTCTACACCGTAACCAAAGGCAGTTAAAAGCTCACCATATATTTTGTATTTTTCTCGTTTTTCAGTGTCCTGCATTTGACGAAGCTGTAAGTCGTATTTTTTGATGTTACGTTCCAACGCTGTCTGTACAATTTTTCTTAAATCTACGGATTTTTGACGGATACGGGTTACTACATTTTTTTCTTCATAATATTGTTCTAAGAGAGCTGATATAGAAGAAATTTCCTTGGTATCATTAATGGGATAAGAACCAATACTAAAAACTGCGTATTCTTTGGGAATACCGTTTTCGTATAAAATTCTTGGAGCGAAGTTCGCTGTTTTAATATCATTCATCATTCCATCGAAGCTTTGATACAAATTATCTTTGTCATCATCAGAAAGCGCTGCAATAGATAAATCACAATTACCGCCGGCTCGGAAGCAAATTTCATTGGATATAAAAGGAGACAATCCTACATAGGTTGTATAAAGAGCTTTAAAGCATTCTGTATTTTGCCCATATACATGGATAAAAAATTCTTCCTTGGTAGTGGTAAGTGGGTTTAGTTTGTGAGTAGTTTCCGGAATGAAATATTCTCTTCCGGGTAGAACCTCTCTTAAGGAACTTACAGCAGAAGAAATATGCTTAATACTGTCGATAATTTTCCCCTCTTGATTTACGAATATAATATTACTGTGTTTCCCCATTAATTCTACAATTAATTTTTTTTGACATAAATCACCCATTTCATCCAAATGTTCAATGGTGAATTCCAAAATTCGCTCTAATGAAGGCTGAGAAATGTCTACAATTCGACCATTCTGAATATGTTTTCTTAAGAGCATGCAAAAGTTTGGTGCTGTCATAGGACTGGGTTTGTTTTTGGTAGTCAAGTAAACTAGAGGAAGGGATGCACTGGCAGAAAGTACCAGTCGATATTGCCCTTGATTGGTTTTTAATGTCAATAGAAGTTCATCCGTTTCCGGTTGAGCGATTTTATAAATACGTCCGTTCATTAGAACTGATTTTAATTCTTCTTTTAAACAAGAAATGGTAATTCCATCAAATGCCATAAGGTGCCTCCGAAATTTATTTAATATCGAGTTATTATACCGTCTGAAAGGAATATAGGTCAATATGTTGCAGTTGAAGTTACTTGTTTTACTATTTATAAAATAGTTGCTTTACAAATGAAGGATAAGACTATACAATGTAGTAATGAAAACTACATGGTTGTAGCATAATATGAGTTTATTTGATAAGAAGGATAAAAATAAAAAGGGAAATTGATAGTAGGGAAGGAAGAAAGGAAATGAATGATTACGTACTTAGTTGTTGTTCTACAGCAGATTTAAAAAAAGAACATTTTAACAAAAGAGATATTAATTATATTTGTTTTCATTATGAATTGGATGGTAAAGATTACAGGGATGATTTAGGCGAAAGTATGTCCTTTGAGGATTTTTATCGTGCCATGAGTGAAGGAGCAGATACCAAAACATCACAAATTAATGCAGAAGAATACGAAGAATATTTTGAAAAATTTTTAAAAGAAGGAAAAGATATCCTTCATGTAACACTTTCTTCAGGTATTTCAGGAAGCTTGAATTCTGCTATGATTGCAAAGTCTATGTTGGAAGAAAAATATCCCGATAGAAAGCTCTACATTGTGGATTCTCTTAATGCGTCTTCAGGTTTTGGACTTTTGGTAGATAAGTTGGCAGATTTACGAGATGCGGGAAAATCTATCGATGAAGTATATACTTGGGTGGAAGAGAACAAATTAAATGCACATGCATGGTTTTTCTCTACTGATTTAACCTTTTTTGTAAAAGGAGGGCGTATATCTAAAACATCAGGTTTTGTAGGTGGTATTTTAAATATTTGTCCATTGTTGAACGTTGATAATGAAGGAAAATTAATTCCACGTCAGAAGATTCGTACCAAGAAGAAAGTAATGGAAGCTATCGTGGAACAGATGGAATTGCATGCTCAGGATGGTACTGACTATAGTGGAAAATGTTATATCAGCCATTCTGCATGTTTGGAAGACGCAAAGGCAGTAGCTGAAAAAATTGAAAGTCGTTTTCCTAAGCTTAACGGTAAAGTAGAAATTAACGATGTGGGAACGACCATTGGAAGTCATACAGGACCGGGAACAGTAGCATTGTTTTTCTGGGGAGGAAACAGAGAATAATTTTATAATAAGAAGAATGGATAGGCACGATGATTTTCGTGCCTATTTTTTGAGCATTAATACGTAAGTAAATATTGCCTTTTGGTTTCAAAGCTTAGGAAAAAGTAGTATAATATAGCTATCTATAAATTGTAGCAAAAGAGAAGGGGGATGTTTGCAATGGGCAAAGAATCTTTATTATTACAGCCACTTAAAGTGGGTAACTTAACATTTAAAAACCGTATTATGTTTCCACCTTTAACAACAGGTTATGAAGAACGTGACGGATCTATTGGAGAAAGAAGTCTCGCATTTTATGAAAGATTAGCAAAAGGGGGATCTTCTTATATCGTTATTGGTGACGTGGCACCTGTGAACACAGCTTCTCCAACACCAAAGTTATTTGATGATCGTCAGATTCCTGCTTACAAAAAATTAGCAGATACACTTCATGCATATGATGCAAAAGTAGCATTACAGTTATTCCACCCGGAATACGATGTTCCAGGTGTAGGAAAAATGATTATGGCATCCAGAATGGCAGCTATGGAAGCTGAAAAAGCGAAAGCAGCTGGTGATATGGAAACATTCGGCGCTAAAATGGCGGAATCCGGAAAATTAGGTAAAGAAGCTTATGCAAAATTACATCATGATATGCAGCACTTCGTAACAGAAGCAAGTGTAGATCAGTTAAACCAGATCAAACAAGCTATCGCTGACAGTGCAAGAAGAGCGATGGAAGCCGGCATTGATGCAATTGAAGTTCATGGTGACCGTTTATTAGGTTCCTTATGTTCTTCTCTTTTAAATCACAGAACAGACGAATACGGCGGAGATTTAACAAACCGCATCCGTTACGCTTTAGAAGTTGTTGCAGCGATCAAAGAAGCAGCTCCAACACTTATGGTAGAGTACAAACTTCCTGTGATCACAATTAATGCAGATGGCAGTTTACGTGGTAAGGGTGGTCTTTTAGTAGACGAAGCAGTAGAATTTGCAAAAGAATTAGAAAAAGCCGGTGTAGACATGATTCAGGTTGCACAGGCGAACCATACAGGTAACATGGGTGACACAATTCCACCAATGGGAACCATGCCTATTAACTGGACATTAGACGCAGCAAAAAAAGTAAAAGCAGTGGTTAACGTTCCAATCGCAACTGTAGGACGTGTTATTACGGTAGCAAACGGTGAAGAAATCCTTGCAAACGGTGATGCAGATATGATCGGTTACGGTCGTTCCTTATTGTGTGATGCCGATATCGCATTAAAAGTAGAAAAAGACGAGCCAATCCGTGAATGTCTCAACTGTAACAAAGGTTGTGTAGACGCTATTCAGGGTCGTCGTTACATCTCTTGTGTACTTAACGCAGAAAACGGTGATGAATCTACTATCTTCATCAAACCAGCAGACGAAAAGAAAAATGTAGTTATCGTTGGTGCAGGTATTGCAGGGCTGGAAGCCGCCAGAGTAGCAGCTATCCGTGGACACAAAGTTGACGTTTATGAAAAAGCAGATAAAATCGGTGGACAGATTCATTTAGCAGCAGTTCCACCACGTAAAGATGAAATCTTACGTTCTGTAGAATATTATGAAGCAATTTTACCAGGACTTGGTGTTAACGTTCACTTAAATACAGAAGCAACCAAAGAAGTTATGAACGCAGCAGATGCAGTTATTGTAGCAGTAGGTGCTCAGGATATTGTTCTTCCAATCAATGGAACAGATTCCGCTAACGTAGTATCTTCTTGGGATGTTCTTGCAGGTAAAGTAGAAGTATCCGGACACTGCGCAGTTATCGGTGGTGGTTTAGTAGGTACAGAAACAGCAGAATACCTTGTAGAAAAAGGATGTAAAGTATCTGTTATCGAAATGATGGACAAGATTGCAAATGGCGAATCCAGCACAATCTTACCAATCATCATGGCTGACTTTGCTAAGAATGACGTAAAACAGTATGTAAATACAAAAGTTAACAGCATTGAAAATGATGGAAAACAGATTTTAGCTACTGATACAAAAGAAGAAAAAGACATCATAATCGATTGTGATATGGTAGTTATGGCTGTAGGTTCTAAGAAAAATGTATTTGATGTAGAAGGTGTTACAACACCGGTTGTTTATGTAGGTGACTGTTCCGGCGAAAGAACAGCAAGCATTGCAGAAGCAATCCGTACAGGATACAAAGCAGCAAATGAAATTTAATGTATAAAAAAGGGCTGTTGCAATGGGTGTTACAGTTTACTGTATCCATTGTTCGCTTACTGCTCGTTACATTGTATGCGATGGGTGTACAAAAGCTATTGATTGCTTTCGTACACCATCTGCACACAATGTCTCACAGATGCGTACAATTTGGATATCAGTAAACTTACACAATCCATTTGCAACAGCCTGTTTCATAAAGAAAAAATATGAAATTTATTATGTAGTAAATTTTTAGTAAAACGAAAGAAGGAATGATAAAAATGCATAAATATAATCATTTATTTCAACCAATAAAAATCGGAAAAAGAGAAGTAAAGAATAGAATTTTCATGCCGCCAATTTCCACGAACCTTGCCAACAAAGGTTATGTAACAGAAGAATTGATTCAGCATTATGGTGCCAGAGCTAAGGGTGGTGTTGGTCTTATTGTTTCTGAAGTTGTTACAGTAGAGCCAACTTATGTATATCTTCCTGGGGATATGTCTATTTATGACGATTCTTTTATTGAAGGTTGGAAAAAATTATTTGATGAAGTACATAAATACGGAACTATTTTGTTACCACAGTTGTTTCATCCGGCATATATGTCCTTCCCTATTCCTGGAACACCAAGACTTATTGCGCCATCCAACGTAGGACCTTATTATGCCAAAGAAGCTCCAAGAGCGGTAACAAAAGAAGAAATCAAGACGATTACCCGTCAGTTTGGAGAAGCGGCTATACGTGTAAAACAGGCAGGCGGTGACGGTGTGGAAATCCACGCAGCTCATGCCCATGGATTATTGGGTGGATTCTTATCTCCACTTTACAACAAACGTACGGATGAATATGGCGGAGATATCAATGGAAGACTTCGTTTTCCTATCGAAGTTATTGAAGAAGTTAGAAGAGTTTGTGGGGAAGACTTTATTATTGATGTACGTATCTCCGGTGATGAATATAGCGATGGCGGTTTGAATATTAACGACGCTACTTATATTGCAAAACAGTTTGAAAAAGCAGGAGCAGATATGCTTCATGTTTCCGGTGGAACTACGATCAAACGTGGTAGTGCGATTCCTGCAGCAGGAACCAAAATGGGATCTCATGCAGAGCTTGCCCGTTACATCAAACAGCAAGTAAACATTCCGGTAGCGACTGTAGGACGTATTACAGAAGCTTGGATTGCAGATGAAATGATTGCCAATGGCATGACAGATGCTTGTATGATGGGTAGAGCAAACCTTTGTGAACCTGAATTTGTAAACAAAGTATACGAAGGAAGAGAAGAGGAAATTCGTCCATGTATTGGATGTCTTCGTTGCTTAAATGGTATTATGTTTGGGAAACGTGTAGCATGTACTATTAACCCATCCTTCGAATTAGAAAATGAAGATACACTTCAGCCGGCAGCAGAAAGTAAGAAAGTTCTTGTTATTGGTGGTGGGGTAGCCGGTATGGAAGCAGCTTTTGTAGCAAAGAAGAAAGGACACGAAGTAGTTCTCTGTGAAGCAGAAGGTGAACTTGGTGGTTTGGCGCGCTTGGCAGCCGTACCAATTGGAAAACAGGATTTAACAAAAGTAATTAAATATATGGCTAAGCGTTTGGAAAAATCTGGTGTAGAAGTTCGTTTAAATACTTCTGTAACCAAGGAAATGTTGGAAAACGAATTTAAAGGTTTCGAAGTGATTGCAGGTACTGGTGCAAAAGCCAATGTTATTGGTGCCTTCACTAATTTCAAACAGTGGATGACAGCAGATGATATCTTAGCAGGAAAAGCATTCCCGGGAAGAAAGATTGTTATCATAGGTGGAGGCAGCGTAGGATGCGAATTAGCAGATTACCTTGCTCCTATTGTAAACGATAGATTTGTACGTAACCGTGATATTACCATCTTAGAAATGGCACAGGAAGTTATGCTTACGGAAACAGGAGCAGGACGAAGTGTGGTAGTACAAAGACTTATGGACAAAGGTGTTCGTATGGAATGTCTTGCTAAAGTGTGCGAAGTAACAGAAAACGAAATTAAATATGAACAGGGTGGCAAAGAATATGTAATTGCAGATGCAGATACCTTGGTATTTGCTAACGGTTATCATATTGAAAGTGCTGTAGAAGATATGTTAAAAGAGGCAGGCGTAACCTATCATTTGATTGGTGATGGCTGCAAAGTAGGTAACATTAAAGATGCTATTACTCAAGGATACATGGTAGCAAAAGATTTAGCGTAGCTTGGTTAGAGAGAAAATTCTTTTTGCACTTCTTGACGGTGCTTGACAAATACATTATAATTAGGAGAAGTTCGCGAATAGAGCTTAGGACGAAGAAAATAAGACACAGGCGATAAATTGTCTTAGTTTGTGTGGCCAAGAATGATTGGCAGAATGGAGATTACTATGATTAAAAGTATGACAGGCTTCGGAAGATGTGAAGTAAGTGAAAATGATCGTAAATTTACTGTAGAAATGAAATCTGTAAATCATAGATATCTGGATGTGAATATTAAGATGCCAAAGAAATTGAATTTCTTTGAATCGTCTATCAGAGCTTTGTTGAAGGACTATATTCAGCGCGGAAAAGTAGATATGTTTATCACTTACGAAGATATGACAGAAAATAATGTAAGTGTAAAATATAATAAGGATATTGCAGCTGAGTATTTAAAATATTTAAAGGATATGGCAGAAGAATTTGGTTTAGATAATGACATTCGAGTTTCTTCCTTGTCGCGTTATCCGGAAGTTTTGACCATGGAAGAAGTTGCCATTGATGAAGAAGGCATTTGGAAGACCTTGGAAAAAGCAATTAAAGGAGCGGCAGAAGGATTTGTAGAAACCAGAATTAAAGAAGGTGAAAATCTTCGTACAGATTTAATTTCTAAACTTGATGCTATGTTAGCTCATGTAGACTTTATTCAGGAACGTTCTCCACAGATTATTGCAGAGTACAAACAGAAATTAGAAGATAAAGTGAAAGATTTGTTGGCAGATGTGAAAGTAGATGAAAATCGTCTGTTGATGGAAGTGACTATTTTTGCAGATAAGGTTTGTGTGGACGAAGAAATTGTTCGTTTGAAGAGCCATATTGAAACTACAAAGGCTACTTTACTTGCAGGTGGAAGCATGGGAAGAAAGTTAGATTTTATTGCTCAGGAAATGAACCGTGAAGCAAATACAATTCTTTCCAAGGCAAATGATCTTGAAATTTCAAATCGTGCTATTGAATTAAAAACCGAAATTGAAAAAGTAAGAGAACAGATTCAGAATATCGAATAGAGAGGAAATATGAACCAGTTTATTCATATAGGCTTCGGTAATTTAGTAAATACAAATAAGATTATTGCAGTAGTGAGTCCTGAATCGGCACCTATTAAGCGCTTGATTCAGAATGCAAAAGAAAAAGGAACCGCGATTGACGCTACTCAGGGACGTAAAACAAAGGCAGTATTAGTAATGGAAGATAATCAGGTTGTTTTGTCAGCTTTGCTTCCGGAGACTATCGGCAACCGAGTACAGTCAGAAAGGGCAGAAGAGGATGAAACATAAGGGACTTTTAATTGTAATCTCCGGTTTTTCCGGTGCGGGAAAAGGGACTTTGATGAAAAAACTGCTTCATGATTATGAACAGTACGCATTGTCAATTTCTATGACTACCCGAGCACCACGTGAGGGAGAAGAACATGGACGAGAATATTTTTTTGCAACAAAAGAACAGTTTGAAGATAAAATCAAACAGAGTGGCTTTATTGAATATGCCCAGTATTGCGGAAATTATTACGGAACTCCAAAGGACTATGTAGAAGAGCAGTTAGAGGCGGGGAAAGATGTAATTTTAGAAATTGAGATTCAGGGAGCAATGAAAGTAAAAGAAAAGTTCCCGGATGCTATTTTATTATTTGTAATGCCACCTAGCATTGCAGTATTACATCAGCGTCTTGTCGGCAGAGGCACAGAAACAGAGTCTGTGATTATGGAAAGACTTATGCGTGCCAATGAAGAGGCTGTGGGAATTGAAGAATACGATTATATTGTTATCAATGATGATTTAGAAACTTGTGTAAAGGAGCTTCATGAATTGCTTGTCAGAACACATGAAGAAGTTGATGCACAGTATCATCCTAATAAATTTGCAGAATTAATTGAAAATATCAGAGAAGAGCTGAGTGGCTTAGTGAAAGGAGAAAAATAATGTTACATCCATCTTATTCCGATTTAATTCAAGTAGCAAACAGTGAGGTAGAACCAGGAGAAGCTAATGTTGTTAACAGTAGATATTCTATTGTAATGGCAATTGCAAAAAGAGCAAGACAGATTATTGACGGAGATGAACCATTAGTATATGCAGCAGTAGACAAACCGCTTTCTATCGCAGTAGAAGAATTAAACAAAGGTGAAATCAAAATCTTAAGTGAAGAAGAATAAGTAAGAGTCCTTAGGGACTCTTTTCTTATCGTATAGAAAGGTTATGAAAGATGAAAATATTATTTATATCCTTAGGATGTGATAAAAATCTGGTAGATACAGAAATGATGCTAGGTCAATTGTCCCAGGAAGGGTTTTCCTTTACAGATGATGAAAATGAGGCAGAGGTAATTGTAGTCAATACTTGTTGTTTTATTGGGGATGCCAAAGAAGAAAGTATCAATACTATCTTGGAAATGGCGGAATTGAAAAAAGAAGGAACTTTGAAGGCTCTCATTGTAACAGGATGTTTGGCACAAAGATATAAAGAAGAAATTCAAACAGAAATTCCTGAAGTGGATTGTATTCTAGGAACCACTGCCATTGATCAGATTGTGGAAGCAGTAAAAGAAGTTCTGGATGGACAAAATGTTGGATTGAAACATATGGAAGATATTAATCGTGAACCGGTGTATGGGAAAAAAAGAATTATGACCACCGGCGGACATTTTGCCTATTTAAAAATTGCAGAAGGCTGTGATAAACATTGTACGTATTGTATTATTCCAAAAATTCGAGGTAATTTCCGTAGCGTTCCTATGGAAGCACTTGTAAAAGAAGCAGAAGCATTGGTAGAACAAGGGGTTAAAGAAATTATTTTAGTGGCACAGGAAACCACACTTTACGGACAAGATTTGTATGGAAGAAAAGCATTGCCGGAATTGTTGGATAAATTAAATGCAATTTCAGGATTGTATTGGATTCGTATTTTGTATTGTTATCCGGAAGAAGTAACAGATGAGTTGATTGAAGCAATAAAAAGAAATAACAAAGTTTGTCATTATTTGGACATTCCGATTCAGCATGGTTCAGATGCAGTATTAAAGAGAATGGGAAGAAGAACCAATGAAAGACAGCTTCGTGACATTATAGGAAAACTTAGAAAAGAAATTCCGGATATTTGCCTTAGAACTACTTTAATTAGTGGATTCCCCGGAGAAACCGAAGAGGATCATGACACGGTAATGCGCTTTGTAGACGAAATGGAATTTGAACGTTTAGGTGTATTTACCTATTCACCTGAGGAAGATACTCCGGCCGCTACTATGGCAGAGCAGATTCCGGAAGAAGTTAAGGAAGAAAGAAGAGCTGAAATCATGGAATTACAGCAGGAAATAGCTTATGATAAAGCAGATTCCATGATCGGTCAAAAAATGTTGATTATGATTGAAGGTAAAGTAGCAGATGAGAATGCCTATGTTGGAAGAAGTTATATGGATGCTCCGAATGTAGATGGGTATGTGTTTGTGAATACCGGCCGAGAATTTATGACGGGAGATTTTGTACCGGTGGTCATTACCGGCTCATATGAATACGATTTGATAGGAGAAATAGACGAATGAATTTACCAAATAAATTAACCATACTTAGAGTGATTATGATTGTACCATTTGTCATTGTTATGTTGGCAGAAAATGCAATTCCGGGTGGAAAATGGATTGCGTTGGCATTGTTTATTGTAGCCAGCCTTACTGATTTTGTAGATGGATATTTAGCAAGAAAATATAATCTTGTAACTAACTTTGGGAAATTTATGGATCCATTGGCAGATAAATTGTTGGTTTGTGCAGCTATGATTTGTCTGGTGGAAATGGGGATTATCCCTGCGTGGGTAGTAATTATTATTATGAGTCGTGAATTTATTATTAGTGGATTCCGTCTGATTGCATCTGACAATAATGTGGTGATTGCTGCCAGTTATTGGGGAAAATTCAAAACTGTATTTCAGATGGCAATGATTTGTCTAATGATTGCTGATTTAGGTGGTGTTTTTGTTGTGATTACTCAGGGGGTTATGTGGATTGCATTGGCGTTGACCATTATTTCTTTAGTGGATTATTTAATCAAAAATAAAGAGGTAATGAAAGATACAAAATAATATGTGTTAAAATAAAAGCAGATAGAATCGTAATTAACGTTTTTATCTGCTTTTGTAAAAGAAAGAAGGGGAAAATTATGGTAGTAGAATTAATTTCTGTGGGAACAGAAATATTATTGGGAAATATTGTAAATACCAATGCTGCATTTTTGTCTGAAAAATGTGCTGCTTTAGGATTATCCTGTTATTATCAGAGTGTAGTAGGAGATAATGAAGAACGTCTATGCGGAAGTATTCAAACAGCATTAGAACGAAGCGATATCCTTATCTTATCCGGTGGTTTGGGTCCCACCCAAGACGATTTGACGAAAGAATGTGTGGCTAAGGTTTTAGGAAAAGAACTGCTTTTAGATGAACATTCCAGAAAGAGGATTGAAGATTTTTTTGTATCCAGAGGTTATGAAATTACGGAAAATAATTGGAAACAAGCTTATGCACCGGAAGGAGCTATTGTTATAGATAATGAAAACGGAACAGCTCCGGGGCTGATTGTACCGACTAATGGGAAACATATCTTGCTGCTTCCCGGACCACCAAACGAACTAATTCCGATGTTTGAAAATCAGATGATGCCATATTTAAATGGTTTGGAGCCGGGAGTGATTTGTTCTACTACAGTAAAATTGTGTGGTGTGGGAGAAAGTAAGGTAGAGACAGACATTCTGGATTTGATTGAAAAACAGACCAATCCAACCATTGCTCCTTATGCAAAGACAGGGGAAGTACATTTAAGAGTAACTGCCAAAGCAGATAACGAAGAACAAGCAGATACTTTGATGCAACCGGTAATTCAAGAGTTACAAAAACGTTTCGGCAAACATGTATATAGTTTGGATGAAAAGGTTACTTTGGAAAAAGCATTGGTAGATTTGCTGATAGAAAAAGAGTTAACCATAGGAACTGTAGAATCCTGTACCGGAGGTATGATATCTGCGAGACTTACCAATGTGCCTGGTGTATCTGCAGTCTTAAAGAATTGTTTTGTTACCTATTCTAACAAAGCGAAGAGAAAATTGGTGGGAGTGAAAAAAGAAACTCTGGATAAACATGGTGCGGTTAGTAAACAGGTGGCAAAAGAAATGGCAAAAGGATTGGCATCGCTTCATAAAACAGATGTGGCGATTGCAGTTACCGGTATTGCGGGTCCTGATGGTGGAAGTGAAGAAAAACCGGTGGGACTTGTTTATATTGCTTGCTGTGTTTGTGGAGTAACTACGGTTAAAGAGTATCATTTTAGCGGAAACCGTAATAAAATCCGTGAAAATACTGTTGCTAGAGCTTTGATTCAAGCTAGGGATTGTGTCATGGAAATGTAGAAGATTTCCGGTTGAAGATATAAAGAAGTGTAGGGAATGTATATGTAAGAAATGTGAAAAGGCTGTTTCTAAATAAACAGTAAGAGGATACTGAAATCCGATACTGATATTTAGCAACAGCCTCTTTCTGCTATGCTTGTATTATTTTACTTCATATTTCAGGTATCGATCAATGACGGAAGCTACACCTTTAACAGTGATCAAGGTTCCTTCTGTCAAATATTCTGTGGATAAAACATAGGCATCTCTCATCAGAGTAGAAACTACCTGTCCTTCAGAAAAGGGGATTAATAATTTTACTTCTTTATCGTCTTTCGATAAGCATTCATCGATGGCAGAAAGTAACGCATCAATTCCACCTTCCTGTTTCGCGGAGATATAAAGTTTGTTATCCACCAATTTCGGTTGAGCAGAAGGGTCTAATTTATCAGCCTTGTTATATACATAAAGTACCGGAATATGGGAAGCAGATAATTCTTCCAAGGTTTCTCTAGTAACACGAATATGTTCAGAAAAATCAGGATCACTAAAATCAACGACATGAAGCAGTAAATCAGCTTCTTGTACTTCTTGTAGAGTGGAACGAAAAGCTTTTACCAAATTATGGGGAAGCTTATCAATAAATCCTACAGTATCTGACAATAAAAATCCTTTCTGGTTTGGTGGATCTATTTGGCGGACAGATGTTTCTAAAGTAGCAAAGAGCATGTCTTTTTCCAGTACTTTCTTGGAATCATCCTTACAAAATCGGCTAATAAGCTGATTTAATATTGTGGATTTTCCGGCATTGGTATAACCAACCAACGCAACCTTAGGAAGCGCAGACTGATTTCGTTTTTTGCGCATGGTTTCCTTGTTTTGTTCCATGTCTGCCAACTCTTTTTTTAACATGGTAATCTGTTTTTCAATGCGACGACGATCCAACTCCAATTTCTTTTCTCCGGCCCCTTTATTGCTTAAGGAACCGCTACCTCCTCCTTGTCGGCTAAGATTGTTGTGAAGCCCGACTAAACGGGGAAGCATATATTGAAGGCGAGCTAATTCTACCTGCATTTTAGCTTCTGCAGTTTTAGCACGGTCGTTAAAAATTTGTAAAATAAGAGCTGTTCTATCCAATACTACAGCGTTCAATTCTTCTGTCAGGTTACGTACCTGAATGGGAGAAAGTGCATTGTCAAAGATGACGGTATTGGCTTCGTACATGGTTAGACTTTCTTGAATTTCTTTTACTTTTCCGGTTCCTACATATAAAGCAGTATTAGGAGTGGGTAGATTCTGGGTGTGGATACAAACGACTTCCATATCGCAGGCTTCTGTCAAAGCTTGTAATTCTTTGATGGAATGATCAAAAGTAGGGTCGTTATTTAAATTTACACCGACCAAAATGGCAGTATCTTTTTTGTTTTCATTTTCAAACACAGGATTTACCTCCTAAGAAAAATTTTGACGTTGTTTCTTATAATATTCGTGCTTTTTTTCACGATACTCTTCCAAAGATAACCAATGAAAGATGGTTTTACGTCCGATGTAACAAATGATAAGAGCGAGCAAAATGCCACAAAAGGCACCTGTACTATCGATAATCACATCGCGGTATGATGCATTACGTCCTAAAACAAAACTTTGGGAATATTCATCCAGAAAGGCAACACCAATACAGAATAATTCTCCCAAAAGAACTAGAAAAATACCACGAATTTTATAGACATATAACGGAAAGGATACCGTAACAGCCAATGCAAAAAATTCTGTAAAGTGGGCTGTTTTTCGGATTAAGGGATGAATCTGATAAATCAGTTCATTTAACATTTCATTGGAGAGCCCTTTGGAAAACAGCTTGTTATAAGCAAGGACGATTGTTTTACTTACCTGATAGCTCATGGTAGTAGAAGCAGCGCCTTCCTGACTTGACATGTATAAAATTAAATATAACATGCAAAAAGCAGGTACAAAGGACAATGGTTTTAAAAGATAGCGTAATGTTTTTTTTACAAATAAAGAAAAATAATTCAATTTTTACCTCCTGATATTGTGATAACTAAGTAAGCCCGGATTAGGCTAAAAACACAAATTCAAGGTTGAAAATTTCTTTCAACCTTGAATTCATAATATCAAGAACTTTTGTCAAAAACTTTTAAAGAAAAGTTAATTTTTTATGAAGTATAGTATGAATTTGTTGACAATTAAAAGCTTCTTTACTGACCAATTAGACGGATATGATTTTCAATTGCCTCCGGAATACTTTTTCCTTGTGCAAGGAATTTCTGTACAAGTTTTTGCAGTCGATGAAGCTGTTGTTTCTTTTTCAAATCATATGACTGAATACAATCTGTAAAAGTATTGTTGGACATAAGATTGTTGCAGATTTCTTCGCGGAAAGGAATGTACGTGGAAAAAATCTTACGAACAACCTTGTTCAGTTTTACTGAACCTTTGGATTCTGATAAAATCCAGTTGGCATAATCCATAACAAATAGATTTTTATAACTATTTTTAGCACGAGCTAAGGATAATTTGATTTTTTCTTTTGCATCCTGTGATAAGTCACGGTTCTTAGAATAGAAGAGTGCATAATCATAATACTCACTGGTAAGAGAATGCTCTGTAACATCATTCCAACGCATGCCTTGTACTCGACGGCACATTTCCCAACGAAAATCTCCAACCATGTTTATAATAGTACGATCCAGGTTTTCTGCATGGAAAGCAGAAAGCATCATACGTCCCGGAGTGGTACGCTGCATGCCTTCAATTTCCTGCCAACAGATTCCGTTAGAACCTACATTAGGCATGATGATAAAATCAGGCATGATATTCATTAGTACCGTTTCTCTTAAGCCGAGCTTGTCGTCAGCATAGAGATAAGGTCTGTAAAATGCAGAAAAATCAATTTCTAATAATTTGTTTAAAGATTCTTTGATTTTATAAGGTGTCATCAAAATGGATTCCAAATCTTTCACAACATTTTCTTCAATAAAAATAGGACAGAAGGTAGTTACATGCCCTTGCGTAATTTTATTGACAGATGGAAACATGCTTTCTAACTCGTACATAACCTTGCCTGTGGTATCATCCAACATTTTTTGAACCCCTTTGGCATCAATCTTACCTTGGGAACGAAGAGTGTGGACATAAGAAGCATAGTCTTGCGAGAGCTCATTTCTACAAGGCTGTTTTTGTCCTTTATAGATTGCTTGTATCCATTCATAAAGAGTATAAACACCTTGAGAAGGATCTCCCTGATAATTTTGGGCAATGGAATAAAGATAAGCAGCGTTATTTAATCCTGCTAATTCCAAATCTACATAACCAAAGTTTAAAAACATTTTGATAATGGTAGGAGGAGTAGGGTCATTTAATGCATTCTGGAAAACTTCTGTATAAATAATGTTATACAATCTTGTCAGCTGACGGCGGATTGTATCGGCATTTTTATCCAGGTTGTTTTTATCCGGAAGCTTTTTGTATAAATCGATATATTTGACAAATTCGTTGCGGGTAACATCCATAGTATCTGCATAATCCAAGATGGCATCCATGGAACGTGATAGTTTTTGTTCCACCTGAGGTAAGCTTTCTTCCAATGCAGGAGTGTAGGAGTGGTCGCGTTTTAAATCTCGATGGTAATCCTGAATACGCATGGTAACAAGATTTTTATCGAGAAAATTATGATTGCTCAAAATAGAAATCATTTTATTCAGACGCTCTTCTAAAAGAGTAGTATCTTTTTTGGTGCTTTTTGCTCTGAAAAGTAAATCTGTATATAAATCAAATAAGTCAAGAGATGTTTCGTTTACCAAAAGTTGACTAATGTTATTTAAATAGTCTGTAATATCTTCGCAATTGTATAATAACTTATGAATATCACTTACACTGCGGGCTAATAATCCTACGATATAAGAAGTGTTGGAAAACATAGGATTACGTTCTAAAATACTTGTTTTCAAAGATTGATAATAGGATTCAAGCCAAAAAGCTGGTTCTTCCCTTCCGGGTACAAAGGCAACTAATTGCTCTTTGTTAGCCAATGATTTTAAAGGAAGATTCATCATTTTACACAATTTTTGATAATTGTTGGATGCAGTATCAATGTATTGGTATATTTTTTCTTGTTGCCCCATCAAAGCATGATAGTAGCCAATTACTTTCAAAGTGTTTTGCACAATGGATAATACTAAAAAATGTGTTAAATCCTTGTGATCTTCCAATAATTTATGTAAATTACGAAAATCATTTAAACTGTATCGAATAACACTGGTGCTTTCCAGAGCCTTATATGTGAAAGAATATTCTTTGAAACCAAAATCAAAAATTCCGACAACATCCCCTTTTTTTAGTGTGAAGGATTTTGCTGTTTCGGAAGAATCGTAAATCGCAGCAACGCTTCCTTCGGTGATGATATAAAAACTGTCAAATACGTCACCGGCTTGTATGATAGTTTGATTCTGCGTGTAACTCGTCATGGGAAATATCTCCTTTCGTACCCCAATATCATACCACATTTTTTGAATGTTTTATATAAGGATACTGTACTTTTTTTTGTTTTTATGATACTTTTAAATAGGTATGATATCAGAAAGGATGGGGTATTATGGGCACTGAAATGTTAAGTAATGAAGAAATCGTAAAATATTATAAAGAGGATGCCATAAAGCTGTTTCGTTATCTTAATTGGCTGGAAAAAAAGAGCGGACAGGCAGTAAGTAGTATTTACGGTGGCGAGGGAATTGCTGACAATTCAGTACCGTTTCCGGTATACGAAGGAACGTTACTTAATTTTGTAAAAGAAGCTACAAATACTTGCTTTATGGATCGTAATTATGTGTATGTTTATTCCAGACATGGTTTGAAAAGTGCTAAGGATGAATTACGTTTCATTCAAAAAGCAACCATCCGTGATATGGATAAATTGGCGGGAATTTTGTCCCATTACGTTTTAGGAGGACGAACCAAGACCAGATTGTGGAGCGAAGGAGTAACTTATGGGGTGTATTTTGCCCTTTTGACCAAAATGAAAGAATTAATTGAGTTTTGGGAAGGTGAACATGTAGAACATCCACAGAATTAAATAGAGGTATGGAAAAGCAATGGGAGAAAAGTCAGAATTAAAAAGAGAGTATATTCTGAAAAAAGCAAAGGTTGTGTTTGCACATAAAGGATATCGGGCAGTCACCATGAAGGATATTGTAGAGGCTTGTGAAATCAGTCGAGGTGGTTTGTATCTTTATTTTGGTAGTACGGAAGATATATTTAAAGAAATTTTAAAATTAGAATTGGAAAGTGGCTCGGAAGAAGGTAGTGGCAACCTCAGTCAGGATGCTAGTATGACAGAGATTTTGATGTTTTTCTTAAAAGAACAAAAGAAAATGATTTTAAGAAAAAAACAAGATATTACCATAGCCACTTATGAATATATGTTTGCACATCGAGGTGAGAAAGATTCAACAGAGATGATTCGGACCCAGTTTGAGACAGGAGTGATGGTTTTAACTAAAATTATTCAGGAAGGTGTAGAACGGGGAGAATTTTACTGTGCCAATGCGAAAGCAGAAGCAAACAATATTATGTATGTTTTAGAAGGCATGAAAGTTTGTGCAAAAACTTTAGGATTATCCGAACGAAAAGTGGATGAAGAATTATTGTATTTGGTTTCCGGTTTGGTGATGGAAGAATAAAGTGTTGTAGGATGCGAAAAGAAAGAAGTACATAAAAATTTGGAGGAAGATGATGGACAGTGTCAAGCGTATTTTTGTAGAGAAAAAAGCGCCATTTGCTGTAAAAGCGAAAGAATTAAAAACAGAAATAGAAGGATATTTGGGAATTCACAGTGTAACAGCAGTAAGGGAATTTATTCGATATGATGTGGAAAATATTTCAGAAGAAATTTTTGAAATTGCTCTGCACAAGGTGTTTTCCGAACCACCGGTAGATATTTTATATCAGGAAAATATAAACATAGGCGAAGACGAAAGAATCTTCAGTGTAGAATATTTGCCGGGACAGTTTGACCAACGTGCAGATTCTGCACTTCAATGTATACAGTTTTTAAAAGAGGATGAGAATCCAATTATTAAAACGGCAGTTACCTATCTGATTCAGGGAAAGGTAACGGAGGAAGAATTTGAAAAAATAAAAAGTTATTGTATCAATCCGGTGGATTCCAGAGAAACAGATGAATCTAAGCCGGATACTTTGATGACAAAATTTGCAGAACCGGCGGATGTGGTTATTTTAGAAGGATTTCGAACTATGAAAAGTAGTCAGTTGAAGGAATTATTCAATTCCTTAGGATTGGCTATGACAATAAAAGATTTTGAACATATACAGAACTATTTTAGAGATGAGGAAGAACGTGATCCATCTATGACAGAAATCAGAGTGTTAGACACGTACTGGTCTGATCATTGTCGTCACACCACATTCTCTACAGAATTAAAAAATATAGAATTTGAAGATGGGTATTACAGAACTCCTATGGAGACAACCTATCAGAGTTATTTAGATACCAGAGAAGAAATTTTTGCAGGAAGAGATGATAAGTTTGTTTGCCTTATGGATTTAGCCCTGATGGCTATGCGTAAGTTGCGTGCAGAAGGCAAGCTGGAGGACATGGAAGTATCAGACGAAATCAACGCCTGCTCTGTTGTCGTGCCTGTGGAAATGGATTATGGAAACGGTCCTGTAAAAGAGGAATGGTTAGTGTTTTTTAAAAATGAAACTCACAATCATCCAACAGAAATTGAGCCTTTTGGGGGTGCAGCCACATGTCTTGGGGGAGCTATTAGAGATCCACTTTCAGGAAGAGGCTATGTATACCAGGCTATGCGAGTTACGGGAGCTGCGGATCCTACAGTACCTGTGGCAGACACTATGAAGGGAAAATTGTCCCAGAAAAAATTGGTTCGTGGTGCAGCAGCCGGCTATTCTTCTTATGGAAATCAAATTGGACTGGCAACAGGATATGTGAAAGAAATATATCATCCGAATTATGTAGCGAAAAGAATGGAGATTGGTGCTGTTATGGGTGCTGCTCCCAGAAAAAATGTCATTCGTGAAAATTCGGATCCGGACGATGTGATTATTTTGTTAGGTGGACGTACCGGCCGAGATGGCTGTGGTGGTGCTACCGGTTCCTCTAAAGTGCATACCGAAACAAGTATCGAAACTTGTGGAGCAGAAGTACAAAAAGGAAATGCACCTACGGAACGTAAGGTTCAACGCTTGTTCCGTAGAGAAGAAGTAAGTAAATTAATTAAGAAATGCAATGACTTTGGTGCCGGTGGAGTTTCCGTAGCTATTGGTGAGTTGGCACCGGGGCTAAAAGTAGATTTGGACAAAGTTCCTAAAAAATATGCGGGATTGGATGGAACCGAGCTTGCGATTTCTGAATCTCAGGAAAGAATGGCGGTAGTCGTAGATCCGGCCCATGTGGAAGAATTTTTAAGCTATGCTTCAGAAGAAAATTTAGAAGCAGTACCGGTGGCAGTGGTTACACAGGAACCACGATTGGTGCTTACTTGGCGAGGAAAGGAAATTGTGAATATTTCCAGAGCCTTTTTGGATACCAACGGAGCACACCAGGAAACCTCCGTTTTGGTTAATATTCCGTCCCAAAAAGGAAAAGCATTGGATAAGTATGCAGTAGAAAAAGTAGAAGAAGCTTTAAACGAAGGCGACGTAAAGCAGGCATGGTTATCTTTATTATCTGATTTAAATGTCTGCTCTCAGAAAGGCTTGGTAGAAATGTTTGATGCCTCTATTGGGGCAGGCAGTGTATATATGCCTTATGGTGGACAGTATCAGTTGACGGAAACTCAGGCTATGGTAGCAAAACTTCCGGTGCTAAAAGGGAAAACAGATACGGTAACTATGATGAGTTATGGATTTGATCCTTATGTTTCCAGTTGGAGTCCTTATCATGGTGCCATTTATGCCATTACAGAATCTATGGCGAAAATAGTGGCAGCCGGTGGAGATTACAGTAAGATTCGTTTTACTTTCCAAGAGTATTTTAGAAGAATGACGGAGGATCCAAGTCGTTGGAGTCAACCATTTGCTGCACTCCTTGGTGCTTTTGATGCGCAGGTAGGATTTGGTCTGCCTTCCATTGGTGGAAAAGATAGCATGTCAGGTACGTTTAACAATATTGATGTACCTCCTACTTTGGTTTCGTTTGCTGTTAATGTGGCAAGCGAAAAGGATGTCATTACACCGGAATTAAAGACTGTAGGGAATAAAATTGTATATTTCCCATTGGAAACAGATGATTTTGATGTACCGATTTATGCTAAAGTTTGTGAAATGTATGATGAAATTCATCGTATGATTCAAGAAAAAGTAATTGTTTCTGCTTATGCAACGGATACCAAAGGTGTGGCAGCAGCCATCAGTAAAATGTCTTTTGGAAATAAATTGGGTGTACAGATTTCAAATGAAATGGAAGCAAAAGACTTATTTGAAAATGGATTAGGTGGCATTGTAGCGGAGGTAGATGCGGACAGAATCAATTTGATTGATTGTGAATATGTTGTTGTTGGTACTGTAACGAAAGAACCGATGTTTGAAATTGGGGAAATTACGATTTCCATGGAAGAGGCATTGGAGGCATGGAAAGGTACCTTAGAAGCTGTGTTTCCAACGAAAGGTGAAAAGGGAAGCAAAGAGATAGAAACTTCTATCTATACAGTAGACAATATCTATATATGCAAAGAAAAAATAGCAAAACCAAATGTGTTTATTCCGGTATTTCCGGGAACCAACTGTGAATACGATAGTACTAAGGCTTTCGAAAGAGCCGGAGCCAATGTGGTAACAAAAGTATTCAAAAATTTAACGGCGGAAGATATTAGAGCATCTGTAGAGGAGTTTACAAAAGAAATCAAACAGGCACAGATTATCATGTTTCCTGGAGGGTTCTCTGCGGGAGACGAGCCGGATGGAAGTGCAAAATTCTTTGCAACAGCTTTTCAGAATGCCAAAATCAAAGAAGAAGTTATGGCGCTGTTAAATGAGAGAGATGGTTTGGTATTAGGTATTTGTAACGGTTTCCAGGCATTGATTAAATTAGGTCTGGTTCCTCATGGTGAGATTGTGGGACAGACTCCGGATTCACCTACATTAACATATAATACAATCAATCGTCATGTCTCAAAAATGGTATATACAAAAGTAGTATCCAACAAATCTCCATGGTTGCAGTTAGCTGAAGTAGGAAAAACCTATGTTAATCCGGCGTCTCATGGAGAAGGAAGATTTGTAGCAAATAAAGAATGGTTAGAAAAACTGTTTATA
Source organism: Lachnospiraceae bacterium (assembly GCA_017558145.1). Classification (GTDB taxonomy): domain Bacteria; phylum Bacillota; class Clostridia; order Lachnospirales; family Lachnospiraceae; genus SFDP01. The sequence continues at coordinate 49,809 of JAFYWF010000060.1, forward strand.
AATGGCCAGATAGCGACCCAGTACTGTGATCCATGGGGAAATATATCTATGGATGAGGAATGGAATGTGAATGGCTCGTATCTTGCTATTGAGGGAATTACTTCACCTGATGGAAGATGTTATGGTAAGATGGCACATTCTGAAAGAAGAGACAGGGGAGTTGCTATTAACATATATGGAGAACAGGATTTGAAGATTTTTGAGTCCGGCGTGAAATATTTTAGAGACTAGAGAAAAAACAAAAGTTGTAGATAGAATTGAAAACTTCTTTTTGTGACTTTTAAACTGAAAAACGAACAAAAGGTGATTATAGTGGAACAATTTAAGTATGCAAATAAAAGTGAACAGATTAAAAAAATTAATACCTATATGGCAACCAGCATGATTATTTTTGATGCGTTAATTGGATTGGTAGTAAGTATCTCTGTATTACAGGGAAACATGAGCTTAGGATATGGTATTATGGTAGGAGTTACTATGCTTCTGACAGTTTTAATTTGTCTTGTTATGGTAAAAATTAATCCCGGAAGCAGAAAAATGAAATATGTGGCGTTTCTTGGATTGTTGGCGTTAACGCTCATGATTTCTTTGGTTTATAATGATTATTATATGAGATTTATGACAACAGTACCTTTTTTGGGAATTGTATTCTACTTTAATAAAAAATATTCTATCCTTTGTTCTAATGGAATTGCAATTACAAATATTGTTGTTTTTCTATACCGTGCTTTTGGGGTAAAGACTTATTCTAATGATGATATTTTGGCACAATTAGGAGCAACCATTGTAGTAGTTGTTGTGATGTATGTATTGTTATACTTAACTAATGTAGGGAGTCGTTTTAATGATGATTCTATTGCTAAAATTAAAGAAGAAACAAAATTACAAAAAGCAATGGTTACTGAAGTTATGGGAATTGCTACCCAGGTAAGAAATGGTACGAAACAGGCGATGGGGCTAGTGGATCATTTGAAAACATCATCTGAGGGAGTAAAACATTCCGTAGGAGAAATTAGTTCCAGTACAGCGATTACTGCTCAGAATATGCAGGAACAAAATACCATGACTCAGGATATTCAAAGAAATATTGATGATACGGTAAAACGTGCGGAACATATGGTACAAGTGGCAGAAGAATCCAGTGATTTAAATCGTAAGAATACCCAAAAGATGAAGGAATTGAAAATTCACGCAGACATTTTGGCTGATACGAATGCAAAAGTAGCAGAGTCTATGAAGATGTTACAGTCCAATGTAGGAGAAGTTCGAAACATTACACAAACTATTTTTGCGATTTCATCCCAAACTAATCTTTTGGCTTTAAACGCTTCCATTGAAGCTGCCAGAGCAGGGGAAGCGGGAAGAGGTTTTGCTGTAGTAGCAGAAGAAATTCGTCAATTATCGGAAAAAACAAGAATGGAAACAGAGAATATTGCCGGTATCTTAGATAAACTTACAAATAATGCAGATCAGACTGCCGAAGCAGTTGATAAAACTGTGGAAGTAACACAAGTGCAGGATGAAATGATGAAGGAAGTAGTTATGCAGTTGGATTTACTTAGTCAAAATGTGAATGGTCTTGTAGGGGATATCTCGGAAATTGATAAGATGCTAGAAAATTTATCTGAAGCGAATAGTAATATCGTAGAAAATATTATTCAGATTTCAGAAACTACAGAAGAAATTACCGCTTCAGTTCAGGAGTCCGTAGCTATTACAGAAAGTAATTATGAAGATGCTATCAGTATGCAGGAAATTTTATCAGATGTCATTGAAGTATCTTATGGTATGGATAAGTACATGAATTAAGACTTATATAAAAGAACAGATTTTAACACGAAAGAGAGTACATGATGGGATTAGAGAGAGAATTGGAGAAACTGGTGCAACAAAGAAAAATGGAAAAGTGCGAGTTTTGCCATAACAAGATGAAATACGAAGGTGGAGGAAGATATCGCTGTAGCTTTTGTGGCATGGAGGCGTTGGATGACTTCGGAAAATTAAGACAATTTTTAGAAGAACATGGACCCACACCGGAAGGAGTCATTGCACAAGCAACCGGAATCAGCATGGATAAAATTGATGCTTATTTGAGAAAAGGAAGAGTGGAAATTCCCAATGGAGAGAAATTTTATTTGAGTTGTGAACGATGTGGATGCGATATTCGTTATGGAAGATACTGTCCGGAATGTGCTACTAAGGAATTGAAAAATAATTTCATTTCTTCTTATCAGGATGTAGGAGAAAAACCAAGACAAAACTATAATCCGGAAATGTCAGGAAGAATGCATTTTATTAATCGTAGAGGAAATTAATCCTATGACTCAAAATAAAAGAAATTATCAAAAAGAAATGGAAAAAACAATCGAGGGACTTCAGGGAAACAGGAAGTCCCTTTTACTTCATAGTTGTTGTGCGCCCTGCAGCAGTGCTGTATTGGAAAAATTACAGGAAATTTTTGATGTTACTGTATTTTTTTATAACCCCAATATTTCTGAAAATGAAGAATATCGGAAACGTGTGGAGGAGCAGAAAAGATTAATTGAGACTTTTAATCAACAAATGCCTGCCTTCCCCATTAAAATGATAGAAGGGGATTATGAACCTCAGGAGTTTTATAATATTGCAAAGGGTTGGGAGAAGTGTCCGGAAGGAGGAGAGCGTTGCTTCCGTTGTTTTGCGTTGCGCTTGGAGAAAACAGCCTGGCTGGCAAAAGAAGGAAATTATGACTTTTTTACTACTACTCTGACCATTAGTCCGTTAAAAAATGCGGCTAAATTAAATGAAATTGGAGAAGAGATGGCAAGAAAATACAAAACGGTATTTTTGCCTTCAGATTTTAAGAAAAAAGAAGGATATAAAAGAAGTATAGAGCTTTCCAAGATATATGATTTGTATCGACAGAATTTTTGTGGTTGTGTTTTTTCTAAGGCAGAGAGCAAGAAGAGAGAAGGCAATATGGAAGGATAAAAAAAGTGTAGCAAGGGTACCTGTAGGTGGTTATGGAACTGAGGTAAGATAGATTTTCCTTGAGGCTTATTCTAAAATATGATAAAATATTCTGAATCTTGAGCTATGTAAAATACAAAATGAATGTATTTTTTTGAGGCTTAATAATAGACAGAACTTGAGTTAGACAAAACAGTGAAATGGAGAAAGTATGAAGAAAATATTAGAATTGATTTCTGAAGAAATGCAAAAAGCATTCGAAGAAGCAGGATATAGTAAAGAGTTGGGAAAGGTAACTGTTTCCAATCGACCTGACTTGTGTGAATATCAGTGTAATGGTGCTATGGCAGGAGCAAAACAGTATAAAAAAGCACCCATTATGATTGCAAATGAAGTTGTAGAAAAATTAGCAGATAGTGATGTGTTTGAAAGTGTCGAAGCAGTAATGCCTGGATTTCTTAACTTAAAAGTGAAACCTACATTTTTAAAATCTTTCTTACAGGGGATGAGAGAAGATGCAAAGTTTGGTGTAGAAGAACCGGAACATAAGAAAACAATCATAGTAGATTATGGCGGACCTAATGTTGCAAAACCTCTTCATGTAGGACATCTTCGTTCTGCAGTAATTGGAGAAAGTGTAAAACGTATCTGCCGTTTTATGGGGCATAATGTTATTGGTGATATTCATTTGGGAGACTGGGGTCTTCAGATGGGTCTCATTATCACAGAATTAAAGGAAAGACAGCCTGATTTAGTTTATTTTGATGAAAACTATACAGGAGAATATCCAACAGAAGCTCCGTTTACCATTGGTGAATTGGAAGAAATCTACCCAACAGCAAGTGGAAAATCCAAAGAAGACCCTGTATACAAAGAAAAAGCTATGGAAGCAACTTTTAAGTTACAGAGTGGTGTCAGAGGATATCGTGCTATTTGGGATCATATTATTGCAGTTTCTGTAACAGATTTAAAGAAAAACTATGCTAATTTGAATGTGGACTTTGATCTTTGGAAAGGAGAATCCGATGTTCATGATATCATCCCTGAAATGGTTGATTACATGAAAAAAGAAGGTTATGCATACATTAGTGAAGGAGCTTTGGTAGTAGATGTAAAAGAGGAAACTGATACCAAAGAAATTCCACCTTGTATGATTTTGAAATCTGATGGAGCTTCCCTTTATAATACCACTGACCTTGCTACTATTATGGAACGTATGAATATATATGCTCCTGAAAAAATGATCTACTTAACAGATAAACGTCAAGACTTATATTTTGAGCAGGTATTCCGTTGTGCAAGAAAAACCAAATTAGTAAAACCGGAAACAGAATTGGTTCATATTGGATTTGGTACCGTAAACGGAAAAGACGGTAAACCATTTAAAACCCGTGAAGGTGGCGTTATGCGTCTGGAACGATTGATTTCAGAAATCAATGATGAAATGTATCAGAAAATGATTAGTGGCAGAGAGATTGCCCAAGAAGAAGCAAAACAGACTGCAGATATGATTGGTCTTGCTGCAATTAAGTATGGGGATTTATCCAATCAGGCGTCAAAAGATTACATTTTTGATGTAGATAAATTTACTTCTTTTGAAGGCGATACAGGTCCATATATTTTATATACTATTGTTCGAATTAAATCTATTTTGAATAAATTTAAAGATCAAGGTGGAGACTTAAATAGTGTATCTTTACAGGAAGTTACAAATGCAAGTGAAAAAGCATTAGTTATGGAAATGGCAAAATTTAATACCATGATGGAAAATGCGTTTGAAGAAGTGGCACCACACAAAGTATGTGCTTATATTTATGATTTGGCAAATGCATTCAATAAATTTTATCATGAAACAAGAATTTTGGCAGAAGAAGATGAAACAAAAAAATCCGGATATATTGCATTATTAGTACTTTGCAGAGATATCCTGGAAGCATGTATTGATGTATTAGGATTTAATGCACCGGAACGGATGTAAAGCACCAGTTTAGCTGAAGAAAGAAAAACCTCAAATTGTACCGGTACAAATTTGAGGTTTTTTATCTTATTTGAGGAAATACAAGAAGAAAAACAAAAATGCTGCTCTAAGGCAGTAAGTAGTTTGCATAGTTTTGCGTGATTAAACTGCATAGTTAAAAGGAGAATGAATTATGAGTATTTTAGGACATTTAGAACCAGCCAATGTGTTTCGTTTTTTTGAGGAGATTTGTAACATTCCACATGGCTCCGGAAATATGACACAGATTAGTAATTATTTGGTAAATTTTGCGAAAGAAAGAAATTTAGAATATTATCAGGATAGCATAAAAAATGTCATTATTATCAAAGAAGCAACGAACGGGTATGAAAAGAAAGAACCTATTATGCTTCAAGGACATATGGATATGGTAGCGGTGAAAAAGCCGGAAAGTTCTATCGATATGGCCACAGAAGGTCTTCGTTTGGTTGTAGACGAAGATATTATTTATGCAAAAGATACCAGTTTGGGTGGAGATGATGGAATAGCGGTAGCATATGAATTGGCATTGTTAGATGCAACGGATATTAAGCATCCTCGTATCGAATGTGTTTTTACAGTGGATGAAGAAGTAGGATTGAATGGAGCTGCGGCCATTGATTTATCTGTTTGTAAAGCTAAAAGAATGTTGAATTTGGATTCTGAAGAAGAAGGAATTTTCTTAACCGGTTGTGCAGGTGGAATGCGTGTGGATTGTCAGCTTCCATTGAAAAGAGAAATGAAGGATGGCGCGTTATGTGAAATTCATATAGGAGGACTTTGTGGTGGGCATTCCGGGGCTGAAATTCACAAAGGCAGAGCCAATTCTAATACCTTGATGGGAAGATTTTTAGTTCATGCAGGAAAAAAAGTTGCTATGAATATAGTGGATATGGAAGGTGGCTTGGCAGACAATGCAATTCCAAGAGAAACTAAAATGCAGGTTGTAGTTTCCGATGTAGAAGCATTAAATGCTGAAGTGCAAGCATTTGATAAAATTTTAAAAACAGAATATGCTACCAAGGATCCTAATATTTTTGCCAAAATTTCAGTGAAAGAAGTAGGAAGCTATGAAGCGGTATGTGACGTGGATTCTAAGAAAACAGGAGAATTAATTTTCCTTCTTCCTGGGGGCGTACAAGCCATGAGTGGAGATGTAGAAGGCTTGGTAGAAACCTCTTTAAATATGGGGCAGCTTTCCATGAAAAAAGAGCAGATTAATTTGGGCTTTTCTGTGAGAAGTTCCATTGAAAGTGCAAAATATATGTTGGTAGAAAAATTGTATGCCTTGACAGAAAGCTATGGTGGCAGCTGTAAATCCACCGGAGATTATCCGGGATGGGCTTATAGAGTAGATTCGCCTTTGAGAGACGGTATGGTAAAAATTTATACAGAAATGTTTGGTTGTGAACCAAAGATTGAAGCCATTCATGCGGGATTGGAATGTGGATTCTTTTTGGGTAAGATTCCGGAACTTGATTGTGTGTCTATCGGACCGGAAATGAAAGATATTCATACCACAGAAGAGACTATGAGTATTTCTTCTGTAAAGAGAACTTGGGAATTTATTCTTAAGATTTTGGAACAGCTGTAAAAAGACTAACTATATAAGTATATTTGCGTAAAAGTAGAAAAAATGCAGAGAAAGATATTGTAAAAAAGAAAGGATTGAAGATATGATTTTATTTCAATCAGATTATACAGAGGGGGCTTGTCCTGAAATTATGCATCGTCTCATAGAGACTAATATGGAGCAAACACCAGGGTATAGCGAAGATGTACATTGTTTACGAGCAGCGAAATTGATTCAGGAGGCTTGTCAGGCTCCTGAAAGCAAAGTACATTTTTTGGTAGGTGGAACCCAAACAAATATGACTGTGATTGGTGCAGCACTTCGACCATATCAGGGCGTGTTATCAGCGGAAAGCGGTCATATACATGTTCATGAAACGGGAGCGGTGGAATCGTTAGGGTATAAGATTCTTAGTTTGCCTGCTGTGGACGGGAAAATAAAAGCTGTGCAGATCGATGAGGCATGTACACTTCATAAAAATGATGATTCTTTTGAACATATGGTACAGCCTAAAATGGTATATTTAAGTCAGCCGACAGAATTGGGGACTTTATATACAAAGCAGGAATTAGAAGAAATTAGAAATGTTTGTGATAAGCATGAATTATATTTGTTTATAGATGGAGCACGCCTTGGTTATGGTTTGATGGCAAAAGGAAATGATGTAGATTTGCCGTCTATGGCCAGACTTACTGATGTATTTTACATTGGAGGAACCAAAGTGGGTGCTTTGTTTGGAGAAGCAGTAGTGATTTCCAATCCGGTGTTACAGAAGGATTTTCGTTATATGATCAAACAAAGAGGTGGTATGCTTGCGAAAGGACGTCTTTTGGGCATACAGTTTGAAACTTTGTTTGAAGACAATCTTTATGAAAAGGTTTCAAAACATGCTATTGATTTGGCGGATAAATTGAGAGAAGCTTTTGTGAAAAAAGGGTATCCATTTTTAGTTGAAAATACAACGAATCAAATATTCCCAATTATAGAAGATACAAAATTGGAAGAATTGGCGAAAACATTTGGTTTTTGCTATCAGCAAAGAGTAGATGAAAGCAGAAGTGCGGTGCGTTTCTGTACCAGTTGGGCGACAAAAGAAGAAAATGTAGATGCTTTAATTCAGGCATTATAACATAGGGGAGAATGTGAGCTGATGAAAATATGAGATGCAAGTTAAATATCATTGGGAGGCTGTGATATGAAGCAAAAACAAAGAAGTAATAAAGAAATCATATTGCTGATTTTATTTATCGCTGTGGTTTGTTTGGGAGTTTTAAATTTCAGTACTGTAATAGGATTGATAACAAATTTTTTGGGAATGATAAAGCCTTTTGTGATTGGTCTCGCTATGGCATTTGTAATAAATCTTCCTATGAAATTTATAGAAGAAAAAATGTTGAAAGGGATTCCTGAAAAAAGGCAGAGCATAAAAAGAACGTTAGGAATTTTGCTATCTTTTCTGCTTTTTGCAGCAGTGATTACTTTTGTGGTGGTGTCAGTGATTCCGCAGTTAGGAAGAACAATCACCCAATTGACCGGAAAAATACCGAAATTTTTTAATACTTTATTTTATGAAGCAGAAATTTTATTGGCAGACAATCCGGAAGCATTGGAATTCATTAATGATTTAGAATACCAAAGTATGAATTGGAACAATATTCTCAATCAGGCAGTGGGGTTTGTAAAAAATGGAGTGGGAAGTTTATTGACTTCTACGGTAACGGTAGCAGGAAGTCTTTTTGGTTCACTCGTGAATGGTATCATTGCTTTCATTTTTTCTATTTATGTATTAAGTCAGAAGGAAAAATTAAAAGAGCAGTCGGAACGGATTATCAGAGCATATTTTAAAGAGAACACACAGAAAAAAATTATGTATGTTTCTCAGCTTTTATATCGCAATTTTTCTAAATTTATTACCGGACAATGTGTGGAAGCGGTAATTTTAGGTTGCCTGTTTGTAGTAACCATGTCTATTTTTCAAATGCCATATGCATTTATGATCGGAGTTTTAATTGCTTTTACAGCATTAATTCCGTTGGTAGGGGCTTTTATAGGTTGTTTTGTAGGAGCTTTCCTGATTTTGGTGGATACGCCTATTAAAGCACTTTGGTTTGTTGTTTTGTTTTTAGTGATTCAACAGGTGGAGGGAAATTTGATTTATCCTAAAGTGGTAGGTAATTCTGTAGGATTGCCATCCCTTTGGGTATTGGTGGCAGTAGCTTTGGGAAGCAGTATGTTTGGAGTTCCCGGAATGTTAATGTTTATTCCATTGTTTTCTACGGCTTATACTTTGATTCGTGAAGATGTAAATAAAAGAAATGCCGAAAAAGAAATGGAAAAATCTAAGGTTACGATACAGGAAAAGAAAATCAACGAGATACAAAAAGAATCTTAAAATACATTTTTAATAAAAATCAGAGGAGGGGGAAAACATGATTTTTAAATGTAAAAATTGTGGTGGTAATGCTGTTTATCATCCGGATAAAAAAGCTATGTGGTGTCCTCACTGTGACAGTTTGGATTCTCAAGAGAGATTGGATACAGAAAATATGGAAAACTGTACCAATTGTGGTGCACCTTTAGAACAGGTTGGAGAATTTACATCAGCGTTAAAGTGTGGTCATTGTGGATCTTATATTATTTTGAAAGATAGAGTAGAAGGGAAAAATCGTCCACATTTGATTTTACCTTTTGAAATCAGTAAGGAAAAAGCCATCGAAATATTGAGAAAAGAATTTGGAAATCGAATTTTAACACCGGATTCTTTTTTGACTCATGCAACTTTGGAAAGTTTTGAAGGAAGCTATGTTCCTTTTTGGCTTTACGATTATTTATCCCAAATTGATTATGAGGGAAAGGCCACGAAGGTGCGAGTGTATCACAGTGGACAATATGAAATAACAGAAACCTCCCATTACCAGGTGGTAAGAAAACTGGATATTCAATTTGATAAAGTCCCGATCGACGCTTCCAAACGAATGGCAGATGACATTATGGATTTGATGGAGCCGTATGAATATCAAGCTCTTCAGAATTTTGAGGAAAAATATATGTCAGGATTTCAAGGGGAAGTAGTAAACTTTTCCGAAACTCAGGAAGAGCAAAGAGCCATTGATAAGATGAAGAAGAGCTCAGAAAGCATTCTTTCAGAGAGTATTGTAGGATATACAACCTGTATTCCGGTACATAAAGATATCAATATGATAAAACAGTGTGCTCGTTTTGCACTAATGCCTGTTTGGGTGTATCGTTATCAGTTCCGTGGAAAAGAATATGTATATCATGTGAATGGACAGACTGGAAAGGTAATCGGAAAAACACCCACAGATAAAAGAAAATCATGGATATATTCTTTAGCCGTTGCTATTATGGCAGGAATGATATGGCAAAGCATTTGCTGGATATTGGGGGTGCTGTAGATGAAAAAATTTGTTCAAATATTTAAAATTCCCCTTCTTGTATTTACCGTATTATTGGTTGTGGGAGTGGTATGTAAAATTATTAAGGATAGTCGTCCACCGATAGAGTTTGTACGTGGTAATACCCAAACGGCTACTGATGAAAGAGTATTTGATGTAGCTGATAAGCTAACAGATGAGGAAGAGGCGGTATTGCGAGAAAAAATTCAGGCGGCTGAAGACTTGTGTGGGATCGATATTGTTGTGGTGATTCTGAATCAAAGTCTGGAAGAATATGCGAAGAGTTATGAATCGATTATTGGCTACGTGGAACCGTATCAATATACAATGGTGTATGCAGATAATTTCTATGAGGATGGAATGTTTGGATATGACGCACCCTATGGCGATGGTGTAATCTTGGTGGATAACTGGTATCGGGAAGCAGATGGAGGTGTATATTCTTGGGTAGACACATCTGGAAAAGTACAAAATTTGTTAAGAGATAGTGATGTAGAATTTATTTTAGATACCTGTTTGGATTATGTGGATGATGATCCGGCATATGCTTACGGATATTTTGTAGAATTAATGGCAGATTATTTGGATCCCAATCAAAACTGGGGAGATGCACTTGGCGGTATCTTTTCCATTCTGGTAGGATTGATGGCAGGGTTAATTTTCTTTTTTGTTAACTTTGGTGGTAAAAAAGGAAAGAATACGGTAGAAACCAGAACCTATGTAAAAAATGGAAAGGCTGAAGTAAGAGCTCAACAGGATATTTTTCTTACAAAAACCATACAAAAAAGAAAAATTGAAACAGACACTAACCGTAGTAGTGGTGGCAGTGGAGGACATATTTCTGCAGGAGGCCATTCTTATGGCGGTGGCGGTCATAGAAGATAAAAATAAGCAACAAAAAAAGAACTCGTTGACGGTACGAGTTCTTTTTTACATTTTATATAATGCTATTTAAAAATTAAGCAAGTTTATTTACAGCTGTAGCTAAACGAGATACTTTTCTAGAAGCATTGTTTTTGTGGTAAACACCTTTTGTTGTAGCTTTGTCGATAGTAGCTGTTGCAGCTACTAAAGCAGCCTGAGCAGCTTCTTTATCGTTTGCTTCGATAGCAGCGAATACTTTTTTCATAGCTGTTTTAACTTCAGATCTGATTGCTTTATTTCTTTCAGCTTTTGTTCTGTTAACTAAAATTCTTTTTTTTGCAGATTTAATGTTAGCCAAGACCTACACCTCCTAAATGTAAAATATGTTTGTTAGTAAGTGTTACATCTAAGCCGGACACGGACGATTTGATGTAAACACGCGTATATTATTGTAGGATAAGAATGTAATTCTGTCAATAGATTTTTGGAAAGATTTTGCATTTTATTTTATTGAAATTTTATGGGAAAAACTCCCGTAATAATCGTGAAAATTTACGAATAATTTATCCTGACTTTATCAATGATAGTATCATAAAATAGGTTTTTGGGGAGGATATTTATGGCATACTTTCAGGCAAGAACTGACCTTGCATTAGAGGCGAGGGAATACGTAGAGGATTCTAATCAGGAACTACGGGGAGTAGAAGTAGAAGAATACGAAGATGAAGAAGGTAAAATGCATGTAACTAAGGTAAAAATAACGACACAAAATGGAGCAAAGATTTTAGGTAAACCGAAAGGGACATACGTTACTTTGGAGGTGCCGGGTTTATGTGAGTGTGGGGAAAACAGCGATGTGGGAGAAGATCATGAAGAAGTGGCATGGGAAATCAGTAAACAATTAACCCAGTTGCTCCCAAAAGATAAAGAGCCGTATCAGGTTTTGGTGGTAGGATTGGGAAATCGAGACGTTACTGCAGATGCTTTAGGACCGGCGGTGGCAGAACATTTATCTGTTTCCAGACATATGGTACAGGAATATGGTGCCCTTGGTCTTCCTAAAGAAAGTCATGCTATCACAAGCTGTATTGTGCCGGGCGTGATGGCAAAAACTGGGATGGAAACAGCGGAAATAGTAAAGGGGATTGTGAAAGAGACCAATCCGGATGTGGTGGTGGTAGTGGATGCGTTGGCTGCCAGAAGTTCTAAAAGACTTAACCGAACAATTCAAATCAGTAATACAGGAATTCATCCCGGCTCCGGTGTAGGGAATCATAGAAATGCCATTGATGAGGAAACCTTAGGAGTACCGGTAGTAGCGGTGGGAGTTCCCACGGTAGTAGATGCTGCTTCTATTGTAATGGATGCTTTGGAAAAAATGCATAAAGAGTTGCAGGAAACAGTATTTTTACAAGCAAGAGATAGCGTAGTACTCAGTCAGCTTCATAATATGTATGTGACAGCCAAAGACATAGATTCTACGATTAAAAGAATCAGTTTTACCTTAGCAGAGGCTTTAAATTTTACCTTTGTGGGAGGAGGAAAAAAGGAACATAAAGAAAAGATGTGATGCATATACTTGTCTATGGGTAAAAATAAGATGATTCATAGACTACGTAAATGGTTTCTTTTGATTTTGTTAATTATAACATTGGTATTGATGGGAAAACAAAAAAATGGACAGGAAAATTTTTGGAAGATCGGAAGAAAGGTGGCCTTGGAAGGGGTTTTGACAAGAATGATGTACCAGCATTCCGTTTTGTGGGGACTGGTACAGGAAATGGAAACCGGTTTTTTTATAAAGGAACCCAAACTTATGGTAGAAAGTGTTTGGCAATTACCAAAAGATACTTCCGTAATCAGTACCGGGGAAGATATGTTACAGAAAGTGATAGAAGAAAATACCGGACAAAAGGAAGTTCAGAATCAAACATTTTATTTAACAGAACAAAATGCCTTTCGCCCGGTTAAAGAAAAACAGGTTTTCTATGATTTTAACCAATATAAAAGTGTAGATGAGTTAGTGAAACAGTTTTACACGGTGGATTCCACTACGGCTGTAGCAGAAGATTTGTTCCAAATAGAAAAGTTAAAAGCTTACGATTGTGGAGTAGATAGAAAGACAGAAGGAGCACAAATTTTGATTTATCATACACACTCTCAAGAAGCTTTTATGGATAGTAGAGCCGGAGTGGAAGAAGATACCATAGTAGGGGCAGGGGAATTGCTGACATCTTATTTGGAAGAATATGGATTCAAGGTATATCACCACAAAGGGAAATATGATATTGAGAAAAGGGATTATGCATATTCTGAATCATTGCCGGAGATAACAAAGATTTTGAAAGAAAATCCTGATATTCAAGTGGTGATTGATTTACATAGGGATGCAGTAGCTGAGGACACTAGGCTTGTAACCACTTTACAGGGAAAACAAGTGGCAAAAGTTATGTTTTTTAATGGGTTATCCAGAACCAGCAGTCAGGGGAAAATCTCTTATCTGGAAAATCCTTATTTACAGGAAAATCTTGCGTTTTCATTTCAAATGAAAGTGGCTTGTGATGAATATTATCCAGGCTTTGCCAGAAGTATTTATCTAAGAGCTTATCGCTACAATATGCATTTGTGTCCGAAAACTCTTTTAGTAGAGTTAGGTGCACAGACGAACACAGTGGAAGAGATACAAGGCGCATTGGCCCCGTTAGCCCATGTATTGTCTATGGTATTGGAGTAAAAGTTGATAAGTGTTCAAAACAATAAAAGACAGTGAAATATACGTGAATATAAGAATAAGAGAGTAAAAAAATAATTGTTTCGTAAACTAAAATAGTGTATAGTGAATTGTGTATGTGCTTTAATAAGTAAATACACATGAATTTTACATAGGAGGAATAGATATGAACAATAAAAATCAGTTATCTATCAAAAGTATTGTAGCTATTGGTATTGGTGCTGCTCTTTTCTTTGTATTAGGAAGATTTGTGGCAATCCCAAGTCCTGTACCAAATACAACTATTAATATTCAGTATGGTATTTTAGGTGTATTTAGTATTATTTATGGACCGGTAGTAGGTGTTTTAACAGGATTTATCGGTCATACATTAATCGATTTATCTTGGGGTAGCCCATGGTGGAGCTGGATTATTGCATCTGGTGTGTTCGGTTTAGTTGCAGGTTTAGCAAAGAAAAACGTAAACATCGAATCCGGTAACTTTGGTGGAAAACAGATTGCAGCATTTAATATTTTTCAGGTACTTGGTCATGTTGCTGCATGGGTTGTTGTGGCACCGGTTCTTGACATTTTAATTTACAACGAACCAGTTGAAAAATTATTTGCTCAGGGTGCTTTTGCAGCAGTATCTAACAGTGTTTCTACTGCAATCGTAGGTACTATTATTTTAGTAGCTTACGCAAAAACAAGAACAAAAGAAGGCAGCCTTAACAAAGAAAATTAAGATTGATGGGGTTGCAGATTTCTGCAACCCTACTTCTATATTTTGACGATATTTTTTAATAACTTCTATGTAAAAAATGAAACAAAAAATTGCAGTTGGCAGAAAAACCTTTTTCGACGGATGTAGCTAGAGTGATAAGGAGAGAAATGTTGAAAGAACCAATGATAGTCTTTGAAAATTTTGGATATAAATATAGATCCCAGGCAGAACCTACCGTAAAAGATATTAATCTGACCATTCGTAAAGGGGAACGTGTCATTATTGTAGGCCCTTCCGGATGTGGAAAGAGTACCTTGGCACATTGTCTGAATGGATTAAATCCTTTTAGTTATCCCGGTGAGATTACGGGTAGCTTGAAGATTTGTGGTCATGAAACCAAGGAAATGGGGATTTTTGGTCTCAGTAAATATGTAGGAACTGTATTGCAGGATACCGATGGCCAGTTTATTGGCATGACAGTATTGGAAGATATTGCCTTTGCCATGGAAAATGATTTGGTAGAGCATGAAGAATTGAAAAAGCGCACCTTTACAGAAGCAAAGAAAGTGCATTTACTAGAAAAAATTGATGCTGCACCTCACGCTTTATCCGGCGGTCAAAAACAGCGAGTTTCTTTGGCCGGCGTGTTGGTAAATAGAGTACCTATTTTGTTGTTTGATGAACCTTTGGCAAACTTAGACCCGGCCAGTGGAAAAGAAGCCATGGAATTGATTGATGAAATACAAAAAGAAACCGATACCACCGTAGTAATCATAGAGCATCGTTTAGAAGATGCCCTTCATA
>JAFYWF010000061.1 GCA_017558145.1 Lachnospiraceae bacterium
AATCAGCGAAAGGTAGGCGGTCATTATGAAGATAGCGGTCTGTGACGATGACAGAACCACAAGGGAACAAATTGCTTCTTTGATAAGAGAACAGGAGCCGGATGCGGAGGTTGTTACCTTTGAAGCTGGGGAGGAAATGATGAAATCGCGGGAGAATTTTGCGGTTTCTTTTCTTGATGTGGAAATGAAAGAAATATCGGGTATAGATGTTGCAAAGCATATTAGGGAAGAACAGGAGAAAAGAGGTAGGGAAAAGAGCATTATTATATTCGTAACCGGATACAGGGAGTATATGGAAGATGCCTTTGATGTGAATGCTTTTCATTACTTGGTAAAGCCTGTGGATGAAAAGAAATTCCATATTGTCTTTAATCGTGCCTTGAAAGAGGTATCAGCTAAACATAAGCAGAAAAAACTTTCCGTAATTATCAAATACAATGGGATGCAGAAAAAGGTTTTGCTGAAAGATATTTATTATATTGAAAGCAGTAATAAAAAAGTAGTGTTTCATACCCAAAACGGAAAACTTGATACTTATGGCAGAATGGACGATTGGGAAGCAGAGCTAGGGGATTTGTTTTATCGGTGCCACAGAGGGTATCTTGTTAATCTGGAGAAAATCACAGCCTACAATTTGGATACCATTGATGTCATCAATGGGGACTCCCTTATTCTTGCACAGAAGAAGTATTCGGATTTTATCAAGGCATATATGCGATATGCAAAAGACGGAGGAATTGTGAATGTTTAACTTGCTGTCCATATTGATACATATAATTAACAGTATTTTTAGTGGGGTATATACAAGTCAGTTTCTTAAAAGTAAACAAAATAAAAAGATTACCATTATCTTGTGGGCGGTCACTTATTTTGCAGTACAGATGGTTATTTTTGAGGTAATACAGAGCCGATACTCATTTAATGATGTGCTAAGTGCTATTATCAATGTATTATTGCTATTAGGGATGCAATGGATATTTTATCGCAAAGGAGAATCTGGACAATTATTTATATGCTTTAGTTTTGTAGCCGGAAAAGAAATTATAAAGTATATTGCAAGTGTATTAAGCGTTGTATTGGGTGAAGTTGGTTGGGGTTGGATGAATACACTCATAATGCAAGGGAAGCTTGTTACAAGCACTCAGGTAGAGGTAGCAAACAATATTATGTTATTTTTAATGTCTTTTGCAAGTGCTATTCTCTATGCTTTGATTTTGGGTGTGTACCTTCTTTTGATAAATAAAAAATATGTAAGAAAAGAGTATCAGCTACAAGTCCGTGAAAATGTATTTTTGATATTACCAAGTATTGCAGCAATCAGTATTTCCATAACTCTGAAAATGATGCTTATTACAGTAGAAAACGGAACCACAATTCTTATTTATGATACAGTTCCGGCGACTCTGTTTTGGATTCCGTTGATATGTATAATGTTGTTAGGGGCAGTCATAGCCAATGTTATACTTTTTCAGAATGTGGTGCAGTATCACGAAGAAAACAAAAAAGCTACCATGTTGGAAAATCAGATACAGCAGATGCAAAGAGAGGTACAGGAGATTCAGGATATTTATGCAGATATGCGTGGATTACGCCATGACCTGAGAGGGCATATCAATAACATCACACAGTATGTGAAGAAACAAAACAATACCGATGCCGAAGAACTGAATGACTATATCAGAAACATGGAAGAAACTGTGAGCAGGTTAGATTTTGGTTATCAGACGGGAAATCCGATTACAGATATTATTATTCATCAAAAGAGGCAGGAAGCAGACAGAGCAGGAGTAAAGTTTTCTGTGGATTTTAATTATCCGAAAGAGCTTCAAATAGATGTGTATGATATTGGTGTGATTTTGAATAATGCTTTGGAAAATGCAATCGAAGCCACTACACTGCTGAAAAGAGATAAATATGTATCATTACATTCTTATGTGAAGGGAAAGCTTTTCTTTGTTGAAGTGGAAAACAGCTTTGCAAGAGAAATTGTAATGAACAAAGAAAGCGGTCTGCCGGAGAGCAGTAAAGCAAATAAGAATTTTTATGGAATGGGACTTGCCAATATACAAAGATGTGCAAGGAAATATAGAGGCGATATTGATATTGTCATTGATACTTCTAAGAAGGAGCAGCAGATATTTAATCTTACAATAATGTTGAATGGAAAACCTGTCGGGCCATAAGCACGGCAGGTTTTTCACACCCAAAAGGTCGTAGTTCACTCCTATGCTATGAAAACCATACTGTAAAGTTCCGATAATGGATGTAGAAGCAATAAATTTCAGAAAGGTTAAGGTGATTTATATGTCAATGGAAATTAGCAGCAATTATGGTAGCTATTATAATAATACAGTCTATAATTCAAGGGCAAACGAAGCGACGGAGAAAACAAAGACGGAAAAAGTGCAAAGCAGTAAAGAGAAGGTGGAAGAATATTACCAGAAGTTATGTAAAAAGTTTCCGCAAATAACCTTTAATACTAAGGGTGGTGTTATGCCCGGAAATGCCAATAAAGTGGTTGTAAATATGTCCCCAGAATGTTTGAAGAAAATGGCGAATGACCCTGAATTTGCCAAAGAGGTAGAATGGAATCTGTCTGGAGAAGTTGCAGCTCATTCATTTTTATATTCATCTGCAAGACGTGATGGTGTAGAATTGGGAGGTCCGACAGTTACTTATGATGCAAATGGAAATAGGGAATCTTCTTGTGGTGGAATGAGAACAGCGAATACAGGAAATAGTAGTGTTTCTAAATCACAGGATAAAAGTGATTCATTAGAGGAGTGTATCAGAAAAAAACGAGAAGAAAAAGAAGAAATGGAAGCTCGTTTGGATGAAAAGCGTAGAAAAAAAGAGGAATTTGAGGAAAGATTGGAAGAGATGCGTCAGGAAAGAGAAATGTATTTGGAGCATTTTATTGAGGGCAATCATAGTTTGAAACAGTATCAAAGTGCAGAAGCTATACAAGTTAAATCATATTTCGACACTAATGCTTAATGGTAAAACAT
Organism: Lachnospiraceae bacterium; assembly: GCA_017558145.1. Classification (GTDB taxonomy): domain Bacteria; phylum Bacillota; class Clostridia; order Lachnospirales; family Lachnospiraceae; genus SFDP01. Next base: position 3,009 of record JAFYWF010000061.1, read on the forward strand.
ATAGATTTGGAAATGTTGGAGGTAGCCGATATGTCAATGGAAATAAATAACACCAATAGCGGTGTAACATCACAGATTATGGATTTGAAAACTTCCACACCGGGAGTAACAAGAAAAGAGGAAATCAAGACCGGATTTAAAAATACTAATGATTATTCTAAGTATTTGCAGGAAAAGTACAGCTATATGAATACAGGGAAAACATCTATGCAGGGAGTTCCGGTAACAGTAAGCGTTTCGGGAGCATTTTTAAAGAAGTGTATGGATAATCCTGAAAAAGCTGCATATTTGGAAGAAAATTTAGCGGCTATCCCTGAGTGCATTAAGCGTTCTGTGGAATATACGAAAACTATGCCGGGCAATCCGGTCATGACATATTGCAATGTGTCTTTTGATGAAAATGGCAATATCACTATGACGAGTGGCTGTACGAATGATCCAGACGGAAAGATTGCCAGAGAAAATGCACAGCGTAAAGCTCAGGAGAAAAAGGCGGCGGAGGAGAAAGCAGCTAAGAGACGAGCTGAGAAAAAGGAAGCGGAGGAAAGATTGGCTGAAAAGCGTGCAAAAAAAGCGGCTGAGAGTGCTGGCAAGTTTGAGCTGACTTTTACAGGCTCTAGCGTGGAAAGTATAACACAGATAATGACAGAGAGAATGATGTCGGGAAATACATCGGTATCTATGACATCAGGATTAGATTTGAAAGTATAAAAGGATTGGGCAGTATTCTTAGTTGCAGGTACTGCCTTTTTTTATTTCACAACATAAAAGGTCGGTTCATGCAATGGATTAAAGAAACGTTGTAGATTTGCCGATGAGTTTAATAGGTATGCATGAGTAGTGCATAAGTGTAATGAAATGGATTTCATATAGTCAATTCAAGTAGGAATGGCAATATGAAAATTAATGGTTTGAACGGAACAAATACACAGGTCGGTGGCATGAATATGATGCAATCTAATGATTCTGTTAGTAAAAATTTACAGAGTCAGATTGCCAATGCTCAGAAACAGTTACAGGAGCTTTCTGGAATAAAGAGATGAGTCTTGAATAAAAAAGAGACAGGAAATTCAGCAACAGATTGCGGATTTAAATAATCAGTTGAGACAACATCAGATTGAGCAGTTATAATAGTATTACGACTAAAAGTCCAATGCAAAATAATATCGAAGCAGCTATACAGATATTGGGGACAGTATGCATAAGAAAGGATATTTAATACTTCATAACAGAGTTAAGAAAAATCACAATAAATTACTGTTTTTAAACGGAAACTGTTTGAAATGGTAGTTGCAAGTATGTGAATGAAACGGAGGAAAATGTATCGCTAAGTTATTGCTACTTTCTTTTGAGGAAGATGAAAAAGAAGTGTTAGATGCTGTAATATCTGTTTTAAATAACTTTGAGACTAGATTGATTGTAAAGGAAAAATATGTATCTGCTAAATTGATTTTTGAAGGAATAGAAATAGATGTAGCCAAACGGTCAATATATCGTAATGGGCGGGAACTTAAGCTCACATTTATTGAGTTTGAAATACTGTTACTACTTGCACGAAATGCTGGAATGATATTTAGCAAGGAACAAATATATGACATAGTATGGAAAGAAACATATTCTGGCGATTACAATATTGTAATGAGTCATATTAGAAATATTAGAGAAAAGATAGAAGATGATCCAAGTAAGCCTGCTTATATACAGACGATGTGTGGAGTTGGATATCGGTTTAATGTAACAGTATAAAAGTTGATTTATCAAAAAGAGCGGAATACTTGTAAGGTGTATTCGCTCTTTATTTTTGGAGGAGTGTGAATAGGTATGATAAATTTGAATATAATAAATGTAAAGCATAAATATGACAAATGCTTTACAAATAAAAAGGAGAATGATAAAATTAAGTTATAGAAAAGGAGTGATGATTATGGCACAGGCAATGATTAATTTTCGTATGGATGAAGAATTGAAGAAAAGCATGGAAGAAACATGTAAAGATTTGGGATTGAGTATGACAACTGCGTTTACAATATTTGCAAAAAAGATGACAAGAGAAAAAAGAATTCCTTTTGAGGTATCGGTAGATCCATTTTATTCCGAAAGCAATATAACATACTTGAAAAAGGTAGTAGAAGATATTGAATCAGGGAAAGCAGTTCTTGTTGAACATGAATTGATAGAGGACTAATGGATGAAGATACTTTGGGATGAACGCGCTTGGGAAGAATACCTTGAATGGCAGACTCAGGACAAAAAGACATTAAAACGGATTAATATGCTTATTAAAGATATACAAAGGGAATGTTATGGTGGTATTGGTAAACCAGAACCACTGAAAAATAATTTGAGTGGTTGGTGGAGTAGACGAATTGACGATGTGAATCGAATCGTTTACAAAGAAAAGGACGGAGCGGTTATCATAGCGTCATGTAAAGGGCACTATGAGGATTAGTTTTTGTTTTACAAGAAAGATAATTATATATTTTGTAAAAAGTGATAAAGTAAATGTAGGTATCCAAGTTTTATGTCCTTATCAGAAAAAAGATGGAGGTGTAGCAAGTGAAAAGTGTGCTTATTACCACAGAGGGAATACAAAAAAATCTTAAAAGCTTCAAACCATTAGATGCTATATGTGAATACATATGGAATGGTTTTGATGCGGAAGCAGATATTGTAAAAGTATACTTACATGAAAATGAGTTAGGTCTCATTGATATGATTTCAATAGAAGATAATGGTGATGGAATATCTTATGAGGAATTAAAATATAAATTTCAACCATTCAATGATTCTAAAAAAGCTAGTTCGTTGGATAAAACGAATCATTCATTGCCACGAGGAAGAAAAGGCATTGGAAGATTGACTTTCTTCGCATTTGCCCAAAATGCAAGGTGGGAAACTGTTTTTTCAAAGGAAGGCCAAAATTATTATTATTTTATAGAAATGCATAAGGATTCTTTGAATCAATATGACGATAATGGGGGGAGAAGCCGCAAGAAACAACAAGAGCAAAGGGAACGAAAGTCATATTTACACAATTAGATGTGTTGGATAAAGACAAAATTATTCAAAGTATAAAAGAAGAATTCTTTTGGTTTTTAGAGCTTAACAAGAAAAGAAATTTTCAAATACTAGTTAACGATGAGAAAATTGGGTATGAAGATTTTGTGATTAATAGAGTGAATTTAGACTTGTCAGAGGCTGGATTAGATAACACTTTTTGTATTAATATTGTTCAGTGGAATACGAGTTTGGGGAATGAGTATTCAAGAGTATACTATATTGATTCAAATGATAAGGAAAGATATAAAGAGACAACAAAACTTAATAAGCGAGCAGATCAATTTTATCATAGTGTATTTGTGACGAGTAAGTATTTTGATGATTTTGATTTTGGAGAATTACAGATAGATGGACAAAAGGGACTATTTCCTAATAAAAGTGATGAACAATATAAGATTCTCATAGAAAATATTAATGAGTATTTATTGACATTTCGTAGAAACTATTTAAAGGAGGCGTCGGAATCATATATCGCACATTTAGTTGATTGTAAAGTATATCCAAGTTTTGATTCTGGTAATGTAATTGATGTGTATAGAAGGCAGGAAATGGATCATTTGGTTGGGACACTTTATGCAGCACAACCTAAAATTTTCACAGGTTTAAGTGACGATAATAAGAGAATTACTTTAGAACTTTTAAAAATGATTATGGACAATGGAAATAAACCGGAATTATTTAATATTTTAAGACAAATAGTGGATTTAGATGAGGAAGAGGTTGGAGAACTTTCAGACGTATTAAAGTATACCACATTAAATAATATTACCAAGGTTGTTCAACTTCTTGAAAATAGGCAAAAAGTTATACAAGGATTAAAAGAACTGGTATTTGATAAGGATTTATTTGCAAAAGAAGTTCCCCATATTCAGTCAGTAGTGGAAAATCATTATTGGATATTCGGGGAACAGTATAATTTAATTACTGCAGCAGAGCCAGATTTTAATCAAGCGTTGCAGAGTCTTATATTAAAAACGACAGGTAGAGAAGAAAAAGTAAACATTGAACACGAAGATAAAAATAAAGAGATGGATATTTACATGATTCGTCAGGATCGAACTGGTGATGTAACGGAAAATGTTGTAGTGGAGTTAAAACGTCCATCAGTAAGATTAGGAGAAGACCAAGTATCGCAAGTAAAGAGATACATGAGAATTATTAAATCTGATGAGAGATTTAATGCAGGAAATGTGAAGTGGACATTTTTCTTGGTCGGAGATAAATATGATACGAGTAAGTACATTGAAGGAGAATTGGAAAGTCATACAAGTTATGGAGAAACGCATTTAATTCATAGTCAGGATAATGGATTAACTAAGATATATGTCCTTAAGTGGAGCGAAGTATTTGATGATTATTCAAAGAGACATGAATTTTTGATGAGTAGATTAAAGCTAGAAGAAGAACTTTGGTTGAAAAAACACAATTCGGCGGATGAGGTAGTTGAGGCAATAGCGAATAGCTAAGATAAGGAAAGGATGGCATATGAATAGTCTGTTTTATTGTGGAATAAAAAACAAAGAAATATTGAATGATTTTATAGATAAGCTGGATACTTTTTCTGAAAGTAATTCAAAAACTATATATATTTTGGATAAGCCATTAGGAAATGATGGGAAAATAGAGGAGTAAAGCAATATGAATTGTTTGTTGAAATAAAGGGATTGGTAGATGTTTTCAAGGAATTTATTAGACCAAAAACAATTCAAGAACAGTTGGAAGAAAAGAAAGCGGAAGTTGAATTACAAAAGAAGGCAAAGACGCCAAAAGTAAATTTGAAAAAAGAATATGAAAGAGTTATTTAATAAAAAAGTTCTGATTTCTATTTTTAAGAATGGAGATTGGAACTTTTTTATGAATAAGTAAAAGGTATCTTATTTGTTTTTTGAAGTTATGAAAATAATTCGAAACAATAATTCAGTGTGTTAAAATATAGAGAAAGGTAAAATAAATGTTTAAAGTAAAGAGAATTAAAGGGAATTATTTTAGTTATTTTTGAAATAAGATGAAACATTTTGAACATGAGAAATGTCTTAATATATAGAAATGCATTTCTAGTGAGGTGAGGATATGGAACAATTTTTAGAATTGTATGAGACGATATATAAAGATTTGTATCGATTGGCATATTATTATCTAGGAAACGCTCAGGATGCAGAGGACGTGGTTAGTGAAACAGTCTTAAAAGCATATGAGAAGTTTACTTCTTTGCGAAAAAAAGAAGCATTTAAAAATTGGATTTTTGCGATTCTTATGAATCAATGTAGGACCTTTTTGCGTAAGAAATCAGGAAGAGATACTTCAGAACTGGTGGTTGAACCAACCTTTGATCCTAACATGGAGGATAATACGGTAGTAAGAGATTTATTAGCAGTATTATCAGAAGAAGAGAGAATGATAGTCGTATTATCTGTATTTGGTGGTTACAAGGGTGAGGAAATTGCTCAGGTCTTACATATAAAACATGGTACAGTACGTACAAAATATAGAAGAGCTTTGAAAAAAATGGAACGATATTTGTAAGGAGGTGGAAGATAAATGAGAGAAAAAAGAGATGTTTTACACTACTTAAAAGAAGAAGCTAATCATTTAATAATTCCGGATAGTATTGCACCAGAACAAATGAGAAAATGTTTGGAAAAGATAGAAAACAAGAGTCAAGAGTATGAGGAAGAGAAGAAATCTCAAGTAGATAGGAAAAGTTATAAAAAGAAAAGATTTATAAAAAACTTTCCGTATAAATATTTTGTTGCAGCAGCTTGTATTTGTTTGTTTATAGGAATTGTGTTCACTATAGAAAAAAATCAAACAGTGAGAACGAAAATAGAACCGGAAAATTATGTAGAGGTTAAAGAAGAAAGTATAGAGGAAAATGTTGTTGAAGAGAAAATCTTGGCAACTATAGAATATCCTCAAACTACATATGAAGAAATATATGAATCAATGTTTGGTGATTGGGAGGATGTGCAGAATAAATACAATTATCGTGGTGAATTAGTAGAAGGGGCTACGATACAAGAATCCTTTATTAGTGATGGAGCAATTCCGGAAGCACCAGCTAGTGATCTAAACATGAATGTTATGTACAAAGAATATGCAGCTGCTGAAGAACCTACAGAAGGTATTCTTTCAGACAGTGCTATGGCTGAAAAAACAGAAGACAGTTCTGTAGAACATGGAACTACCAATGTTCAAACACAAGGTGTAGAAGAAGCAGATGTAGTTAAAAATGACGGAAGATATTTGTATCAGAAAATTTATCAAGAAAACAATAATGTTATTACTCAGGCAATCCAAATTGTAGATACAGTAGATGGATTAAAAGAAGTGATAAGAATTGAAGGATTTGAAAATATTCAAGAATTCTACATTTGGGAAGATGTTCTAGTAACCATTGAGAATAAATATTTGGAAACAATTCAAGATGAAACTTACGCAGAAAAAGAAATGTTTGTATGCGGATTTAATGATTATGGGTATTATAATCGTCAGTATCATGAGATTAGCTTTTACAATATCAAAGATCGTAGTATGCCTATAAAGATAAAAACATTTACTTTAAAAGGAAACTATGATTCTTCCAGAATAACAGAGGGATATTTTTATGGATTTAGCAAATATTATGCTGCTCCTGGAGAAGGAAAAAGTGATTATGAAGCATATATTCCGTTAGTGGACGGAATGCAGTTGAGACCGGAACAGATTTTG
>JAFYWF010000062.1 GCA_017558145.1 Lachnospiraceae bacterium
CGTCATTGTTTATAGGCAATATCTTGTATATATTGGATTGGATTATTTTATGATCAGATAGATGGATACTGGTATTTACATCTTTGGCTGTTCCGATAGTTTGTGTAATTAATGTGTTTTCTGTTGGTGGGTTGGAACTATTGGAAAGCCCGAAACAAAGGCATCCTATAAAAATAAGAGCCAATAACGGTAGACAAATATGTAAGACACTATGCGTCTTATTGGCAGAATCATCACTATCTACATCACATTGAATAGTCATAAACAACATGACTAATATAAACAACAATATACCTGAAAAAATAAAAAATAATAGAATCATAGTATTTGATCTTTATTAAGAGTTATATAATTATTTGAATTATAGATACTTGATTCATTTTGTAAGTGCTCGAATGCATTTATCAATTCCGAGATATAGCCGGAATTAATTTTATATCGTTCGATACCTAGATAGAACTGGCAAGTATCATTATTTAAGTCATCATCCAGGAAATGAAGGCTGGCAATCATGTTTTTATATTCATTTCCTTCTGTATTTATTTCTATGGCACGCTTATAATATAGCATGGCATTACCTGCAATATAATTGCTGATAAGATGTTTGTGATAATCTTCCCCGATGGCTCTTTTGATACGTTCCATGAAATTTTCAGCAAGTTCCTTCTCTTTTACTGTCAAAGCCAAAACAGTGTTGACACATTTTTGGTAATTGGCAAATAGTTCTTCTTCTAATGTCTTGTCTCCCTCTTTATATTCACCTATATATTTTTTACTTTTTTCAAGAATCTTTCCAGGATTTCTTTTCTCTTCTTGATTAGTACCTAAATAGATGTTGTGGACACATTCAAATAATTGGTTCCAAAAGAATAAATTTCGATATAAATGAGCTATGAAATTATTGGTAAATAAAGTGGAATTCTTAATGGGCGTGATGAGTGTGATACATTTGGAAAGGCAGAACATGGAATCGGCGATAAGGAACTCCAATAATTCTTTCTTTTTGAAATTCACATCTTCATCCTCGACATCTGTAGATGTTCGCATAAATTTGTCAATCGAGAGGAAATTTTCGTTCGGTTCATCAAAATACTGCTTGAATTGTTCATAGAAACCTATAAGCCCCTTCCTTTGATCGAACAATAAAGATTGTATGCTTATTTCAAAACCGAGTAAGCTTAACAATTCTTTGTTTAAGAGAACTTTGAATCTTAGATTACTGATATTTTGTGATAAAGTTGAAATTTGTTTGAAACGTCCGGATTGAATGCTGTTATAATATTTCTTAATTAATTCAAGTTTATTTCCTGTTGCTAGTTCTATAGAATAAACAATGTGGAGAAATTCCTCAATATCAGGGTATAGAGATAATTTGCTCAGCAAAATGTTGTCATGTAAATTAATATCATAAATAGATTTAAGATTTTGAATCTCTGAAATATTGATGTAGTCGTAATGAGCATAGATAATTGATAAGGCTCTTCTAGTAATGCATTTATTGATGTCACTAAGGTGCGTTATATCATTATCATTATTCTTTTTATTGAGATTAATCTGCATCAAGAAGATTTCAAGAATATGTTTATAACAGCGGAAGGAAGCAGTTCGTCTTCCCGCTGTTTTATAGAATACACTGGCAAACCAAAAGTATAAAATGCTCTTTTCCAGATGTTTCAATTCTTTGCAATTAAATTCTTTGTTATTGAATTTTTTTTTACTATCTTCTCCTCTTTCTATGAGATTGAGGAAAAACTGTAGGAATTTTTCGTTTGTAATACCTTCTTTAGATTCTTCACTTTTTTCACCTTCTTTACCTTTTTTTATTCCTGCACAACTTAGATAGACATTGCCCAATCCTTCCAATGTAGAACCTATCGCATTTTGTATTTGTTCTCCTAAAACATGAATGCTCTTTTCTTGGTTATGTAAAATATGAATGATTGTTTCTATCTTTGTTTTCTTTTCATTTGTTTTTTGATTAAAAACATCTTCTATCACTTTATTTAGACTGATATTGTAAAATTTACATGATAAACAAGGTAGGGAATGGTCTTTCTCAATAGCTTCCTTTCTTCTCTTCTGACATCTTGAAGCCATGTCCATAATATGCTCAGAAATATTAAATTTAAGAATCTGTGTGATTTTCTCAATGCGTGTTCCTTTCTCTTGGGAGATGATTGTTTCAATTAACTTTTTGGCCTTTATAAAATTAGTACATTTTTTTAACAACCTTTCTTCTAGGTCTTTCTTCAAATCATATCCTTGTACATATAAGGCAAAAGCAAATGTATTGTCTTTATCAGAGAACAGTCCCATTTTGTAATAGAGGATTTCAGCCAATTTCTTGTAAAAATCGATGGCAATAATGGGGCGTACTTTAGAGTCGGCAGTTATATGGAAATATTTGAACTCATCAATAGCTATTTGTAAATCGGTCCGGGTAATACCTCCCATTTGCATTTTCTCAAGAACTGCCAATCGGGACAATGTCCCTAAATAAACAAAACGGACATCTTCGAATGAAGAAAGGCGGGATAATATTGCTTTGAGTTGAGGACTGACAATGCTACTAAAATCAGAACGTAGTCGGTTGCTGATAAACACACTTTTTTTATATTTCCCATCCCATGGTTTTTCTTCCCAAATTTTATGTCTCTTATCTTCATATGAGAAAGGGTAAGGCTTATGTAAATAAGCTACCTCCTCATCATTCATTTTTCCTCCTGTCTCTTCTTTTTCATAGACAAGACCTAATTCTTCTTCATTCAAGAAACGGAAGTCTACCAATTTGTGTACCAATTCTCCATAAGTAGCGTATGCCGAATTGAAGGTTTTTCGTTTTTCAAAAGCGAGTCCCAATTTCAGCATGTTTCGCATGAAGAAAATCATTCGAGATACCCAATGACCATCTTTATCATAACCGGTATTTATTATTTGTTCCTTCAATAACTGCAAGGCTGTTTGATATTCAAAAATAGCTTGTGTATAATCTTCGTCGGCCAAATAAATGTCTCCTAAAATATGATGAATACTAGCTAAGGAAGGATTCCCCCCTTGGCATCCAGTATTGGTATTGTCTGAGTAATATTTCAAAAGCGAGATGTAATGTTCTTTTGTAGGTAGAGATTCATCTCGGGAGAAGTTGAAAAGAGCTGAAAGTTCTTCAGATTTGTTGGAAGCAAAAGAAATTTCTTCCGCTATTCTCATCGGGAATTTGAACAGATAGAGTCCGCTCGATACCCATTCCAAATGTACCTGACATAAGAATGTTACAATCGATCCAATGAAATCACGCAGTTCCGGTGTCTTGTTGATATCCAATAATTCCGGAATATGTTCCAGATTACGCCAGGAGAAACCTATATTGTGATATTTATATATATGGTTGATCATGAACGAAGTCGAGATCATTTGCTTGTCGGTATATATTTGGGATTTGTTCAGGAGCGATTGTACTACCGGGTAAGCCAAATAATGAACAAAGTTGATTTTGCTGATGGAACTGTCTCCGAAAGTCAAATAATATTCAGCTTCTTTTTTTCCCTTCTTCAAATATCCTTTTTGGATACAGAAGTCGGCCGAACGGACAAATGTATCGAAGTTCAGTGCCATCTTTTTGGGAGAACCATTACTGATGTGCATTAGATAAAAAACGAAATGGTACAAGAAATGAATCTTCCGTTCCAAATCCAATTCTTCTTCCGAAGCGTATTTTTCTTCAGTATCTTTTTTTGTCAGAGAAAGTTTTTGTTTTTGTATCCGATAATATTGAGCCAATGATTCTTTTTTCTCATCCAACTTTCCATTGCTACTCCGTTCGGCTAAGGTCATCAGTTTTTTGCAGACAAAACGTTCCGACATGGTATAGATATCGTCATCTCCCGAACCGGCTTTCAAAAAACTTTTGACGGAAATCACTTGATTAAAGACACTGGAAATGGAGAATTCCCTATCCGATAAATCCGCCAAATAAGCGTCGTATAATTCTTGTCCTGCCACGAAGATGAACTTGGCCTTGACTGTCGAAAGGAAATACTTCATGCCCGCTAACGTATGTAACAGGTTTTCTTTACGCACACGTGCCGATTCTCCATTGAATCCGCGGTTGCTTGGGTTATAGGCCGGAATAACTTCTTGTGTCCCTTCTTTTTTATGCTCTTTCTGATTGATTTCAGCCTTATCCAATTCATCTAGCACAAAGACGAAACGAACTTTGGGGTACAGAAGAGTAATGCCTCCAATTTTATCGATTTGGTCGAACACCTGAATTAATTCCAGTTCTATTTCTCGAACGGAGGCCATGGCATATTGTTTCCGTTTGCTGAATCCCAGTCCCCATTTGTTGGCAGATATTTCCTGATTAATACTTGCATCAATGCGTTCATTCAGATTTTCCAGTTTCTTTTTGATTACATAAAGTGAAGTTATTCGGAAGGAAGTATGTCGGCTTAATGCAATCAGGATAAATTTTTCAATGATGGATAAGAGAGCATATCCACCGAAAAAATAGATAGAATAGCCAAGTAGTGTACTATGTTCTTGAAAACAGTCTACCCATTGGCTTATTAGGTTTTTATTGGTGATGCATTCCAATAAATGATCAATGGATTTCCATTGCCAAATGGCCAAACAGAGAATAGACCATTTGATAAAAAGAGCGGTGAAGGAAGAAAGTAAATGCGACGATGCATTTTTATAATAGTCTAGAAATTGTTGATATACGTTTTTGGTTAACAAAAATAGGATGTCCTTTTCGTTGTATACTTCCCTTCCTACATTGATTTTTATAGCATGATAAATGAATTTTTGTTTTTTAAGGTTATTTTTCAGATAGAGAAAGAGATAGTATGCAATAACTGTTAATGTGCTGATTAGAAAGAACCATATATATCCAGGTGTTTGGTTAATCGATTCAATGTTAAAGTAATAGGTATAATAGATGATGGAGACAACCAACCATAAAAATTTCAACAAGAAAGGAGCATGTTTCCATTGTAGTTTCTCGTTTATCATCTTGGAAAGCACTTTCCCTACAAAACTGGATTTCCCCATACCTCTATATCCTGTAACTAGACAGGCTCCAGTGAAATTGTGTTCCTCCTTCAGCCAATCCAACAGTTGGGACATAATGGGTTCCCGTTCTATATATTCACTATCTCCCTCTTCCGTAACCGTCCGATTAAATTTCTTGAAACCGGGAATAGGTATCGTTATCCGTTTAATTTTAGAAGAGTAATATGCTTCGTAAATATTACGTTGTTCTTTATTTTTTTTCATGGTCGTTGGATTTTGCTCTAAAGGTACATATTTTTTATATATATCCACTATAAATTAAGACTATTCTTTTTTATAACTTCATTACTTGATATTCAAATTTGATATTCACTCCGTCAGTTTTAGCAACTCATTGAAATCATCTATCACCCAATTAGCATCAGCAAGACTTTCCCTGCTACCGTTGCCGTATGTCACCCCACAAGTCATGGTACCGGCATTCTTTCCCATCTGTATGTCAAATGCAGTATCACCAACAACAAGAGTCTCTTCTGCCTTGAAACGGAAAATGCCAAGTATTTTGTTCGCTGGTTCAGGATTTGGTTTACCTTCTTTTACATCATCTGCACCAAGAATATAACTGATTAGCGAAGACAATACAAGCGATTCCACATACTGAGTAAGAGAAGCATGGCTGCGGCTACTAGCTATGGTCAGCGTTATGCCACGATTCTTCAGTTGCTCCAATGTCTCTGAGACATGAGGATAAAGGGTGACGGCTCCATCTGTGTTAAATGTATAAAACAGTCTTCGGTATGTTTCTGCATATAGTTCTCCCATGTTACCGCATTCAGGAAACAGCACAGCCGGAATCTCAATCAGTCTCAGTCCGATCATGGCGGCACATTCTTCGTCAGAACGAGCCGGTAAGTTCAGTTCTTTGATGGTAGCTTGCATGGTCTGGATGATGACAGCAGTTGTATCACCCAGCGTACCGTCAAAATCAAGTATGATGTTTGTTATCTTTTTCATTCCTTCTTTTCTTTTCAAGGTGCAAAATTACTAAAAATCCACCTCTTCCAATAAAGACAGCTTCCTCTTTCACGTTAAACATCCTTTTTCTGAATGAAAATAGCTCAGAAGCCATCCGTATTCGGCTGCAAAATTACCGGTTTCTTTTTGGGCCGTTCAAGGTCACGCTCTGTTTCAGCGTAAATCTCCACCCGA
>JAFYWF010000063.1 GCA_017558145.1 Lachnospiraceae bacterium
CGATAAAGTTGAAATCGTTGGTCTTAAAGAAGAATCTCAGAAATCTGTTGTAACAGATATCGAAATGTTCCGTAAATTATTAGACGAAGCTCAGGCTGGTGACAACATCGGTGCTTTACTTCGTGGTGTTCAGAGAACAGAAATCGAAAGAGGACAGGTTCTTTCTAAACCAGGTAGCGTAAAATGTCATACAAAATTTACAGCTCAGGTTTACGTATTAACAAAAGAAGAAGGTGGACGTCATACTCCATTCTTCAACAACTACAGACCACAGTTCTACTTCAGAACAACTGACGTAACTGGTGTTTGTAACTTACCAGCAGGTACAGAAATGTGTATGCCTGGTGACAACATCGAAATGACTATCGAACTTATCCATCCAATCGCTATGGAACAGGGTCTTACATTCGCTATCCGTGAAGGTGGACGTACAGTAGGTTCTGGTAGAGTTGCTACTATCATCGAATAATTTCGAGTGATAGTTCACAAACCTAATAAAATCAAGGCTTCCGAGAGAAATCTCGGGAGCCTTTTTTGAATTAAAGTCACTTTAATGGAATAAAGTAAAAGGTGTGTTGGCTCTAAATTGGCTCTAATAAATAAATAATCAGAATTGAAAGCAATAAAATAAAAGAATAAATATTTATGAGAACGAGTGCAATATATTTTGGAATTTGGCAACAATACACACAAGTTTATCTAATGTGTATTTTTACTTAAATGTTGACTGAATAATAAAAGGATGTTAATATTTAAGCAACAATACACATAAGCTGGAATGATGTGTATAAATACTTGATAAGAGTTGGTGGATTATGATTTTGACTTATAAGCAATGTATGGAGAAATATGGTAGTGATTATATGTTAAAAAAAGAAATAGCAGAGGGAAACATATTTCAAAAAGAAAAAGGGATATATTCTTTAAGTAGAACTTGTTATGAGTTGGAAATAATTTGTGCAAAATATCCTAAAGCGGTATTTACCGGAGATAGTGCTTTTTACTATCATAACTTAACAGATGTGATTCCTGATTATTATCATTTGGCAACTATCAGAACTGATGCTAGGATAAAAGATGTGCGAGTAAAGCAAACATTTATAAAAGAAGATATTTTTGATATGGGTATAATTAAAATGTCATATCATAATACCGAGATTTGTATTTACAACTTGGAGAGGATGTTGATTGAATTGGTTAGATTTCGAGGGAAACTACCATTTGATTATTATAAGGAAATTATTGGGTCATATAGGAATCGTGTGGATAATATAGATTTTACAAAAGTGGAAGAGTACGCAGCTAGGTTTAAATACTCGGATAAAATGATGCAGATTATTGAACTGGAGGTATTATAATGAACTTGTTGGATGAAGTAGATAAAATAAAAAAAGACGGATACAGTGAAGCAAATGCAGAAGCAAAACTGTGTCAGGACATTATTATAAAGGCAATTTCGCAGAGTAGTCTGAATAGAAATGTTACCATTAAGGGCGGTGTTGTTATGCGTAGTCTGTCCAAGAATGCAAGACGAGCTACACAGGATTTGGACTTGGATTTTATTCGATTTTCTATATCGGAAGAATCTATAGGCGTATTTATTGAAAAGTTGAATTGTATAGATGGGGTACGACTACGAATGTCAGCACCCATAGAGGAATTAAAACATCAGGATTATAAAGGCAAGCGTATTCATATCGAGATATTAGATGATTACGAAACTGTGCTTTCTTTAAAGATGGATATTGGTGTACACAAAGATTTGGATATTGAGCAGGAAGAGTATTGTTTTGATGTGTGTTTTCAAGAGGATTTTGCAAGTGTATTAATTAATTCATGTGAGCAGATGATTACAGAAAAATTAAAATCTTTGATGCGTTTTGGAATCCGATCTACCAGATACAAAGATGTGTTTGACATTTGTTATTTGTCTGATTTGGCAGATATGGAGAAATTTAGATTCTGCATACAAAAGTATATATATGCAGACACAACAATTGATGTATATGATGCGGATGAAATTAGAAAAAGAGCAGAGAGAATTTTTACCAGTAATACATACAAAAAGCAGGTGGAGCGTTCCAAGAAAAATTGGCTTGATTGGTCAGTAGATGAAGTGTTAAAAAAGAATTTGGAATTTCTGTATAAAATATAATGGTGTATTAACTTGTGTGTATATGCGAATTAAATTATAAGAAGGGGTTATGGTGGCTCTATTTATAATGATAAACCTTTTTTATGAAAAAAAAGAGAAAATATAGTGAATATAATACATAGAAATATCTAATAAACTGTATCCAAGATAGTGGACAATCAGAATAAACCCATTACTAATAGTCAAATACAAGATTTAATTTCCAAGATGCGTGGGGGTGTAAGAGATACTAATACGAAATACAGGAAAATAGCAAATATATAAGGGACAGGAGGATGTGATTATTTTGACAAACTTATTAATTGATAATGAAAAGTTGCTTGCTGATTGGAATTATGACGGAAATCAAAATGTTGATATTAATAATGTAACCATAGGTAGTAATAAAAAATTTTCTTGGAAATGTCATGTATGTTCTTATGTTTGGATTACTAGTCCTAATAATCGTAACCAAGGTAGAGGATGTCCTTATTGTGCAGGGAAGGTTGTATGGCCAAGACATAATGATATTTGCACTACAGATCCCGCTATTGCGGCAGAATGGAACAAAGAAAAAAATGGTGATTTGACAGCCAATGATGTAGCACCAATGAGTAATCGTGCATTTTGGTGGAAATGTAGTATTTGTAATTATGAATGGCATGCAATTGTAGGTAATCGTGTTAAAGGAAGAGGATGTCCTAATTGTGCTCATATACATCAGACATCTATACCAGAACAGATTGTTTATCATTATGTAAAACAAAGATTTGATGATGCCATAAATGGATATGTATCAGAATTGATTTCACCGTATAGTATAGATATTTTTATACCCTCTCTAAATATTGGAGTAGAATATGATGGTGAAAGATGGCATAAAGATGTTAAAAAGGATATGAGAAAAAGTATTCGTATAAAAGAAGCGGGAATTAAGTTAATTCGGCTTCGAGAAAAAGGATGCTTTTTTTTGAATGATAATTCAATTCAGATAAAAGTAAATAATCCTGAGTATAAATCATACGAATATTTAAACAGTACAATAATCGAATTGTTTGATGTGATATCAAAAATGTTAGGGGAAAGGATATGCATTGAACCAGATTGTGCGGATATTAGTAGAAGAATCACATCAGTGTATAAAGATAATATGATAGAAAATTCTTTGGGAGAGAAAAATAAACAATTAGCTGCAGAATGGGATTATGAAATGAATGGTACATTAACACCATATCATGTAAAGTTAAAAAGTAATAAAAAAGTGGGATGGATATGTCATAAATGTGGGGGGCAATGGATGACTACTATTTGTGATAGAACTGAAGGGAAAGGTTGCCCTGTATGTGCCGGGAAACGAGTTATGGTGGGATATAATGACTTAAAGACAAAAAATCCTAGTGTCGCAAGAGAGTGGAATTATAGGAAGAATGCACCATGGAATCCAGAAGAATTTACTTGTGGAAGTTCAAAAAAAGTTTGGTGGATTTGTTCAAAATGTAATAATGAATGGCAAGCTAATATTAGAAACAGAGCAGTCTTGCATTCAGCTTGTCCTGAGTGTTCTAGAAAAAAGCGTAAACAAGTCAATAACTAATTTTAAAAATAGAAATATTTTTAGTATATATCTGTTTAAAGATATAAAATATCTCCCTTTGAGAGTGAAAATATTATAGCCAATACATATCTAATTCTAATATGTATTGGCTATTGATGTTTAATATTTAACTAGTCAGCATTATTGTAATTTCGCGTTTTTTCTGCCTGATTCAAAGCATGCTCTCTTGCCTTTTCTTTATACTCAGGATGATCTGATTTATATTTCTCAATTAATCTTCTCAATTCCAATCCCCATGTATATTGTGATTCAACATCAGCATCAGCCGGATAAGGTCTAAAATCTGATTTTATGGTAAAGAGGGGACTTGTTATTATTCTTCAACTCCAAAGAAATATCCAAATCTATCAGCGATAGCTTGAATTCCGGCTTCGTTTAAATGATATTCATCTCTTAAATACTGGTCTTTGTTTTCAACAGTAATAACACCATAGTAATTATCAATGTAAGAAACACCGTTAGCAAGGATTACATTCATCTGATAATTCAAGTAATCAGGAAGTGTTCCGTTTCCTAAATTCTGTTTATCACCATCAAGGTAAAATCCATCTACAGTAATGCCGCAAGCCGGTGTGGAAAGAACCACAGTACGAATATGCGGATAGGTTTTTTCAAGCAATTCTAAAGAGGCATTTAAAGAACCGGTCCAGGTAATAAGATCGTTAGGATCGGTAGCACTATACAGTGGACGATTATGTCTGTAATCACTTAAATCGTACATGATGACTAACATATCAATGGTTTTATAGTCTAAAGATTTTAGCATATTTACTGTCTCGATTTCAGTTTCAGTCATGGTGTTGGCAACATGTTCCACTAAAGAAAAATCTCCGGTACAAATAGCTTCTACAACAGGGTATAAGCTTAATCCATCGGGCTTATAAGCTTCATCAAATGTTTCTTTGTATAATGTTTGGAAACTTCCTGCGAAAGAACCATCATATGCAACGCCATTCACTTCTTTTGCTAAAGCATCAGCAAGACCACCCTCTCCTTTATTGTCGGCAAAAGGAGAATTACCTAAGCATAAAATGCTAGTGATACCATCATCTACAGCGCCTTCCAAACGGGAGCTTTCCATTGGTTGGATGTGATCCATGGTTTCTACATCAAATTCGGTGGTGATTTCATCAGGATCATATCCTGATGATTCGCCCTTGTTCCATACCAAAAACTTAATAATGGCAAAGATAAATAGAACAATTACTACAGCAAAAAAGATTACATGATAATTGAATTTTTGTAGTGTTTTCTTTTTAATATTTTTTTTCTTTACTTTTTTCTTCCCGGAGGGAATCTGTTTTTTCTTTATTTCTTTTTCCATTTTCTTCATCCTTTTTATATCTAGGTTAGAGTTATAAAATTTCTTGATTAGAATTTAAACTTAAGATAGTATACATAGTAGGAATTCAATTCATAAAAATTGAATTATTGTTTTATATCTTATAAGTTTATGCTTCTATATATTTAATCATACATACTTGGCTACTATACATGAAGCGAAAATAAAAATCCAGTTTTTCATGTATTTTTAAGAAAAACTTCATAAATCCTTTTTTTATAAATTAAGTAAATTGCATAAGGTTTATAAAACTAGAGTATCACTAATATTGGGAAAAAGCAAATAAGGATGGAAGTGTAAAGGGGAAAAGTAGCATAGGAAGTTTAGACAGAAATTAGATGAATTTACATAAAAAATAGGATGAGACGATAAAAATGGAAGGAAAAGTAAAAATGAAAAAAATAGGAATGAAACAAATATTATTGCTTCAAGCAATTATTGTTATCTATACCATCTCCGGTATTATGGCTAAATTTGCTTCTGCAGGGGAGACAATAGAAAAAATTATTTTATTTTTTGGATTAGATTTATTGTTTCTTGGAATTTATGCAATTTTATGGCAACAAATGATAAAAATATTTCCATTATCTGTGGCATATGCCAACAGAGCCATGGCTCTGTTGTGGTCAGCAGTTTGGGCGAGAATCATATTTGGGGAACACATTGGCCTAAAACAAATGTGTGGGATAATTTTGGTGATTATCGGGACAGTTATCATTAATACAGATCAACAGGAGGAACAAGTAAATGAATAGCGTTTTTTTTTTAGTTGCTCTTTGTTCTGTAACGATTGCTTCGTTTTCTCAAGTATTATTAAAAATGGGGGCCGGAAAAACGTATGCGTCCAAAATTCGGGAATATTTGAATTTCTTTGTAATCACCGGTTATGGGATGTTGTTTTTGTCCATGGTGCTGACTATTGTAGCATATAGCCACTTATCCTATCTAAGCGTTCCTGTGGTGGAAGCAGTGGGATACGTGTTGGTTCCTGTGTTAAGCTATTTTATTTTTAAAGAAAAGCTTTCCAAAAGAAAAATTTTAGGAATTGTTTTCATTTTGGCAGGAATTATTATTTATTATTTGTAAATCACGGTACCATTTACAGTATTTATACATACGGTAGGTGGTACTGATTTTATGTAAAGCAGTTTCGTTATTGCACATATCAAGAAGCCTTTGACGTTGCTCTCGATTCATAGAAACATAATCAAGGTATGATATTTGTAATTCAGTTAAGGAATGAGCGCATCCAGGGCAAGTCAATTTGTGTCCGTTCAGTAAATGAATACGATTACAATTTTTACAAAAGTGTAAGTACATCATGGCGTGTTACCTCAGTAGATAATAATTTATTGTAAATATCAGTAATGATTTTGAGATTATTTTATTATTGTATGTATCGATTGGTAAAAGGAATTTATTATGTAGTTAGAATTGTGTCATATCCGGTAGAAAATGGCAATTTGTATAGAACGATGTTTTCTTGTAAAAAACGACAAAAAGTGATATAATAATACGATTTTGTAAGTGTTTAAGCGATATTTGAAAAAACATTATGTTGGATGTTCTGAAACATGAATAAGATATGTGATAAATGAAACAAAACATTAAAGATGAGTTATTGTATAGAGTTTGGAGGAAAGAATGAAAAGTTTTTTTAACAGACATGAGGAAGAAATAGAAGAATTGCTGGAAGAAGAGGATGATCTTGATATTATTGATTTAGATGATACAGCAGAATGGTCCAGATTGGATATTGCAGAAGAACTGGCAAAACAGCAGGCGGAAAATCTAATGGAAGAAATTGGAGATGAACTGGCTATTATTGATGTAGTAGAAGATGATGTGGTAATTAAAAAGCCGGAACATAACGATGAAGACATAGAATATTTATCTTCTGATGATGAAGACATGGAATACATAGTGGAAGCTGATGAAGAAGATGATATTGAGTATATGTCTGCTGATGAAGAAGATGGTATTGAGTATATGTCAGAAGAAGAGGACGATGAGGAGGAATACGATGACGCTTCACCATTTGCATTTTTTGAAAATATAGGTGAATGGTTTAGAAGATGGACAGTATTGGATAAGGTGGTTGCGGCGACCGGAGTATTGGTTTTAGTAGTAGCTATTTTTACAGCAGTTGTTTATGCAGGAAATCGTGGCTTGAATAAACAGATAGAGGCTTTTGCCCCCATTGGTCAGCAGCTGGAGACTGTGGGAGTTGTAGGAAGTGACAAGCTTCTTGCGGTGGCAGATGCGAAAAAAGCAATGTTAGAAGCTATGCAGTTGGAAGCAGAGTTAAACCAGGAGTATCAAGAAAATGAATTGTCTACAGAAGTAAAGGTCATTATGAAAATGACTTCTGTGCAAAAAGACTTGAAAATTAAATTTGTAAATAAGAAATCAGGGAAGTTGGTAGGAAATATTCCTTTCGAGGTAGAAATTAAGGATTCAGAAAATAAGACCTATAGTAAAATAGATGAGGACAAAGATGGTATTATTTATTTGACTAATATTGTACCTGGAAATTATCAAGTTTCTATGGTGGAGCTTGATGAATTGCAAGGATATAGTTTTAGCACTTCCGTAGAAAAAATAAAAGTAAAAGAAAATATTGCTTATGAAAAAATCGATGTCTCAGAAGAAATTAAAAATCAAAATGAAGTAGATGTTTCCAAAGAAGATACAGCGAAGAAAACAGAGACAGAAGCTGTGTTAGCAGATACTGTAGAATGGGTGGAATCCAGCAAGAAAGAATCTAATTCTCAAGAGAGCTATACAAAGGTAGACAAAGCAACCATTGCAGAACCATCTTTAAGTGCATCTTTAAATTTTAACGTTGGTATTTTACGAATCATGCAACAAAGCATGTTAGGTATTGATAAGATTGCAACTATTGATGGGGAGGGATCCGATGAAACATCAAGTACTAATCCGGAAGAGGCGGCAAAACCCAAGGTTACTGCGGTAAGTTTGAATCAAAGTTCAGCCAGCTTAAATATTCAGGATACTTTGACATTAGAAGCAACAGTGACAGCAGAAGAAGGTGCTGATAAAACGGTAACTTGGAGTAGTAGTGCTCCGGAGGTGGCAAAGGTTGAAAACGGAACTGTTACCGCTTTAGCAGACGGGACGGCAACCATTACAGCAAAGGCAGGAGGCGTTTCTGCGACCTGTATTGTTACGGTGAATAAAGCAACTGTATCCGTAACTAGTGTTAGCTTAAATAAAAGTGAGTTGATATTAACAGAAGAGGCTACAGAAAAATTAACGGCAACGGTAGCACCGGAAAATGCATCAGATGCTTCTGTTTCTTGGTCTTCTTCTGATGAAAAAGTGGCAACGGTAGATGGAGAAGGTAATGTTAAGGCGTTGAAAGAAGGAACAGCAACCATTACAGCAGTTACCAAGGATGGCAATTGCAAGGCTACCTGTGCCGTAACGGTAAAAGCAAAGGTGGCACAAACAACCATCACTCTTGATAAAACTTCAGTAACTTTAAAAACAGGCGAAACCCTTACCTTAAAAGCGACAGTGACACCAAGTGGAAAAACGGTAAGCTGGACGAGTTCTAATGAAACAAAAGCAACCGTTGACAGTAGCGGAAAGGTTACTGCAATCGCAGATGGTGAAGTAACGATTACAGCTACTGTGGATTCGAAAACAGCTACTTGCAAGATTACAATTTCTAAAGCCTATGATCCTAAAAAAGATACCACCAAAGCTTTAAAAGATAAAAGTGGTAATCAGATGTATAAATTAGAAAACGGCAAATATGTAGAGGCTAAAGTAGCTGATTATTACAATGATAGTATTACCTTTTATAAAAAAGAAAAGGTATCTCAGTATATTTATACAGGATGGCAGAACTTGGATGGAAAAACTTATTATTTTGATAAAAATGGTAATAAGGTGACTGGAGAACAGGTAATTCAAGGAGCAAAGTATAATTTTAATAGTGATGGCACCTTAAATACAGGTTCCGGAATTTTAGGAATTGATGTTTCAACCTGGAATGGTAATATTGATTGGAATAAGGTGAAAAACTCCGGTGTTTCTTATGTTATTATTCGTACCGGATTTAGAGGATCAACTCAGGGATCCTTGGTAGAAGATAACAGATTCAGACAAAATATCCAGGGAGCTACGAATGCTGGTTTAAAAGTAGGTGTATATTTCTTCAGTCAGGCTGTGAATGAGGTTGAGGCTGTGGAAGAAGCATCGATGGTTCTTGGCCAGGTAAAAGGCTACAAACTTACCTATCCGGTATTTATTGATGTGGAACCAAGTGGTGGGCGTGCAGATAAGTTGTCCAGCGGAGAAAGAACCAAAGTAATCAATGCTTTTTGTCAAACGATTCAAAATGGTGGATTGAGAGCGGGAATATATGCCAACAAAACATGGCTTAGTCAGAAAATGAATGTAAGTGCATTAAGCGGCTACAAAATTTGGTTGGCACAATACAATAGTAAGGTTACTTACAGTGGCCGATATGATATGTGGCAATATTCAGATAAAGGAACAATCCCCGGAATTCCTGAAAAAGTGGATATGAATTTAAGCTATTTAAGTTACTAGAACTAATATTTCATATTGTTATTTAGCTATATTCAAACCTAAAAATATATGTTACAATTCAATTAATTATGAGAAATTGGAGGATTATGCCATGAGAACTTATTTAGTAACAGGTGGAGCTGGATTTATCGGATCCAACTACATTCATTATATGTTTAAGAAATATAACAACGACATCCGTATTATTAACGTAGATGTGCTTACCTATGCAGGTAACCTTGAAAATTTAAAAGATTTAGAAGACAGAGATAACTATACTTTTGTAAGAGCAGATATCTGTGATAAAGAAGCTATCGCTAAAATTTTTGCAGAAAATGATATCGACAGAGTTGTTCATTTTGCAGCAGAAAGTCATGTAGACAGAAGTATCAAAAACCCGGAAGTTTTCGTACAGACTAACGTACTTGGTACAGCAGTTATGCTTAACTGTGCAAAAGCAGCTTGGGAACTTCCAGATGGAACTTTTAAAGAAGGTAAAAAATTCCTTCACGTTTCTACAGACGAAGTATATGGTTCTTTGCCAGATGATGAAAATGCTTTCTTCTATGAAACAACACCATACGATCCACATAGCCCATACTCTGCAAGTAAAGCATCTTCAGATATGTTAGTAAAAGCTTATATGGATACTTATAAATTCCCAGCGAACATTACAAACTGTTCTAACAACTATGGACCATACCAGTTCCCTGAAAAGTTAATTCCACTTATCATTAACAATGCATTACAGGGCAAAAAACTTCCTGTATACGGTGATGGTAAAAACGTTCGTGACTGGTTATATGTAGAAGATCATGCGAAAGCAATCGATATGGTTCAGGAACAGGGAAGATTATTTGAAACATACAACATTGGTGGTCATAACGAAAAACAGAACATCGAAATCATTAATATTATTATTGAAACATTACAGGAAATGTTACCAGAAGGTGACCCGAGAAAGACTCAAGTTTCTACAGACTTAATCACATATGTAGAAGACAGAAAAGGTCACGATAGACGTTACGCAATTGCTCCTGACAAGATCAAAGCTGAAATCGGTTGGGAACCGGAAACCATGTTCAAAGAAGGTATCAAACTTACCATCAAATGGTTCTTTGAAAACGAAGACTGGATGAAAAACGTAACAAGTGGTGACTATCAGAAATACTACGAAGACATGTACAGTGGTAAATAAAAATAGTAACAATAGATAACAGGCATATGCATTTACTGCAGATGCCGTGAGAAAGAGTTTGTAGTGCATGCAAAAATCCCATTGCGTAGCAATTTAAGATGGATTTTTGCATCCTTACTATGAACGTAGTGAAAAGTGAGGAACCTCTATGAAAGGTATTATTTTAGCCGGCGGAAGCGGCACTAGATTATATCCATTAACAAAAGCAATTTCAAAGCAGATTATGCCGGTTTATGACAAACCAATGATTTACTATCCATTATCTACTTTGATGTTGGCTGGAATTCGTGAGATTTTAATTATCTCTACACCAAGAGATTTACCGGTTTTTGAAGATTTATTTGGTACAGGAGAACAGCTTGGTTTGAAATTGAGCTATGCCATCCAGGAGGAACCAAGGGGACTTGCAGAAGCTTTTATTATCGGTGAAGAATTTATCGGTGATGATAATGTTGCATTAGTTTTGGGTGATAATATTTTCTATGGACAGAGTTTCTCCAAACTTTTAAGAGAAGTAGCGTCTAGAGAAGAAGGCGCGACTATCTTTGGATATTACGTAAGAGATCCAAGAGAATATGGAGTAGTAGAATTTGATGAAAATGGAAAAGCTATTTCTATTGAAGAAAAACCAGCGAATCCAAAGAGTAACTACGCAGTACCGGGACTTTATTTCTATGATAACGATGTTGTAGAAATTGCTAAAAATGTAAAACCATCTGCTCGTGGTGAAATTGAAATCACAGCAGTAAATAATGCATATCTTGAAAAAGGCAAACTTCGTGTAGAAACTATGGGACGTGGTTTTGCATGGTTAGATACGGGAAATCATGATTCCTTATTGGAAGCTGCTAACTTTGTAGAAGCATTCCAGAAGAGACAAGGATTGTACGTATCTTGTATCGAAGAAATTGCATACAAGAGAGGCTTCATTACAAAAGAACAGCTTTTGAAATTGGCAGAGCCTTTGATGAAGACAGAATATGGACAGTATTTAGTAGAGGTTGCGAATGGACTCTAAGTTCTTGCGGGTGACTTTGCTGGTGTCTCTTTTGTTTATGTTTACTATTTTTTTTGTAGTATTGTACGCCAATGGTGTAGGGCCGGGACAAAAAGAAGAAGCAGTAGAAAATGTGGAAGAGACAAAAGATGTTATTGTATCCGGTCAAATTGGAAATGACTTGTACGGCTGGATGGAGGATGAAAATTTCTTCGATAAGGCACAGGTTCAGGAAGTAGTGGAAGAAGGTGTTGTGAGACTTAATTTGATTGCTACTTCTGTGGAGAAAGATTTACGTGTTATGATAGCAGATCCGGAAGGAAAGCCGGTAGAAGGTCAATTTTTTAAGATAACAGTCAACGAAAGAGATAAAGAAGAAAAAGACGAATACAAAGATTTGGATCGAGATGGTATCATTTATGTGGCTGATTTAAGTGCTGGTGATTATCAAGTGGTTTTGGAAGATCAGGCGGGGTTTGTAGTACCTGCCAGTCCATTGCCGGTGAAGGTAAAAGCCAGAGTGGAATATGTGGCCATTAATGATATATCTTGGATGATTAAAACAGAAGAAGAAGTGGATGCTATGGCTGAAGATGCCGGAAGAGTTATGGAGACTTCGGATTCTAATGAGCCAACCGATTTAAGAACTTCAGCAAACGCGAACTTAGGAATTGATGTTTCCAGATGGAATGAAGAAATCAATTGGAATAAGGTTAAGGATGCCGGTATTAAATATGCAATTATTCGTGCTGGATATCGTGGAAGTGTCAGCGGAACTTTGGTGGAAGATTGTTTTTTAAAAAAGAATGCAGAAGGTGCTACTGCAGCAGGGCTTCCGATAGGAATTTATTTCTTCACACAAGCGACGACAGAAGTGGAAGCGGTAGAAGAAGCCAGTATGGTAATTTCTTTGTGTAAGGATTACGATATTACATATCCTATTTTTATTGATACGGAAGGTGCCGGTGGAGACGGAAGAGCAGATGAGCTGGATACTAAAACAAGGACAGCAATATGTCAGGCATTCTGTGAAACTATTCGAAGTGCCGGATACCAGACAGGGATTTATGCAAGCAAAAATTGGTTCAATAACAACATTGACACCTCTGTTTTAAGTGATAATACTTACATTTGGCTTGCAGAGTATGGTGATGGCGTAACTTATGATGGAAAATACCATATGTGGCAATATACATCATCAGGGCGAGTGTTGGGAATTGAAGGTCGAGTAGATTTGAACTTGAGCTTTATAGAACCGGAAATGAAAAAAGATGTGAAATATGGAAGCGGACCAGAAGAGGAAAGTGATTTGAAATATGGAAACGCACCGGAAGGTGATGTAAAAGTGACTGATGCTAAAAAGACAGAAAATAGTTCTAATGTAGATAAGAAAAATACTTCTGTAAATGAGAATAAAACATCAGAAACTAAGAATATTGCTGAAAGCAATAAGTCCTCTGAGAATAAAAAAACATCTGCAAATAAAACAAATGATAACAAAAATCAGAATAAACAAGCTACAGATAAGGAACTTCAGAGCGAGGACCCGGGAAAGAGGACGAATAAGGATGGTACCGGAGAATCTGTAGAAAATTAAAGATTAGTATTAATTTTGAAATGTAGAATATAATACTAAAATTAGTGAATTGATAAAATGATTTTGAAATTAGAAATATAAAATAAAAAGGAAACAAGAAAATGGGTAAAATAACAGTTGAAACATGCCATATTGAAGGTTTAAAAGTAATTACACCACAGGTTTTTGGAGATGCCAGAGGTTATTTCATGGAAACCTATAACTATAATGATTACAAGGAAGCAGGAATTCCTGAAGTATTTGTCCAGGATAATCAGTCTGCGTCTAAAAAAGGTGTGCTTCGTGGACTTCATTTCCAGAAAAACTTTCCACAGGACAAATTGGTTCGTGTGGTAAGCGGAGAAGTATTTGACGTGGCCGTAGATTTGAGAAAAGATTCTCCTACTTTTGGCCAGTGGTATGGAGTTGTTTTGAGTGCAGAAAATAAGAAACAGTTCTTTATTCCTAAGAATTTTGCACATGGATTTGTTGTTTTATCCGATTATGCGGAATTTGCATATAAATGTACTGACTTCTATCATCCGGATGATGAAGGCGGTTTATTATGGAATGATCCGGAGATCGGAATTGAATGGCCAATTTCAGAGGATATGGAATTAACCTTATCTGAAAAAGATACAAAATGGCCAGGAATTGCTTCTTTTGGAAAGTAGGGAGAACACTATGAAGCAAAAGAAATTTACCTTAACAAAATTTCAAGGGATTACATTATTTACAGTTGCCATGTTAATCATGGCAGCTGTTATTGTGTTTTATCGCAACCCTTTAGCAAACCCTGCAGAAGAGACAATAAAAAAAGCAATAGCTTGTGCTTTAATCCTTGTCAGTATTTTAGTATTTGCGAAATGGTACGATAAATTTACACAGCTTCCGGTAGAACTTTTTCAGAGCAGACATTTGATTTGGAAACTTGCAAAAAATGACTTTAAGAAACGTTATGCAGGATCTTACTTAGGTGCTGTTTGGGCTATGGTACAGCCGGTCGTTACGGTAGTAATGTACTATATTGTATTTGAAGTCATTATGGGAAGTGGAAGACCTATGGCAAATGATGAAATTCCATATGTGTTGTTCTTAACAGCAGGTTTGGTGCCATGGTTTTATTTTAATGAATCTCTTCAAAACGGAACCAACTCCATGTTGGAATACAATTATTTAGTAAAAAAAGTAGTATTTAAAATTAGTATTTTACCGATCATTAAAATTATTGCAGCTACTTTTATTCATGTATTTTTTGCAACCATTCTTTTAGTGATTGCAGCAATTTACGGATATTTTCCAAGTATTTATACCATTCAGCTTGTATATTACAGTTTTTGCATGTTTATTTTGGTATTAGGTATGTGTTATACAACCTGTGCAGTTATGGTATTTTTTAAAGACTTGGGCCAAATTATTAATATTGCTTTACAGATTGGTATGTGGGCTACCCCAATTCTTTGGGATATTAATAGCATTGGACCAAAAGCACAAATGCTGGTTAAAATTAATCCATTAGTTTACATTGTAAATGGGTACAGAAGTACGATTTTTGAGAAAACATGGTTCTTTGAAGATTTTTACTCTACCATGTATTTTTGGATCTTTACGGTAGTAATTTTTGGTATTGGTGCTTTGGTATTTAAACGTTTGAAAGTACATTTTGCTGACGTTTTATAAGGCCGGCAATTTTGAAAAGATATTTATCAAGGTATAAAAGTTTTATACCGAAAGGAATACAAACAAATTATGGAAGAAAGACAACTTGCAATCAGTGCAGAACAGATTACAAAAGTTTATAAATTATATGACAAACCATCAGACCGTTTAAAAGAGGCCTTAGGTTTAAAACGTGGTCAGCTTCATAAAGAGCATTACGCTCTAAAAGGTGTGGATTTATCCATTTACAAAGGAGAAACCGTAGGGATTATTGGTACCAATGGTTCCGGTAAATCTACAATTTTAAAAATTATTACGGGTGTATTAAATCCAACAGGTGGGAATTTAAAAGTAAATGGTAGAATTTCAGCTCTTTTGGAACTGGGTGCCGGTTTTAATATGGAATATAACGGTATTGAAAATATTTATTTAAACGGAACCATGATGGGATTTTCAGAAAAAGAAATTGATGCTAAGTTGCAGAATATTTTGGATTTTGCAGATATTGGTGATTTCGTTTATCAGCCATGTAAAACATATTCCAGTGGTATGTTTGTTCGTTTGGCTTTCGCGGTAGCAATCAACATTGAGCCTGAGATTTTAATTGTAGATGAAGCCCTTTCTGTAGGGGACGTATTCTTCCAGGCAAAATGTTATCATAAATTTGAAGAGTTTAAACAAATGGGTAAAACCATTCTTTTCGTAAGTCATGACTTAAGTAGTATTGCAAAATATTGTGACAGAGTTGTTCTTTTAAACAAAGGAACAAAGCTGGGCGAAGGTACTCCAAAAGAAATGATAGATGCGTATAAGCAGGTATTGGTTGGACAATATGAAATTCCGGATGAAGAAGAATCTTTATTGCAGGATGAAGAATTAAATGATTTAGCTGCCAAAAGTGCGGATGGAAAAGTGGTAAAAGCAACGAAAGATTCTGCTGGTGGAAAGGGTAGCTCTAAATCCGGCGGAGAAAAGAAGCTTTCTGCAGAAGTATTGGGTATTAATGAAAAAGCCTTAGAATATGGAACCAAAGATGGGGAAATCACTGAGTTTTATGTAACAGATAAAAAAGGAACAAAAACCAGTGCTATTATCAAAGGGGAAGAATTTACCCTTCATATGAAGGTGAAATTTAACAACCCAATACCGGCACCAATTTTTGCTTTTACCTTAAAAGATAAACATGGAACAGAAATTACAGGAACCAATTCTATGATTGAAAAAGCTTTCTTAGATTCTGTAAAAGCAGGAGATGAAAAGGAAGTTACCTTTACCCAGAATATAGATTTACAGGGAGGAGAATATTTAATTTCTCTTGGTGTTACAGGGTACGAAGGAGATAAGTTCCAGGTATACCATAGATTATATGATGTGTTAAATCTTACTGTTGTATCAGATAAAAATACGGTAGGCTACTACGATATGAATTCAAAAGTAGTCGTGAAATAGAATTCGAAAAAGATAAAATATGGATGTAAATTCATATAAAACAAAAGAAGCGTTGTTGTTTTGAATCCCGGGACAACAAAGGAAAGGAAACAAAGTAATCTTATGACAGAACAGGTTGGAAAAATTACCTTAGATTATACTTATTATCCAGGCGAAGATTTTTATTGTGATGGTGTAGTAGAACAGGAAATCTTGGAAATTGCAAAGAAATATTCTCCTTTGGAATTTCCAAAGATTATTGAAGAAAGAAAATCATGGCCGGTTCTTTACCATTTATCAGAACTTCGAGAAAATATTGTAGATTGGCTTCCCATGGACAAGTCCATGAAGGTTTTGGAAGTAGGTAGTGGATGTGGTGCTATTACAGGAGCTTTGGCGAGAAAAGCTGGAGAAGTAACTTGTATTGATTTATCCAAACAGAGAAGTATGATTAATGCTTATCGTCATGCGGATTGCGATAACGTTACCATAAAAGTAGGTAATTTTCAGGACATTGAACCACACCTTCCTTGTGATTATGATTATGTTTGTCTGATTGGCGTTTTCGAATATGGACAAAGTTATATCGGTGGTGAAACTCCCTTTGAAGATTTTTATAAAATAATTAAAAAGCATGTAAAACAGGGTGGCAAATTAGTGATTGCCATTGAAAATAAATTTGGTCTTAAATATTGGGCCGGATGTAGAGAGGATCATTTGGGAACTTTCTTCTCTAGTATTGAAGATTATCCGGCAGGTGGTGGAGTACGTACCTTTTCCAGAAAAGGTTTAGAAGACATTTTCAAGAAGTGTGGAGAAAGTGACTATACTTTCTATTATCCATATCCGGATTATAAATTTATGACTACACTCTTTTCTGATAGACGACTTCCAATGGTAGGAGAGTTGTCTGATAATATGCGTAATTTTGACCGTGATAGAATGGTTTTATTTGATGAAAAAAATGTATTTGATTCGCTCATTAAGGAAGAAATGTTTCCATTCTACTCTAATTCTTATATGGTTGTAATTGGGGATGAACCAGAGCTTACTTACTGCAGATATTCTAATGATCGAAATTTGCAAACTTGTATTAAGACGGAGATTGTAGAAGTAAATGGTGTGAAAAAGGTGCGAAAACATGCCTGCAACGAATTTAGTGCGGATCATATTCGTCATATTTACAAATCTTATCAGAACCTAAAAGAACGTTACAAAGGAAGCAAACTTTCTATCAATAAGTGTAAACTATTTGATCAGGAGTTACCTTATGTAGAATTGGAATATGTTCAAGGTGTTGCTTTGGCGGAAATGTTTGATGAGTTTTTGAAAAAAGATGATTTAGATGGTTTCCATGCTTTGTTTGAAGAATATGTAAAAAGAATTTCTTATGGCGAAGAAGTAAGAGTGGCCGATTACGATATGATTTTTGCTAATATCTTAGTAAATGAAAAAAAATGGACAGTTATCGACTATGAATGGACCGTGGAAGCTAGAGTAGACACTAAGGAAATTGCCTTCCGTAGTTTGTATTGTTACCTTTTGGAAAATGAATGGAGAAACAAATGCGATGTTTCCAGAGCTCTGGATTTTCTTGGAATTAAACCGGAAGATATGCCGGATTACCAGGGAAAAGAAATTAATTTCCAAAAACAGGTTATGGGAAGACGTATGTCTATGTCTCAGATTCGTGAATTGTTAAATCAAGGAACTTTTGCTCCGGTAAAATGGATGGGTAAAATTGAAGAAAGTGCCGGAAAGGACAGAGTTCAGATTTATGAAGATAACGGCACAGGTTACAGTGAAGAAACCTCTTATTTTGTAGAAGATGCTTATGTAGGTGAGCATCATTTGGAAGTTTCCATAAAAGTAGCAGGTGATGTGAAGCATTTAAGAATAGATCCTTCTATGGATTCTTGTGTATGCCGTATCAAAGAGTTAACCTTAAATGGGGAAGAAATTCCATACACAAATCGTAAAGCCATTACTATCAATGGCCGTATGGCTGGAAGTAGTATGGTATTTGCAACTACAGATCCTAACATTAATCTTCACTTAGAAAATATGAATATGAAAGCAGAAAACGAAGTATTCCTTTCTATGGAAGTAAATCGCATGCCTACCTCTATTTGTGAAGATTTAGAAAATGAATTAAAGAAAAAAATTCGTTTTTAAAAAAGGATATAACTATGACTGATAATAGTAATGAAAAAGGTCAGTTAATGAAATACATCTAATTCCAAAAAGGAGATTTATGTCGGTACTTAGTAAAGTAAAACAGAATATCAGAAATTATCTTACAACTAAATATGATGCACAGTATCTTCAGGAATTAGAAAGTCAATTTACCTCTTATGATGATTGGATTTGGGAACAGAACAATTCCAAGAAAGAAACAACAGAGGAACTTATTTTAGATTTAGGAAAAGAAGAGAAGGAAAAACAGCAGAAGAGAAGTTTAGCAACTAAGCTTTCTTATTCACAGTTAAGTATTCTAAAAAAAGAAGACTTTTTAAAAGAAACAGTGTTGGAACATGGTTTTGGTGATATGTCCGAGAAAGAAAATCTTTTGGAAAAAGGAACTATAATCAACAGACTTTGGGAAGATAGAAAAATTGTTATCTTAGCTGAAGATGCGAATCGTATCACACCGGATGCAGTAGATAAAATAGTGCAGGTATTTTGCGAACATCCGGAAGTGGAAGTTTTGTACACAGACGAGGATGAACTGAGTCATGAAGAAACGGTTCGTATGAATCCATGGTTTAAACCGGATTATTCTCCTGATACTTTACTTTCTTATTTTTATTTTGGAAGTTTGGTGGCTATGAGTCAGCAAGCTTTTGAGAGTGCCATAGGCAATGTATTTTCTAAAAAAGAAATAAGTAAGCTGTTAGAACAAAGAGAAATATCAACAGATTGCAAAAATAAGGATAATTTAAAAATTAATCATATTCAAAGCAGAAAAAATTTATATCTTCTGATATTAGAGGCGTGTTCTACTTTAAGAAGAGAGCAGGTATATCATCTGAAAAAAGTACTTTATTCTTCTCATAGCATTATCTATTGGGGATTTGAAAAAGAGTACAACGAAATCAGAGAATATTACAATAATTTAAGAGAAAGGGAAGAAGCAAGGGGGGTTTCTATTATCATTCCTTCCAAAGATAATCCTTTTGTTTTAGATAGATGTTTGCAGTCCATAATAAAATGGACGTTAGATTTTCCTTACGAAATCATTGTTGTGGACAATGGAAGTAACGAGGAAAATAGAGAAAAACTGGAAATGATGCAAAAAGCAAACGGTTTTACATATCTTTATGAAGCAATGGAATTTAATTTTTCTAAGATGTGTAACATTGGCGCAGCAAATGCAAAATATGAATTATTGTTGTTTTTAAACGATGATTGTGAGGTACGAGGATCCAAATGGTTGTCACATATGGCATCTTTGGCAAGGGTAAAGACAACAGGTGCTGTGGGGGCAAAATTATATTATCCTGAAAGCAAACGTATTCAACACTGTGGAATTTACAATATTCATGTAGGTCCGGTTCATAAGTTACAGTTTAAAGAAGATATTAGACCATATTATGATAGACGAAATTTAGATGTAAGAAATGTGCTTGCAGTAACTGCTGCATGTCTTATGGCGAGAAAGTCTATTTTTGAAAAAATAAATGGGTTTGATGTAAATCTACAAGTAGCATTTAATGATGTAGATTTTTGCTATAAATTATATGAAGCAGGATACAACAATGTAGTAGACAATACGATTCATCTTTGGCACCATGAATCCTTAAGTCGTGGTAGTGATGAAAGTCCTGTAAAATTAAATCGTTTGATGCAGGAAAAGAAAAAGTTATATCAAAAACATACCAAGTTGTGGGAAGAGGATCCATATTATCATCCGGGATTTACAACGGATATTTTAGATACCAGTTATTCCTTTGATTATGAGTATCCACATCATATGCACCTTGCAGTAGAACATCCAACGTTATTACAAGCATTGCCAAAAGGAACTAGAGAAGATCAATGTGTGGCACCTATGGTGGAATATGCGGGCGATTTACAGGGATGGTTTTTGGAAGATGATTTGATTACCAAAATCGAAGGCATTATGCAAACTAAGAATGCTGCATATTTACAAGGAAATGTAGTAGTGTTGGGATCTGATAATGCTTGTTTTGATAAGAAGTTGGTGTTACGTCATGAAACTTCAGGTGATATATATGAGATTTCTCCAGAATGGTTTTATCGTCCTGATGTATTCACCAATTTACAGGATCAGATTAATGTAGCTTTAAGTGGTTTTGCATGTTTGTTAAACATGGAGGCTATGCCTATAGGCAGATATGAAGTAGGAATTTTGGTAACAGATATGATATCGAAACAATCGTTACTTCGAGTAACCACTAGAAGTGTAGAAAGATGCCATAACGGGAAGAACTGAAGAATTTTTAAATAAGCTCTGAATAGTTATGACAATCTTATAATAAGAAACGAAAGGAAGTCGGATATGACATTAATTCCGGAAGAAATAAATTATAAAGAAGCCTATGAAAAAGAACATTTAAAGAGTGCACAACTTGCCAGTCGTGTGGCTGAGTTGGAAGAAAAGAATGATTTGTTAGAATTTAAATTAAACAGAATTAAAACAAATCCTCTTTGGGTGCATACTACAGGACTTCGTAAAGTAATGCATGCAGTATTACGACAGACCACCAGAGTAAAAAATTGTGGTGGTGTAAGAGGTGTGCTTGCAAAAGTAGATTACAAAAAAAGGGAAGCAGAAGCAAAAAAACAGTTTGGTACTGATAGCTTTCCAACAGCAGAAGAGAGAAAATTTCAAGAAGAATCTGTGTTTGAACGCATGGTAAAAATCAGTATTTTAGTGCCATTGTACAATACACCAAAAGATTTCTTAAATGAAATGATTCAGTCTGTAACAACACAGACTTATGGCAATTGGGAATTGTGTTTAGCAGATGGTTCAGATGCCGAACATTCCTTTGTAGGTGATATTTGTAAAGAGTATGCAGCAAAGGACCCTAGAATTGTATATCATAAATTGGAAAAGAACGAAGGTATCAGTGGTAATACTAACGCTTGTTTAAAATTAGCGACAGGCGAATATATTGCTCTTTTTGACCATGATGACATCTTACATCCAAGTGTACTTTACGAATATGTTAAAGTAATCAATGAAAAGAATGCAGATTATATCTATTGTGATGAAACTACTTTTAAAGATGGTGACATCAATAAAATGTTAACTCTTCATTTTAAACCGGATTATGCACCGGATAACTTACGTGCGAATAATTATATTTGCCATTTTAGTTGTTTTAAGAGAACTTTATTAGATGGTACAGAGCTTTTTAGAACTAAGTTTGACGGTAGTCAGGATCATGATATGATTCTTCGTCTTACAGATATGGCAGAAAATGTAGTACATGTACCTAAGTTAATGTATTATTGGAGAAGTCATGCAGGTAGTGTTGCTAGTGGAATTGATGCCAAGTCTTATGCTATTGAAGCAGCTAGAGGTGCAGTAGCAGAGCATTTGAAAAATCACGGTTTTGAACATTTTAAGATTACCAGTACAAGAGCATTTGAAACTATTTTTAAAGTTTCTTATCAGATTGTAGGAAATCCAAAGATTAGTATTGTAATTGCCAATAAAGATCACGTGGAAGATTTGAGAAGATGTATTTCTTCTATTTTAGAAAAATCCACTCATGATAATTTTGAAATTGTAGTAGTAGAAAATAACTCTACAACAAAAGAAATTTTTGATTATTACAAAGAAATTCAGGAAAAAGACAGTCGTGTGAAAGTAGTAACTTACACAGGTGATTTCAATTATTCTGCAGTAAATAACTTGGGAGTAAAACATACAACAGGTGACTATATTTTACTCTTAAATAATGATACCGAAGTTATTACTGTAAACTGGATGGAAGAACTCTTAATGTACGCACAGCGTGAAGATGTTGGTGCTGTAGGTGCGAAATTATATTATGCAAATAAGACCATTCAGCATGCAGGTGTAGTTATTGGACTAGGTGCACATAGAACTGCAGGACATACGCACTATGGTCAATCTAGAGAGAATTTAGGTTACATGGGAAGACTTTGTTATTCTCAGAATGTAACTGCAGTAACAGGAGCATGTCTTTTAGTAAAGAAATCTCTTTATGAAGAAGTTGGTGGCTTGGACGAAAGCTTTGTAATCTCTTTAAACGATGTAGACTTCTGTTTGAAATTGAGAGAAAAAGGATACTTAAATGTATTTACACCATTTGCAGAGTTATATCATTATGAATCTATTTCTAGAGGTTTAGATGATCAGGGAGAAAAAGCACAGCGTTACAACGAAGAATCTGAAAGATTCCGTAACAAATGGAAAGCGCAGTTAGAAGCTGGAGATCCTTACTACAATCCAAACTTTTCTTTGGATAGAAGTGATTTCTCTTTAAAAATTAAAAAGGCTTAATGAAATTACGTAAGAAAAGTTTTAAAGATTAACTAATATAGTTAGCAACAAGGATAATGTATTTGAAAATATATTCTAAGGAAAAGAAGTAAACAAGATGGCAAAAAGTTTCAATATGACCAATTTGAAAAAAACATATTATTACTTGAAACGTAATGGCGTAATGCCAACAATAGGTGCCGCACTGGAAAGAGTGCAGGCGCCTTATTTTGCTGATTATAAATACGAAATGCCATCAGAGAAACTCTTAGAGCTACAAAAGAATACTGTATTTGAACAACCAATTCTTTTTAGCGTTGTTGTTCCAGCATATGAGACAAAGGAAGAATTTTTAAAGGTTGTAATAGATTCTCTTCTTCAGCAGACATATCCACACTTCGAACTTATCATTGCAGATGCAAGTAGTTCTGATAAAGTAAAAGTACAATGCGAAAAATATGTGGACACTAGAATACGTTATGTAAAATTGCAGAAGAATGCAGGAATCAGTGAAAATACGAATCAAGGAATTGCAGAAGCATCCGGAGACTATATTGGACTCTTGGACCATGATGATTATTTAACGCCAGATGCTTTATATGAAATGGTTACGGCTATAAAGAAAGGAAAAGAAAAAGGAAGAGATTACGGTTTCCTTTATTCTGATGAGGATAAATGTGATGAAACAGGAAAACATTTTTATGATCCTCATATAAAAACAGATTTTAATTTAGATTTGTTTTTAACCAATAACTATATATGTCATTTCTGTGTAATGAAAGCAGATTTGATGAAAAACTTGCAGTTTAGAAAAGAATATGATGGCGCACAGGATTATGATATATGCTTAAGAGTAGTAGCGAAACTTTGGGAAGTGAATCCAAAGGTGGAAGAATGTATCTGTCATATTCCTAAGGTGTTATATCACTGGAGATGTCATAACGATTCTACAGCAGCGAATCCACAGAGCAAACGTTATGCGTATGATGCAGGAAAGAGAGCATTGCAAGACTTTGTAGATAAAAAAGGCTGGGAGGCTACCGTAGAGGAAATGCCACATGTGGGATTTTATAAAGTGGTTTATAACGGTGGTGTATTAGCTCAGAGAGATGATGTGGCAGCCGTTGGTTATAAACGGATTCGAAATGGGAAAGTGATTTCCGGAATCTATGACAAAGATGGCAAACAATTATATGAAGGTTTGCCATTCTGCTATAGTGGATACATTCATAGAGCAGTGTTGGCACAGAATGCGATTTATATGAATATGAATCATTGGAATTTGAATCCGAAATTGAAACAGGACGTAGAGAAGTTTTTGCAACAAATAGATTCTGACAAAGATGTGGCAGAAGATAAGAAGCAAAAAGAAGTATGTGATTATTTGATTGAAAAAGGATATCGATTGTTCTGGGATCCTTCTTCGAAATCAGAACTACACAAGAAGAAGTAGCAATCGTGACAAGAAGCATTGGTGAAATATTTTTTCTAAAAAATGATTTAAGAATGTATAAACTTTTATAGGTAACAAATAGATGAAAAGTACAGTGATTATCCCCAATTTCAATGGAATGAAGTATATAGAAAACTGCATGAAGGCTTTGGAAAAAGAAACATCCACCAAGTACCAGGTTTTGATTGTGGATAATGGCTCTACGGATGGCTCCAGACAGTGGATAGAAGCAAACTGCCCGGAGGTGGAGCTTATTGCAATGGGAGAGAATACTGGCTTTTGTGGTGCGGTTAATGCAGGAATCAAAGCGGCACAAACACCTTATATTATTTTGTTAAATAACGATACAGAAGTAGAATATGGGTTTGTAAAGGCATTGGAAGATGCCTTAGAATCGGAAAAGAAAAGTTTTTCAGTCTCTGCTAAAATGGTAGATTTAAAAAATCCGGAAGTTTTGGATGGAACCGGGGATTTGTATTGTGCTCTTGGTTGGGCATTTGCATTAGGAAAAGGAAAAGAAGTAAAAGGCAACTACGAAAAGGCATCAGAAGTATTTTCTGCTTGCGGTGGTGCTGTTATTTATAGAAAAGAAGTTTTGGATAAGATTGGGATTTTTGATGAGAATCACTTTGCTTATCTAGAAGATTGTGATCTTGGCTATCGAGCACAGATTTTTGGTTATCGTAATTATTACACACCTAATGCAGTGGTGAAACATGCAGGTAGTGGTGTTAGCGGATCTATGCACAATGAATTTAAGGTAAATCTTTCTTCGAAAAACAGTGTTTATTTAATATATAAAAATATGCCACTTTTGCAGATTTTATTGAATCTCCCATTTTTAATTCCGGGATTTTTAGTAAAATATCTTTTCTTTATGAAAAAAGGTTTGGGTGAAACCTATAGAAAAGGGGTTTGGAAAGGAATTCGTCTCTGTATGAGCGAAGGCGGCAAGCAAAAAAAAGTTTTATTTTTATGGAAAAACCTTCCTAATTATGTACGCATTCAATGGGAACTTTGGTGGAATATTTTACGTAGAATTACGGGCTAAGTGATTGTTTGCAAAGTGATTTGGATAAGTATTTTCATGTTTTTTAGTATATGAGAATATACTTGAACGTAAGACTAGGAAGTGCTAATATATAATTGTACTTAAAAAAGAACAATAAGGGGGATTTCTCATGAAAAAGAAAAAAGGACTTGGGGTTCGTAGTTTTCGAACAGAATTATTGCTGATTTGTATTGTACCTTTAGTTGCGTTGGTAATCATTATTATTTCCGTTGCAGCATCCAGTATGAAGGAAGGGATGCAACAGCAGGCAATTCAGTCTTTGCAAGCATCTGCAACAGCTGTGAAAGCCTCCTATTCAAGTATGAATGATGGGGATTTTTATGTAGATAACAATGGTAACTTTATGAAAGGTGATTATAATATCACCAAGAATATGGAAGATATAGATGAATACAGCAGAGGTTTAGCTACAGATGTTACCATATTCTTTGGAGATACCCGTATGGCAACTTCTCTTTTAGATACCTCAGGAAATCGTATCATCGGAACACAAGCCAATGAACAGGTGGCACAGACAGTATTACATAAAGGCGAAATATTTACATCCTATAGTACTACGATTAATAACCAAAATTATTATTGCTATTATCTCCCATTAGAAAATCCGGATGGAAGTATCGTTGGTATGGTTTTTGCAGGTCAGCCTAGTGAAGAAATTGATGCTTTTATTGTTTCCAAAACATCTGCTGTAAGTGTTATTGCAGTAATATGTGCAGTT
This sequence comes from Lachnospiraceae bacterium, assembly GCA_017558145.1. Taxonomy (GTDB): domain Bacteria; phylum Bacillota; class Clostridia; order Lachnospirales; family Lachnospiraceae; genus SFDP01. The sequence goes on from JAFYWF010000063.1 coordinate 26,237, forward strand.
GTAATTTCCATTGCTGCTATTCTGATTGCCGGTAGGATTGTAAAAATTGTAATTGGAATTGAAACTGTGTTGGATGATCTTGCGGAAGGAAATTTGGTTTCTAATATTGATGCCAAAATTTTAAAACGTAAAGACGAATTTGGTTCCAGTGCGAAAGCAATGGATAAATTGCAAAAAGAATTGAGAAAAATTATCGGAAATATTCAGGTTTCAGCGGGAGAAGTGTTGAAAGATGGAAATAAATTAGAGTCCATTGCAGTTCAGACCAATACCACAGCCGAGGAAGTGAGTTCTGCAGTAGAGGATATTTCTAAGGGAGCTCAGTCACAGGCAGAAGATACCGAGAATGCAACCATGCAAGTGGATCAGATGGGTAAATTGATTCAGGCTATTGTTGAAAATGTGGAAAATTTAAATACTACTTCATTAGCTATGAAAAAAACAGGGGAAGCTTCTGCAAACACTATGAGGGAACTGAGTGAATATAATGATAAAACAGCAGAGGCTATTTATAAAGTTTTCGAAAATGTTAAGGCAACGGATGATTCTGTAAAAGATATTTCAACGGCGGTTGATTTGATTACTAATATTGCAAGTCAGACAAATCTTTTGTCTCTAAATGCATCCATTGAGGCCGCCAGAGCGGGAGAAGCAGGTAGAGGATTTGCAGTGGTGGCAACCGAGATATCAAAACTTGCTGACGAATCGAATGAATCTGCTAAGAAAATTCAGGAGATTATTCAGGTATTGGCTAATGATTCCAAGAATTCCATGCGATTAATGGAAGAGGTGAAAGAAACTTTAGCACAACAGCAAGAAAAACTTGCAGCAACTAAGGATCAATTCGAAGATGTTATCCGAGATATTGAAATATCAAGGAAAGATACAAATATGATTAATGAGCAATCAAAAGAGTGTGACGATGCCAGACAGAATGTAGTAGGTATTATTGAAAATTTATCTGCAGTATCAGAGGAAAATGCTGCAGCTACGGAAGAAACAACAGCTTCTATGCAGGAATTGAATGCTACAATTAGTTTAGTGGCAGAATCTGCGGTAACATTAAAGGATTTAGCAGTTTCTTTAGATGAAGAAATTAAATTTTTTAAATTATAAAGAGGATCAGATAAAAAACCACAGTTTTTCTGTGGTTTTTTTGTAAGTGAAAAATAGGTTGTTTTTTTTGTAATAATATTGTAAAATATTAGCTATGTATAGAATTGGGTGGCTAATATGATTAAAGACAACCAAAAGTATTTTAATGGATTACATGTTTTTTTGGATGCCCTTGCGATTGCAGGCTCATATCTGCTTGCATGGTATCTGAAATTCGAAGGACCTTTTGTAACAGAGGGTGCAGGAGCTCTTCCGATGAGCTTCTATTTAAGTGCTCTCTATTTTTTGGTGCCGGGATATTTAGTTTTATATTATTGGTTTAAATTATATACTCCAAAAAGATCACAGACGTTGGAGAAGGAAATCTTAGATATTATCAAGGTAAACACCATAGGTGTTGCATTTTTCTTAATGGCGATTACCGCTTTTAAGTTAGGTGATGGTAACTTTTCCCGTATTTTGATTGGTTTGTTTTATGTAATTAATGTTGTAATTACCTTATTATTTCGTATTGTTCTTCGTACCTCTCTAAGGTATTTTAGAAAAAAAGGATATAATCTAAAACATATCTTGTTGGTAGGTTATTCCAGAGCGGCAGAAGAATATATTAATCGAATTAATGCAAATCCTCAATGGGGATATGTGGTAAGGGGAATTCTGGACGACCATGTACCGGCAGGAACTCAGTATAAAGGTGTAAAGGTGATAGGAACCATAGAAAATTTGGAAGTGGTTCTGCCTTTAAGTCATTTAGATGAAATCGCAGTAACACTGGCTTTGTCTGATTATGATATTTTGGAACAAATTGTAAGTTTATGTGAAAAATCAGGTGTGCACACTAAGTTTATACCGGATTATAACAGTTTGATTCCGAACAAACCATATACAGAAGATTTGAATGGTCTTCCGGTGATTAATATTCGATATGTACCGTTAACCAATACGATTAATAAAATGGCAAAGCGTTTGGTGGATATTATTGGATCTGCTTGTGGTTTGATTATTCTTTCACCATTACTTTTAGTGTTGGCAATTTTAGTAAAAGTAACCAGCAAAGGACCTATTATTTTTAAACAAGAAAGAGTTGGTCTTCATAATAAAAAATTCAACATGTATAAGTTTCGTTCTATGAAGGTGCAAACGGAAGCGGAAGAACGAAAAGGATGGACGGTGAAAAATGATCCTCGAGTTACCAAAATTGGTGCATTTATGCGAAAAACCAGTTTGGATGAACTTCCACAGTTATGGAATATTTTTGTAGGAGACATGAGTATCGTTGGGCCAAGACCGGAGCGTCCGCAGTTTGTTGAAAAGTTTAGGGAAGAAATTCCAAGATATATGATTAAGCATCAGGTGAGACCAGGACTGACTGGTTGGGCACAGGTAAATGGCTACCGAGGTGATACTTCTATACGAAGAAGGATTGAATGTGATTTATATTACATTGAAAACTGGAGTATGGTTTTAGATATAAAAATTATGTTTATGACTGTGTTCAAAGGTTTCGTAAATGAAAATGCGTATTAAACGGTTTGTTTCATATGATTTTATGCACACAAGTGATTTTATCACTTGACGTATATGTCCTTGAAAGTGAGTGCGGGGACTATAATTTACTTAGATGAGAAGGAAGAAAGAAAATGGCGACTAAGAAAGTACAACCAACGGCGAAGAAAAAGAAAAGAAAAAAAGCACAGAAAAATAACAAACGAATTATTCTTTTTGTGGTAGAAATGATCGTTCTTGTTATTTTGCTTGTGGTTTTATACATGGTGTTAAAAGCAGACAAGGTTAATAAAGTTACGATTGACAGGGAAAATATTGTAGTGAACGAAACAGTAGAAAACAATGTTGCATTAAAAGGATATCGTAATATTGCGTTATTTGGTGTTGATGCCAGAGATAAATCTTTAGGTAAAGGGAATCGTACTGACACTATTATGATAGCATCTATCAATCAGGAAAATGGTGAAGTAAGATTGGTAAGTGTTTATCGTGATACTTACCTGAACCTTGGTAATGACAGTTACAACAAATGTAATGCTGCTTATGCTAAAGGTGGTCCTGAACAGGCAATCAATATGTTGAATATGAACCTGGACTTAAATATTGAAGACTATGTTACCGTAGGTTTTACAGGATTAATTGAAACTGTAGATGCCTTAGGTGGTGTTGAAATCGAAATTTTAGAAGAAGAAATCAGACACTTGAATAACTATCAGATTAGTATGGTGGGAACCAGTACTGATGGAAAAACATTTACAGCAACAGAAGGAAAAGATTATATTGCTGTAACTCATGCAGGAAAACAGACCTTGAATGGTCTTCAGGCAACTGCTTATTGTCGTGTACGTCAGGTTGGGGATGACTTTATGCGTGCTCAGAGACAGAGAGATGTTTTAAGTGCTATTATGGAAAAGGCAAAAGAAGCTTCTCCTGCAACTTTAAACAAAATTTTAGACAAAGTATTGCCTTATGTATCTACTTCTCTTGATGTGGATGAAATGGTAGGAGTTCTTGGTGAAGTAAACAAATATAGTATTGTTGCAAAAGATGGTTTCCCATTTGCACAGTATCGTGATACAGGAAACTTAGGAAGTAAAGGTAGTTGTGTATTTCCTGTTGACTTAAAAGCTAATGTTGTTGAACTTCACAATTTCTTATTTGAATCTGAAGAATATGAAATTTCTGAAGAAGTTAGATCCTATAGCCAGAAAATTTCTGCTGATACAGGAAGATAGTATTCGAATCTAATATATTACTAAAGTATACGGGTTGTTGTTAGTGTGGTTGCGAATTTAACAACAACCCGTGTTTATGTATAATAAAAAATGATAAATAGTATAATTCTAGAAGCAGAGTAACGAAAATGGAAAAAAAGATAGATGTTATAATTCCTATTTATAAACCTAATAAAGATTTTATAGATGTAATTGAAAAGTTACAAAATCAGACCGTGAAGCCGAATAAAATTATTCTAATGAATACAGAAGAAGAGTTTGCCAGAAAGTTTCTGGAGGCGTCACAAATATTAATTAAATATGATAACGTTGAAATATATCATGTTTCTGAGACAGAATTTGATCACGGCAAAACTAGAGATATGGGAGTACAATATTCAAATGCACCTTATTTTTTGTGCATGACCCAGGATGCCATTCCGGCAGATGAATTTTTGATTGAAGAATTGTTAAAGGTATTGGAACAAGAGGGAATTTCTTCTGTTTATGGACAGCAGTTAGCAAGAAAAAATGCACATTTGTTAGAAAATTTCACAAGGAAATTTAATTATCCGAACGAAAGTCGTATCAAAAGTAAAGAGGATTTACAAGAGCTTGGAATCAAAACATATTTTTGCTCTAATGTTTGTGCAGCTTATAAAAGAGATATATATGACAGTATGGGTGGATTTATTAAGAAAACTATTTTTAATGAGGATATGATTTATGCGGCGGCAGTCATTCATGCAGGTTATAAAATAGGCTATGTAGCCAAAGCACAAGTGATACATTCTCATTATTATACCGGAAAGCAGCAGTTTCACCGTAACTTTGATTTAGGAGTTTCCCAAGCGGATCATCCTCATATTTTTGAAAATGTACCTTCAGAAAAAGAGGGTGGAAAATTAGTTTCTAACACATTGAAATTTTTGGTAGAGGAAAAGCATTTAGGACTGATTTTTCCGTTTGTTTATCAGTGTGGATGTAAATATTTGGGGTATCGAATGGGAAAAGCATATAAAAAAATCCCTATGTGGCTTATAAAAAAATGCAGTATGAATCGAAACTACTGGAAATAATATTCTTATGTGGAAGAGTAAAAAACTATGATAGTATCCTTATTTTATGAATTGTAATTTTTATAAAATTACAAGAATTACGACACAAAATAGACACAATTAAAAGATATACTGTTAACGAAAATAAGGAAAAGTGAAAGTAAAAATGTTATATATATCATTTTTCAAACAGTTATTTTAAAAGTAAAAAGAAAAGGATGTGTTTTTATGTATAATAATCAGGAAAATAGTTATAGCACAGGAGGAAATTATTCTTCAGGATATCAGGGATACAATTATGGAGAAAATCGTAGTTACAATTATTATGAAACCCCACGTCCGAAGAAGAAAAAGAAAACAGGAAAGATAATATTTATTATTTTTGTATTGTTTCTCGGTTTTGGCGGCAGTGCAGTGGCAGGATATTTTTTAGGAAATAATTATTTTTCAAAAAATGTGACTTCAACATCAGTAGTAGAGGAATTACCACCTGTTGAAGAAGTAGAAATTCAAAAACCTGAGATTAGTGAATCCGGAATTGAAAGTACTCAAATAGTGACAGCAGTAGTAACAGATGTTACCAATGTAGTGGAGGAGGTTATGCCATCTGTAGTTTCTATTACCAACACTTCTGTCATTACTCAGAATTTTTGGGGACAGCAGTTTCAAAGTGAAAATCAGTCCAGTGGATCAGGCATTATTGTTGGAGAAAATGATACAGAGCTTTTAATCGTAACCAACAACCACGTTATTTCAGATGCTACAGAATTGAAAGTGCAGTTTATTGATGGAAGTATTGCGGATGCTAAAGTGAAAGGAACGGATGTCAATATGGATTTGGCAGTCATAGCAGTTTCTTTAGAGTCCTTAGAACGTGAAACTATTTCGAATATCTCTATTGCAGTATTAGGTGATTCTGAAAGTCTGAAAGTGGGAGAACCGGCTATTGCGATTGGAAATGCTTTAGGATATGGGCAATCAGTAACCACAGGAGTGATTAGTGCTTTAAATCGTCAGATAGAAATGAGCGAAGATGGGGCAACTACAGGAACTTTGATTCAGACAGATGCGGCTATAAATCCCGGGAATTCGGGTGGAGCTCTTTTAAATGTAAGAGGCGAAGTAGTCGGAATAAATTCTAATAAAATCGGTGGAAGTACAATTGAAGGAATGGGATATGCAATTCCAATTTCTAATGCGAAACCAATTATTGAAGAATTAATGAATCGTGAAACTAAGGATAAAGTTGCAGCAGCTAAAAAAGGATATTTAGGAATTTCAGGATTGGATGTAACCTATGAAGTATCTCAGATGTATGGAATGCCTATGGGGGTTTATGTAGCCCAGGTATATGATGGTGCAGCGGCTAGGGCAGGAATGTTAAAGGGTGATATTATTACTGCATTCGAAGGAAGCAGTGTGAATACCATGGAAGACTTACAAGGTTATTTGGAATATTATGAGGTAGGAGAAACGGTATTAATTACGATTCAAAGACCGGGAGCAGGAGCCTATATTGAAGAAAAGATTTCAGTAACTTTGGGAGCTCAAACACAAATTCCTTAAAAGTCTGAAAAATGATGATTATAGTGTGAAAGACAGTAATTTTCACAATTGGAAAGGGCACCACTAGAAAATAGTGGAATGGAGATAATTATGGCAGAAAATTTTGAAACAAAAAACACGGAAGATGGATATGAGGATATCTGTTTTTTGTGTCGCAGACCGGAAAGTAAGGCTGGAAAAATGTTTAAAATGCCAGGGAATATGACGATTTGCATGGACTGTATGCAAAAAACAATGGAAACAGTAAATCAAATGGATTTTCAGAATATGTTTCATAATCCGGCATTTTTGGGAGGCTTTCCGCCTTTTGTGACTCCTTACCAACCTGATCAAGAAAAAGATTCAGAAGAACAAGATTTTGGAGAAATTTCCAAAGAAGTTGTGGAGTCATCGGTAGAAGACAAAGTGATAGAAAATGGGGATGAGGAAACTCCAACCAAAGAAGATACCGGGGAAGAGAAGGAGCAACCTACGAGTGGTCGCCCTTTCCCTAATATTCGATTTATCAATTTGGCAGATATGCAGATGGATGGAATGTTTTCTAATAAACAAAAGCTGAAAAAAAGAAAAAAAAGTGACAAACCAATTTTAGATATAAAAAATATTCCCCCACCACATAAAATTAAAGCTCAGTTAGATGAATATGTGATTGGACAGGAAAAAGCTAAAAAGGTGATATCGGTTGCTGTATATAATCACTATAAACGTGTAGCCACCGGAACTATGGATGAGATAGAAATTGAAAAATCCAACATGTTGATGATAGGTCCAACAGGAAGTGGTAAAACGTATTTGGTAAAAACTTTGGCGAAGCTTTTAGATGTGCCTTTGGCTATTACGGATGCCACTTCTCTTACGGAAGCAGGCTATATCGGTGATGATATTGAAAGTGTAGTGAGTAAGCTTTTAGCAGCAGCAGATAATGACGTTGACAAAGCAGAAATGGGAATTATTTTTATCGATGAGATTGATAAGATTGCGAAAAAGAAAAATACCCATTCTCGTGATGTTAGTGGTGAGAGCGTACAACAGGGGATGCTCAAGTTATTAGAAGGAGCTGAAGTTGAAGTACCTGTGGGAGCCAGCAATAAAAATGCTATGGTGCCTATGACGACCATTAATACCAGAAATATTTTATTTATTTGTGGAGGAGCTTTCCCGGATTTATCTGAAATTATTAAACAGAGATTGAATAAACAAAGTTCCATTGGCTTTGGTGCAGATTTAAAGGATAAATATGACAAGGAAAAAAATATTCTGGATCGTGTCACGGTAGAAGATTTGAGAAAATTTGGAATGATTCCGGAATTTATTGGTCGTCTTCCGGTAATTTATACTTTGCAAGGTCTCACTAAGGAAATGTTGGTTCAGATTTTAAAAGAACCTAAAAATGCCATTTTAAAACAGTATCAGAAGCTTTTGGAATTGGATGAGGTAAAATTAGAGTTCGATGACAGTGCGTTAGAAGCAATCGCTGAAAAAGCAATGGAAAAGGATACCGGAGCAAGAGCATTAAGAGCCATTATTGAAGAATTTATGCTTGATATTATGTACGAGATTCCCAAGGATGACAATATTGGTAAAGTAACCATTACCCGAGCCTATATTGAAGGAACCGGTGGACCAATCATTGATATTCGTAATAATTTGGTAGGCAATGAAGAAAGAAATGCTTTGAAAGAAATCAGTGAGTAGAATTTGGATTGTTTCCTAAAAAAATATTGATAGCAAATCCCTTCGTTTTACATACTTTAGAGTAAGTAAACGAAGGGATTTTTTTATGGATATAGGGGAAGAAATAAATTCTTGCCGAGAGAAAATATTGTCTAATGACTATTCAGACTGGATTACAGATTTTGAACTCACCAGTGAGCTGATAAATCTAGATACTACGGAAGGGGATTATTGTTATCGACAGGTTGATGATACGCTCGGATTGGTATTTACAAAAAGGGATTCCATGAATCCTATAGGATTGTTGAATTATTCTTATCAGCAATTACCAAGTTTATTTGGATTGCAGCAATTGACGACCAATGCCATAAATACGGAATTTGATTCCTCGCCATTGGTGGAAAGTGGAATTACAAGAGTCCAAAGAGAACCTTTGAATTTATCCGGTAGAGGTACCGTTTTGGTATTTATAGATACAGGAATTGATTATACGAACCCGGTGTTTCGCAATTCTGACGGGAGCAGTCGAATTATAGCAATTTGGGATCAGACAATACAAAGCGGGCAGCCACCAGAAGGTTTTTGGTATGGAACACAATATTTACGAGAAGAAATTAATCGTGCATTAGAAAATGAAAATCCTTATACCCTTGTTCCCACAAAAGATGAAAACGGACATGGGACCGCAGTGGCATCTATTGCATGTGGCAGCCGAATGTCAGATAGAACTTATTCTGGTGTAGCTTATGAAGCAGATATTTTAGTGATTAAATTAAAAGAATGTAAAAAATATTTGCGAGAATACTATTTGCTCCCGGAAGATGTACCGGCATATCAATCCACGGACATCATTATGGCTTTAGAGTATGCAGATGGATATGCCAGAAGTTTTGTCAGACCGGTTATTTTTTGTATGGCATTAGGAACGTCGTATGGAAGTCATAGCGGAACATCACCTTTGAGTAATTATATTAACCGTTTGGGTGAGAAAAGAAGCCGTGTCTTTGTCATTGGTGGAGGAAATGAAGGAAATGCAGCTCACCATTATCGGGGAGATCTTAGTCCTATCGGAAGTGAAGCCGGAAAAATGGAAGAAATAGAAATCAGAGTAGGGGATGGAGAGAAAGGTTTTTTGGCAGAAATATGGGGAAAATCACCTAATGTATTTTCTCTAGCGATTAGAACTCCCGGAGGGGAGGAAATTCCCAATACTGGGATTCGTATCGATCGGGGTGTGGAATATCAATTTGTATATGAAAAGGCCATGATTACAGTAAGTTACGCATTGGTAGAGGGAACCACAGGGGATGAGTTGATTACATTACGATTTCAGAATCCGACACCGGGAATTTGGACTATTTTGTTGCAAAATGAAAGTGGCTTGAAAAATGCACCGGTGCATTTGTGGCTTCCTATTTCGGAATTTTTAAGTGCAGAAACTTATTTATTGCGCCCTAACCCAGAGATTACCATGACGATTCCGGCTTATGCTCAAAGTGCAATTACCACAGTTACTTATAATTCTTACAACAATAGTGTTTATGTGAGAAGTGGAAGAGGATTTTCAAGAGGAAGTGAGATTAAGCCGGATCTGGCAGCTCCCGGGGTGGAGATTTCCTCTATCTTCAGGGGACTTCCAGGTGAAGTGCGTGTGGGAAAGGTAACGGGAGCCGCCGCTTCGACGGCTATGATGACAGGGGCGGCCTCCTTGTTCATGCAATGGGCAGTGCCTGAGAAGAATGCTTCATATTTGAAAAGTAGTGAAGTGAAAAATTATTTTATTCGGGGAGCTATTCGGGAAGAAAACCTCACCTATCCTAATCGTTTGTGGGGATTTGGGAAATTGTCTCTAGAAGGAGTATTTGATTCTTTGGCGGGAATCTAAAGGATAAAGTATGGAGGAACAGTACCGCTGTTAAGAAGGTTTACTAACAGCGGTGTTTATCTTCAGGTTGTGGTTGCACTTTATCTGTAGGGAAACGAAAAATAAGTCTGGAAAGAGCTTTTGGGCATAACGGATATAGTGGCCATAGATAGTGAGAAGTAGAAAACACAGGAGTAGTGATGATGGAAATCAGAATTAATAATAAACCTATAGCAAATCCCCATTTGGCAAAAAATCCTGTCATTAAGATTAAAAATAAGCGAAATATTTTAACGGCATCTGCCAGCTCCACACTGGCGATTCCAAGAGAAGAGAGCAAGGTGGCTGCTCCATAAAAAATCACTTCTTCATTTGTCCATTGTAAAGAAATTGCCATGTCTCCAAGTAACAATCCACCTACAATGGCAAAGGCACCGGAGTAAGCATTAGAGGCATGAGCAGAAGCATATTTAAATAAATCTAATCCCAATTCAACAAATAGTACGTACACAAAGATGGCGGTAGGTTGGAAGGTGTCAGGTATCATACCTTGTAAAAATCCTGGAAGTAATTCCGGCTGTAAGCAGAACAATAAAAATAAAGGCATGAGAAAAAGACTGATAAAAAAACAAACCAATCGAACCAGTCGTGTATAAGTGCCTACCAATGGACTTTTGTAATAGTCTTCCGGACTTTGTGTAAATTGGAATAAATGGCAAGGAAGTACTAAGGCAAAAGGAGAAGTATCCACCATAAGCAGAATATAACCTTCTGCCAGATAACTACAGGCTACATCCGGGCGGGCAGTAAGAAAGGCAGATGGCATAGGATGCAGCAATGATTTTTTGATTAACAATTCTTGTAAGCTATGAATCCCCATTGTGAGGGAGCTGGTGTTGATATTTTTCAATTGTTTTTGCAGTGTTTTTAAAAATTTATCATCACATTGATTTTCTAAATAAGCAATCGCTACATCTGTGTTACTAAAGGTTCCGATTTGGGTGAGGGAAAAAGTAAGTCCCGGATAGCGGAGTCTTCTTCGAATTAAGTTACAGTTAGTTAAAAGCGTTTCAGTAAACCCATCTTTTGCTCCTTGAATTACGCGTTCTGTATCCGGTTCTTCTATACTACGTGTGGGATATTTGCGAGTATCAATAATTAGTCCTTGTTCATATCCATCCATCAATAGGATACAAGGACCACAAAGAAGGTTATGAAGCATTTCGGTAGGGGAACTAGAGAAGGTTATCTGAGCGTAGAAAAATTGATCTTTTACATATTGGGGTAAAGAGGATGTTTGTTTGGCGCCTGCCTGAAAATCGATTGCTTCAATATCAGCAAAAAGCCATTGAATTGTTTGAAGATCGCACATTCCGTTGATAGCCAGGAAATAACAAGAAGTAGAACCTAGTGTAATATCACGGGTAATGATATCGAAACTTTTTCCAATGGGAAGAAGTTGGTGAAACAATGCAATGTTCTTTTTGAGGCTTGGATATAGTTTTAATGGAATTGACATAGGTACCTCCTAAAGTCTCTGTTAAAAGTGTTCTGTTTTCAGTACCACTAATAGTGTTCCGATCAAAATACAAAAGTCAGAAATATTAAATACAATACGATTAAACTTTTCAAAAGGAGTACAAAAAGAAAAATAATCAATAACATGATTTCTGCTCAGTCGATCATAAGTATTGCTAAAAGCCCCACCCAAAAGTAGGGATAAGCCTAACTTTAAAATATAATTCCCTTTTTGAAATAAAGTAATCATGAAGAAAATACCAATGAGACAAGTGAATAAAATAGATATTAAATGCAGTAATTTCCTTTGGTATTGCATGATATTCAAAAAAGCACCGGGATTGTGGTATTTGCGAACACGGATTTTGTCATGAAATAAATAGGTTTGTTTTTTATCATCATAAACGGCCTCTATATAATTTTTTGTTTTCCATTCAAAAATAATAATACAAATAATAAGTAAAATAAAAATCATGACATGCTCCTTTAAAATAATTCTAATTCCATCAATACCAAGATAGATACATGGATTTAAGGAATAATTAACTTACAAATAGTATATCCCATTTTTCTTATTTCAACTATCGAATTCTAATGAAGTTAGTATACAAAATTTAAAATCTTTGGTACAATCTGAAAAGATATGAGTTTATAGAAAAGTTGGGAGATATATATAATATGAAAAAGAGATTTCAATATAGATTAACCTTGTTGATGTTGGGAGCCATTTTTATGACAGGATGTGCTGGTGCGAAGGAAACCAACGCAGAAACAAAGGAAGTTGTAAAAGAGGCGGTAGCATTTCCACAAGCTGGTGAAGGAAGTGAAGCATTTGTGGAGGGGGCAGTTGACGTAGAAAGTAATAGCGAAGAACAAATGCAGGCTTCAGAAAGTAGTGAAAATGAAGCAACAGTAGAAACAGGGAAAGAAGATTCTAAAAAGAATCAAAAAGCTACCAATGGTTCTATAAAAGTAGCAACCGTAGGAAGTCCTAATATAGAAATTTTACAGCAAGCAGGTGTTTTTTTAGCGGAGAAAGGATATCAGTTAGAGATAGAAGTTTGTGAAGATTATCTGACACCTAATCAAAAGGTAGTGGAAGGAGTCGTAGATTGTAATTACTATCAGCATGAAGCTTTTATGGAACGATATAATATTGAGCATCAGACAACTCTCGCGGAAGTGGATAAGGTTTATTATGAACCGATGGTAATTTTAAGTAAGAAAATTGGAGATCTTACAGAAGTGGCTAAAGGAATGAAGGTTGCTGTTTCAAATAATCCAACAGCAGTGGCAAGAGCTCTTTGGTTATTGCAAGATGTAGAACTTCTTACACTGATGAGTGATGCAGATATGAATACGGTAAAAGATGATATTGCAGAAAATCCTAATGGATTGGAATTCGTTTTTGTAGATGAGAATCAGTTATTAGAACAATTAGATGTAGCAGATTTCGTAGTATGTGCAAAAGGATTTGCTATGCAAGAGGCGATAAATATTAGAGATATGTTGTTGGCAGAAGAAAAGAGTGACTCCATGATGGCGCAGAAACTGGCTCAGATTATTGTAGCAGCAGATGCCGGGAATCAGAAAGCAAAGGTACTAAAGGAAGTCTTAGAATCTGAGGAAATGAAGCAATTTATTGCAACGAAATATCAAGGTAGTATTTGTGTAGTAGAAGAAGCTGTAGAAGAAAGTAAAGAGGCAGAAAATGCTGAATAAAGTGAAAAAAAATTGGGTGATATATTTCATAATGGGTTTAGCATTGCTTCAGGTGCTAATGTTCACTTTGTGGGGAGAACATAGTTTTATTGCCATTCATGATAACTTAGATTTATTTGTAGCCCATAATACACTTATGAAAAATCAGGGGATTTTCTTCGGAAAGGCAAAAGAAGCTTTTCTGGTGGGCGGTGTAAGCCGTAATCTCTTAGGAAGTGAATTTTCATTTTATAATATTTTATATTATATATTTGCACCTTATACAGCGTATGTTATTGGTTACTTTTTGAAGTTAGGAATTGGTTTTTTCTCTTTTGTGGTTTTATCGAAAGAAATCTGGGGAGAAAAGTTCGAAAATTATAAAAACTTAAATTATTTGGTAGCCGCAGCATTTTGTGTGATTCCGGTTTTTCCGGCATATGGATTAGCGTTTGTGTCGGTACCGTTGGTAGTATATTTATTAGTGAAAATATACCGTGAGCCAAAACCATTGTGGTATGGATTATTATTCTTGTATCCTTTGATTTCTTATTTTTCTTATTTTGGAATTTTTATTTTAGGATATATGATGCTGGCATTTTTGTATATGTGCATCAAGGAGAGAAAGATTTTATTTTCTTATGGATTATCCATTGTTGTTTTGGCTGCAGGATATATTACATGGGAATACCGTTTGTTTATGGAAATTCTATTAAGCGACACTGTAACCATACGAGAAAGTATGGCTATGATGGATGTTAGCCTTGTACAGATGTTTGCGGACATGGTAAAAGTTATGGTAGATCCCGGATTTCATGCACAGGATTCTCACAGTTATTGGATTATGCCGGTAACAATTTTCATGTTGGTATTCATTAATTTTGAATTTGTGAAAAAGAAACAGTGGAGTAAAATTGGACAAAGTCCAATGAATTTTATATTTTTATGTATTGTATTTAATTGTCTTGTATATGGATTATATGAGTTAAAAGTGGTACAGCAATTAGTAGAAACTTTGTTGCCACCATTAAAAGGTTTTCAGTTTAACAGGACTATTTTCTTTAATCCATTTTTATGGTATTTCTTATTTTTCTTAATTTTAAAAGAGCTATATGACAGATATGCTAAAAATAAACTTAAAAATATTGGTATTTATGCTATAGCGGTGGGAGGAATTTTGGTATGTATGTTTTTCCCACAAGTTTATAATGACTTTTATAGCAATTGTTATCATCATGCTTTTGAAATTTTAAAAGGAACACCAAGTACACAGCTGTCTTTCGAGCAGTTTTATTCCGAAGATTTGTTTGAAAAAATCAAAGAAGAGATTGATTATGATGGGCAATGGGCAGCAGCCTATGGCATGCATCCTGCGGTATTGCAGTACAATGGGATAGCAACCTTAGATGGTTATTTAGGATTATACAGTGAAGAATACAAACAACAATTTGGAAAACTTATTGCACCTGCTTTAGATGGAAGTGAAGAATTTAGAACTACTTTTTGGGAATCAGGTATTCGCGCCTATCTTTATTCCGGTGCAGGCGAAAATACCTACCAGCCATTAAAAGAACTGAATCTTGTAGATGATAAATTATATATTGATGGTGATGTATTTAGAGAAATGGATGGAACCTATATTTTCTCCAGAATTGAAATTAGTAATGCAGATGAGCTTGGCTTAGAGTTAGTGGGAAAATACACGCATGAATCCTCTCCATATATCATATTTGTATATGGGAATAAGTAATTGTTGAGATGTGAAATCCAATTAAAAAAATAATAATACAAAATAAGTCACGATGATTTATAAGAGAATTAAAAAATGTTGAAGTATATGATTCAACATTTTTTAATTCAACATTTTTATATCTTAAAATGATATTTTGAATTATGAAATAAAACAGGGCTGTTTGAAATGTATAAGCGTTCTTATAATTCCAACTTGTACGCCTTTGTGAGACATTGTCTGTAAGAAACGAACAATAGCTACTTGTAGCTAATTGTACGTAGCTTACAGACAATGTAACTCGCAAGAGCGAACAAGGGAATTATAAAACGCGACTACATTCAAAACAGCCCGTCCTTTAATCACTAACCCTTAATCAACTTCATTTCCTTCATTCTTTTCAGAGGAAGTTTCATGATATTCTTTTTCTGTATTTACACTCCAAATATTATCCTTGTTTTTGGTACCGGATAAAATGTTTTTAACGGTTTCAAAAGAAGTACACATAGAGTGGTCGATATTGTTGTAGCGATGCTGACCATTACGTCCAACACAATATAAATTATCAATAGATTTTAAGTAATCTACTAATGTGTCAATTTCGTCATATGTATCGAAGTAAGCAGGATATGCTTTCTTAACTTTTTCCATATGAGTATCAATGACTTCATCGGCACTGTCAATAAGACCTAACTTAATCATTTCTTCTACACCGAATTTGGAGAACTCTTCTTCTGTCATATTCCAGAATTCGTCACCTTCAAATACGAAGTATTCCAAACCAATCCAAACAGTATTTTCCAAATCTTTGATCATATAAGGAGACCAGTTGTTGTAAATTTGGAAACGACCTAATTTTACTTTTCTATCCTGTACATATACCCAACAGTCAGGAACAATGTTGCTTACTGTTTTTAAGTTGGTTTTATTTTCTAATTTAATCTTAGGAACTAAAACACCTAAGGTCATGTAATCACGATAAGGAAGTCCTTTAGCAATTCTTGCAGGATCTGCAGGAACGTCGTTCATACCTGCTACTAAATCTTTTACAGGCATAGAGGAGATAATGTAATCACCTTCTACAGTCACTTCTTTACCATCTTTTTCATAAGTGAGACCGGTTAGAACATTGTCTGCATTTTTATGAATTTTAGTAACTTTAGCGTTTTTGTAAATAGTACCACCAAGTTTTTCGATTTCATCTGCGGTTACTTCCCACAACTGACCCGGACCTAATTTAGGATATTTAAATTCTTCGATTAAAGAGGTTTCTACCTTACGGTTTTTCTTGTTAAAGATTTTACCAAAGATATCTTTGATAATTGCAACGATAGATAAACCTTTTACACGCTGAGCACCCCAGGAAGCATCGATTTCACGTGGATGACGTCCCCAAAGGTTTTCTGTGTAGT
Organism: Lachnospiraceae bacterium; assembly: GCA_017558145.1. Taxonomy (GTDB): domain Bacteria; phylum Bacillota; class Clostridia; order Lachnospirales; family Lachnospiraceae; genus SFDP01. The sequence continues at coordinate 42,595 of JAFYWF010000063.1, forward strand.
ATTCAAAGAACATGGAATATAATTTACGGCCAAAACGATTGATGTAGAAATTTTCCAAATTATCTTCAGGTTTCTTGAAAATCATTGCCCATACGTAGCTGATACCTACCTGAATCGTTTTGATTAATCCCATATTTTTAAAGGTTTCCGGTTTTAAGGAAATTGGGTAATCATAAAATTTTTCATCAAAATAAATACGGGATACACGACGACGCATTAACATAACACGATCTTCTTTTTCAGGGTCCGGTCCGCCTTTTACAAGAGGCATTGGACGGCTAAGAAGAATGTCGTCATAAGTAGGATGTCCCTGCATTGGAAGCATTTCATCCCACCATTTATTTACTTCCGGAATTTTAGAGAAGAAACGATGTCCTCCCATATCCATACGGTTTCCGTTATAATTTACTGTTTTAGAGATACCACCGAATGTATCGCTTTCTTCAAAAACAATAACTTCGATGTCTTTTGATTGTTTTAACAATTCATAGGCTGCTGTCAGACCGGCAGGGCCACCGCCTATAATAAGCGCTTTCTTCATTGAGTATAAATCCTTTCTGTCTACGAATTCATTGCAAAATGATTTACGTACATAGTTAAAATATAGTTTAGCATAGCAGGGCATATTTTACAAATTTTTTCTTTCTCTTTCGTAGAAAAAAATAATAATAAAAAATAATAAAGAGAATAGTATTTTTTATACGTATTTATAAAATCAGAAAATGAAGGGGATTAAGGGCTGTTTCCTTGCTTTTTAAAAAAAGCAGTGATATAATTTTAACAATTGAGTTAGAAAACTCAAAATGAAAGCTTAAAAAATCATTAAGAAAAGACAATAAGGAGCGGACAAATGAGCAAAGGTTTTGATGGATTAATTGAAAAGGTTAGCACCTGTGGCGTGAAAAAAGTAGCAGTAGCAGTAGCCCAGGATGCTCATGTTTTGGAAGCAGTAAGAGCAGCAAAAGAAAGAAAAATTGCAGAAGCTATTTTAGTAGGTAACAAAGTAAAAATCGAAGAAGTAGCAGCAAGCATTAACATGGATTTAACAGGATATGAAATCATCCATGAAGAAAATGATTATGAAGCGGCATTAAAAGCAGTATCTTTAGTAAGTTCCGGAAAAGCTGATATGTATATGAAAGGTTTAGTAGATACAAAATCTTTCTTAAAGAGTATCTTAGACAAAGAAGTTGGACTTCGTACTGGTAGACCATTATCTCACGTAGCAGTATTTGAAGTAAAAGGTTATGAACAGTTATTATTTTTAACAGACGTAGCATTTATGACATATCCAACTTTAGAAGACAAAGCAAACATCATTGCTAACACAGTAGAAGTTGCACACGCATGTGGAGTAGAATGTCCTAAGGTTGCACCTCTTGCAGCAGTAGAAGTAGTAAATCCTAAAATGCCTGCGACAGTAGAAGCTGCAGAATTAACTAAGATGAATGAAGAAGGAAAAATCACAGGTTGTATCGTAGATGGACCATTATCTTTAGACCTTGCAATCGATCCTGAAGCAGCAGCACACAAAGGTGCAGAAGGCAGAAAAATTGTTGGTGATGCAGACGTTCTTCTTTTCCCTGATATTCATGCAGGTAATCTTGTTTACAAATGTCTTGTACACACAGCAGAAGTAAAGAATGGTTGTATTTTAACAGGAACTAAGGCACCGGCAATCCTTACAAGCCGTTCAGATTCTTTTGAAACAAAAGTAAATTCTATCGCTCTTGCAGCAGTTGTTGCAGAAGCAATGAAAGCAAACTAAGATATTTTTAAGTACATAATATAGTTTGTGCAAATTATTCATGTAAAATACAGCGTATGAAGAAGTAGGAAAAACGCTGAAAAGAAAATATATATTAAGGAGATAAGTATTATGGCAATTAAAAGCTTAATTATTAATCCAGGTTCCACATCTACAAAAATTGGTGTATTCGAAGACGAAACATTACTTTTTGAAAAAACATTAAGACATTCCACAGAGGAAATCGCGCAGTATGCAACTATCGCAGACCAGAAAGATTTTAGAAAAGAAATCATTACAAACTGTCTTGCAGAAAATGATTGCGATATCAAATCTTTAAATATGGTAGTAGGCCGTGGTGGTATGTTAAAAGCAATTCCGGGTGGTACATATGAAGTAACTGACGCATTACTTGCTGATTTAAAAGTAGGTGTTCAGGGACAGCATGCTAGTAACCTTGGTGGTATGTTAGCAAGAGAAATTGGGGATGAAATCGGTGTTCCTTCTTACATCGTTGACCCTGTAGTAGTAGATGAATTATGTCCTGTAGCAAGATATTCCGGAGTTCCGGAACTCCCAAGAACAAGTGTATTCCATGCATTAAACCAGAAAGCGGTTGCAAAACGTTATGCAAAAGAAAATGGAAAAGCTTATGAAGATTGCAACTTAATCGTTGTTCATATGGGTGGTGGTGTTTCCGTAGGTGCTCATACAGGCGGACGTATCATTGATGTATTTAACGCTCTTGATGGTGATGGTGCATTCTCTCCAGAACGTGCAGGTGGAGTTCCAACAGGTGCATTAATTAAAATGTGCTTCAGCGGACAGTATACACAGCAGGAAGTTTACAAAAAAATCGTAGGTAACGGTGGTTTCAATGCTTACATGGGAACTAACGATATGCGTGAAGTTGAAACTAAAGTAAATGCCGGTGATCCAAAAGCTACTGAAGTTTGTAATGCATTTATTTTCCAGGTATCCAAAGACATCGGATCCATGGCTTGTGTATTAAAAGGAAAAGTTGATGCTATCGTTGTTACTGGCGGTATTGCTTATGACAAAAACGTTATGCGTGGCTTAAAAGAAGCATGTGAATGGATTGCTCCAATGACAGTTTATCCAGGTGAAGACGAATTACTTGCTCTTGTACAGGGTGGTTTACGTGTTCTTAACGGAGAAGAAGCTGCAAAAGAATATTAAAGTTAAGTAGTGTATCAGATATATTTTTTATTATAAAAAAGTGCAAAAAAGATACCTTACCCATAAAATACAATAAGCTTGTTCATAAGAATTACATTCTATTGAAATAGAGAGATTTTTTAGGAGGAAGCGATATGAATCATGTATTAGTGTGGGTAGGGTATCTTTGTTTTGTTGTGGCAGGTGTGCAGGTGATTCGCTTGATAAAATTACATTATGAAGAAAAGGAAAGAAGTGAAAAAGAAGCAAAAAAATATGAACAGGAAGCACAAAGGTTACAAGCGAAGGTTAGGTATTTAGAGGAAGAAGCCAAACGGAAGAAAATTGTGGAAGAAAAACGGAAATATTTACAAAAGAAAAAAGAGCAGCAAATCAAAAAGCAGAAATCTAATCAGCCAAACAAGGGAGTGCAGTACAAACATGGAAAGAGGAAAGACAAACACATAGATCAAAAGTACAAGGGCACTCCTGAGTTGTGGGGGGTGGCAGGAATTTATGCCAATACTTATATTACTTTAAAGAGAGAGATTTTATTTGGTAGAAGCTATAGCTGTAATTTAGTATTTCCGGAGGAAATGCCAAGAATCAGTCGAAGACATTGTTTGTTAAAATATGATAGAAACAAAGGAATGTTTTGTTTGACGGATTTGCAATCCAGCTATGGAACTTTTCTCGGAAATGGGAAAAAATTGAAGCCGGGAGAAAGTGTTTGGATGGCAGTGAATGAAGAATTTTGTTTGGGAAATGGAGAGCGATTCAGAGTAGGGGTTCGAACAGGTTCCTAAGAGGGAATGAATCAGCAACTTAGAAGATAAGATGTACTATCCCCCTCTGTCAGCATATGATATAATCTTCGTAGTGTGACAAAATGATTTCGATCATTTATATATGAGGACAAAATCAGAGTATGGTTGCAGGGGGAAAAGCACATGGAAAAGATGAAAAAAGGGGATGCCAGAAGACAAAGTATCTTGAATGATCTTTTGAATCAGGATTGTTGTACCTATGAGTATCTAATGAATCATTATGGTATCAGTGAAAGAGCCATGCAAATGGATATTAAGGAATTATGCAAGCAAGGATATAAGATTAAAGGAATCAAAGCCAAAAGAGGATATGTACTGACGCAGGAACAAGAGACTCCACTGACATACTATGAATCTGCTGATTTACAAAAAATAAGAAAATTATTTATTCTTCAGATTTTGCAAAACAGCTATAATGGACATACTTTGAAGGAAATTGCTAAGTTGCTGGAGGATTATAACTGCAATGGAATTATGGAAACAGATCCTACAGTAATAGAAGGAAAGGGAAATCAGCCTCAAAAAGATTATAAGACCATTCAAAAAGCTTTGGATGAATTGTTGGAAGCAAAGATGATAGCGGCAGTTCATGTGATGGATCCAACCAAAATAAAAGATAAAAGTGAAAAGGAAAAAAGAGGAAGAGAAGAGGATTGGAAATACTTTATTGCTACCAATGCTCCTCTGCAGTTGGCGTTTTCGGAAGAGGAAGCGATGGAAGTTTTGAATCTTTTGGAAACCTGTTCCAAAGGACATTATCATGAAAAAATTTTGAGTGAAATTCAAAACAAGTTAAAGATTGCACTGTGGTTCGATACCGAAGATGAGAAAACAACATCTTCGGCTTATGTTGTTTATAATAAAAGTTACGAAACAGCAAATAAATTAGATGAGTTACTTAAGGAATTAAATCGATATCCTTTTGAACATAAAGTATTGAATATTACTTACATAAATCGGTTGAAACAAACAAATACCATTCCGTTTTCAGTAGGAGATGTGGTGTATTCTGTTGATAAGGATAAGTTGTATCTTTTAGGAGAAAGTAATGGATATCCTTTGATTATTCAGTATTCTACGATTACAGGTGTGGAGGTCACCGAAGAAGCAAACAAAGTTTTTCGTAATGACTTTTATACCAATATGGTGAAGGACATGCTGTCTGTTTCCATAGAAAAACCAGAATTTGTAAAAGTAGAATTTGATGATATTTTTGCCATCAAAGAAAAACTAAAACGATTGTTACATAATCGTCCGAAAGCAAAAATTTATGAAGAAGATGGAAAATTATATTATGAAGATTATATCAGTGGAATTCCTGATTTTGCAAATTATTTAAGACGTTATGGATTCAGTTGCAGAGCATTAGAGCCGCAGAGTTTACGTGAGTTGATGAAATCGTCTGCCTATAGGATTTTGGATAACTATGAACGCTTGGAGAAGGAACTTCAAGAAAAACAAAACGTATGATAAGAGGGGACAGATTTCGATGAGTAAAAATAATGAAAATGCAATTTATCGTTTGAATACGATTTTAACTTTATTTCAGGTAGAAGGAGTCAGTTACAGTGTGAAGGAACTGGCAGAACTTTTACAGATTCCGGCATCTGTTATTCGAAAGGATATTCTTATGCTACATACCCATGATGAGTGTGGAATTACTTTTTTTGCAGAAGAAGAGGATGGGCCGGAAGATATTGCAGAGGCGCTGAAAAGTGAAAAAGCAGATGATTTGATTCTTGGTGCTATTACGCAGTATGAGAATGAAGTGTATTTACCATTGACCGAATTGGAAATTTCCTGTTTAAATGATTTTTTGGACGGGAAACAATTAAGCGCCGGAAAGGTGAAAAAAAATTATACCATAAAGCCCATGTATAATCAGGCCCGTGCCAATATGCAGGTAAAGGTTAAAGAAATGTATGACGTAATCCAAAAAGGACAAAATATCCGCATCAAATATAAAACCCGTACCGGTGCTTTTTCAGAATGGCTGATTCGTCCCTTGGAGTTAATTCATAATGCCATGGATGATTTATATTATGTGGTAACTGTGAATCGAGGACGTATGATACCTTATCGATTGGATCGCATTCGCTCCTATCGAGTGGTAGAGGAAGACGTGGAAGTAGGAAATACGGAGGTATTAAAGCATCTTCCTCATATGTGGGGAATGGAACTGGGTGAAAAGGTTCATGTAAAGATTAAGATTTTAAACGAAGCCAATGTGCAGTATAAGGTAAAAAGGGATTTGGCACAAAGAATTCACGGGACTTGGACACAGGTAGGGGATGACTTGTATTTTGAAGACGATGTCATTGGAATTTATAACTTTAAAAGTTGGATAAACAGTTACGGAAGTTCGGTACTGGTAGTAGAACCGGAAAGTCTCAGAAAAGAAATTATGGAAAGCGCAAGAAAACGAATTGCGTTTTATGAGGAATAAAAAAGTGCAAAAAAATAGCTGTTGTGACAGATATACTGAAAAATGTAATCAGTATTTGTTACAGCAGTTATTTTTTTGTATAAAAATTGAAAGAAATTAGGGGAATGAAAAAAGTGCAAAAAAGTTCCTGTATGTGGCTGATAAGATAATGATATCAACAAAAAACAACGTAAAACAAAAGGAGAAATTATTATGAAAAACAAGAAAAGTAAAGTATTCAAACGAGTTACTGCAGGTATGATGGCAGGGATGTTACTTATAGGAAATATGGGAACTGTGTATGCTGCAGAAAGTGATGAGGTACGAAACAAAGCAAAAGCGGCTTACGAAGAAAAAAATTATCAAGAAGCCAAAAATTATTATGAAGAATTAATTGCATCCAATGAGGCTACAGCAGCAGATTATTGGTATTCCGGTGCATCGGATACAAATTTAGGTTTTTATTATTTGGCAAAGGAAAAAATAGAAACAGCGCAAGAGTTAATGGAAAATGGAGATACTGCCGTATCGGTAGCGGAACAGAGAATGAAATCCATGTATTATGCCGGTGACTATTGGTATGTAGAAAAAATTTATGAGGATGCAGTAAGAAAAGGAATTGTAAACACATATCTCAAGTCCATGTATGCAGATAGCTTAGCAAATTGTAAGCAGTACTCAAAAGCAATAGGATTATACGAGGAACTTTTAAACGAATATGAAGGAGATGAAATTTCCTACAAAACCACCTATTTAAATGCCATTGGGAACATGCATAAAAACATGGGCGAGTATGAAATTGCGAAACAGTATTATAATGACGCGTTAGCCTTGGATGGTAATCAGGCAGCTTATAGCGAAAAAATGTCCTACATGGAATTGGAAGGCAAATTAGAAGATGTAGAGCAGATTGTTACTTCCTATATGAGTGAAAGAAGCAATGAAGAAATTGCTGACGTTTTAGCAGAGAAAGGATATTACCAAGAAGCCCTTGATTACTATGAAAAGGCAACTCAAGAAAACGGGGCTGATGTAAGAACATCTATAGCAGATGCTTACTATGATTTTGGAATGGCCAAGGAAGCGGCTGCAATCTATGAGGAATTATTAGTAGAAAATCCAACAAATACTGCATATATGAATTCCTTGGGATCTATTTATTGTGATGGTTTGGGTAGATACGCTGAAGCCGAGGAACTCTTTAAGAAAGTAATGGAATTGAACCCTGATGCAAATGGTACACTTTCCAATTTTGGAGTCATTACCAGAAAAGAAGGGGATTTAAATCAAACAGTAGAGGCTTATCAGAATGCCCTTGAGCAGTTCCCGGGATATACAAAAATATATAATTATAGAATTATGTATCAAAAAGACATTACGATAGAGGAAGCAAAAGAAATTTTTTCACAGTATCCGGGATGGCCTGAGGATGAAACAATGCAGGCTATGATGCTGATGGATACGATTGGTGATTCTGCATCAGATATTACCTTAGAAAGCTATCTTGATTATTATCGTCAGTTGTTAGCAGAAGATGGTGGAAACTATTATTTCTTAAAAACAGTGGCAGATTTGTTAAAATCCCAAGGAAATTATGAAGAAGCTTTAGAGTATTATCTTCAGGCAAAAGAAGTAGCAGGCATTTTATCCTACTATGCTGTGAATGGTTTAGGCGATTGTTACTTCTATTGTGGACAGTATGAAAATGCTGCAGCTTGCTATGAGCAGAATGCTATTGATTTTCATGCAACTAATCTCTTACGAAGCATGGCAGATTGTTACCTAATGTCAGGTGATGTGGAACAGGCAAAAGCAGCTTTGGAAAGATACAAAGCAGAAGGCGGAACAGGAAGCATTGCTTCATATAACATGTTGATTGCTTACCAGGAAAATGATTATGAAGCATTATTAGAAAATGCAACAAAAACATTGGAAGAAGCACCGGGAAATGTGAAAGCAAAAGCCTACAAAGCAGTGGCATTAAATGCACTTAAGATGGAAGGTGCCGATGAGGTTATTGCAGATATTGACAGTATCATTTATGCAGCAGGAAATCAGGATAAAATGATTGCCGAAAGTATCCTGGGACGATTGGATCAGGCAAGAAGAATCTATGGTGAAATGCAGCAGTTGTATCCGGTAGAGGCTCGTCAGGCAGTGTTTGATTATGAAATTCGCAATCTCCTTCAGGATCCTGAATTTTGTGAAATGGCAGGATTAGAAGTACCGGAAAGTAGTGTTGAAACTATGTTATCCGGAATTCCACAAGGTGAAGGTAATGCAACTTCTCCGATCATTCCGGTAGCGACAGGTGCAGGCGTGTTAGCTGTACTTGGAGGAGTCGTAGTCTTACTGAAAAAGAAATCAAAATAAGTAACAAAACAACCGTAACAATAAGATGCCGGGGAGAGAAACTCCGGCATCTGTAACGACAAACATAAAAATGTAAAATCTTAATCCGAGAAAGGAGGAAGAAGATGATTCGAAATAAAATAAAACAAAGTCGTATACTTTTAACTTTATTTACCTTCCTTGCTATTGGAATCTTATGTATGAATAGGGAGATAGGAAGCTTTCCTATAGTAAATGCTACCGTAATCACAGAGCAGAAAGAAGAAAGCAAAGAAAAAGAAGAGTCAGAAGAAAGAAAAGCACCTGCTTCCTCCGTTTCTTATGAAATACCAAAGAAGCAAGACGTAGAAAAGGAAGTCCAGGCACAGCAGGAAATAGAAAAGGAAATCGAGCTTCCAGGGGAAGTAGAAAAAGAACCACAGCCTCTTGGTTCAATACATATCCGGGCTTCCTGGCTCAATGTAAGAGAAACACCCAATGGAACAGTTGTCGGGAAAGTGGCAGCAGGGGAACAATATGATTATTACGAAGAACAAAATCAATGGCTGAAAATCAAGTATGAAGATTCTTACGGATATATCTTTGGAGATTATGGGGATATCTATGATATAGAAGGAAACTTAGTGACAGCAGCCAATATTCCAGAACCGGAACCTGAACCGGCACCGCAACAACCGGTGGAACAAGAACAGCCTGCAGCACAACCCCAGCAACAACCACAGAAAAATCCGCAGGACATGTCCACACCGGAATTATGTCAGTGGGTACTTGGTCAGATTATTACACCGGATATGGATGATTTTGCTAAGGTACGAGCAGTAAATAAATATCTATGTGATCATATGACCTATGATTTGAATTATTATACAACCCGAGATGCTATCTTATTGGGAAGAGGACGTTGTCAGGGATATACCAATGCATTTAAGAATTTGATGAATACCTTAGGGATTCCAACGGACTATGTTCGAGGCTATGCCGGAAATGACCGAAGTGCTACTCACGCATGGAATCGAGTGTTAATCGGAGGAACCTATTATTATGTGGATGTTACTTGGAATGATAGTACAGGCTCAAATCAATATTTATTATTGAATGAGGCAGAATTTAACTATAACAGACAGGTGATTGGATATAATCCCAATAGTGAATAAAGGTTGGGAATCTATGTAAGACATGCTATTTTATTCTAAAGGTATAAAGAGGAACAAAAGGATGACTGAAAAAAGGGTCGTCCTTTTTGTATTGAAGGGGAAAAAATAGTATATTTTGTTGAAGGAGTTGGGGATAGGAAGAAAGCATGGTATAATGTTTCGAAGAATACAAAAAAGTGCAAAAAATTTCCAACCACTACATATATAATGAATTTAACATTAAGAAGAGAGAAAATTCATTACATAGGAGATTGTAATACATGAGAACAAATTTTAATCATTTAAGAGAGTATCCTAAATATTTTGAAATCGCAAAAACTGCAGAAAAACAGATTTTAAATGCCAAGAATCAGGCAGAATTCAAGATGGCAGGAAATCTTATGCGTCAGTTGATGGAAGGATTGATTGGGGAACTTGTAGCTAAGCATGGACTGGAACCAAAAGATTTTGGTGATGCTTTGAAAAAATTAAAGCAGGGAAGGATTATGCATAAAGCAAGTATCAATCATTTATATAGAATCAAAGATTTGGGCAACATTTGTTCTCATCCTAAAGATACCATTTCCGAAGATGAACTTCATGAAATGTATTCCTTGGTGTATGAGGAATCTTATCGATTGGTGAAATATTATTTAACCGATCAAGCTGTGAATGATTATAAAAAAGCACAGCGGGAGGGGCAGATACAGAATCATGATTCAAAACAATCTTATCATAACCAAAATAAAAATGTTAACAATGAAAACCAAAATGCAGAAAGCAAGAGCGAAGGGTGGATCGCGGCACTCATTGGCATTGCTGTTGTGATAGTCTGTTTATGTTTGGTGTTATAGAGGAGGAAACGGTAGATGAGAAAACAAGGGAAAATAGAAAATAGAATCATAGCAGGCATCGTAGATATTATAGTAACAGGGATGATAGCAATCGTTTTCATGTATGCGGCAGCGCAGGCTTTTTCTAAGAATGTACAAAGCTTTGAAATTATGATTCCTGTAGTTTATTTTGTGTATTTGTTAGCTATGGATTTGTTCCGTGAGGGTCAAAGCATAGGAAGAATTTTAGTAAAAGAACGTGTCATTGGAAAAGAGGAAAAAGCACCTTCCACCGTAGATTTTATTGTCCGTAACATTATAAAAACTATGCCGGTATTGATCATTTTCTTATTTCCAACACTTCGTATCTTGGCTCTTGGTATTGCAGTAGCTTACATACTGTTTCCTTTCTTTCATAAGCAACATTTGGCATTACATGACCTTGTAGGTGAAACAAAGGTGTGTGCAAATGCGTGGGAAAGTGTAGAAGAAAAAGTAGAATACTCACAAGAAAAGATAACTTTGAAGGAAGAAACTGCAGAGAATTCAATTAGCTTAGAAGAAGCAAAAGAAGATAACACAAAAAAACAAAAGCAGGAAGATAACCAAGCAGAAGTGGTGAAGCCCGGGCTCTATGGTGTATCAGGTGAGTATGAAGAAGCTTTTATTCCGCTAACCGGTGAGGTGGTTTTAGGAAGAGAATATAGTTGTAATCTGATTTTCCCGGGAGAAACTTTGGGAATCAGCAGACGCCATTGTATGGTGCAATATGACCAAGAAAATAAAATGTTTATTATTATAGATTTAAATTCTACTTATGGAACCTTTTTGGGAGATGGCAGCAGAATTCCTGCAGGAGAGACAATGTATCTTAAAGAGGGCGAGGAATTCTACATAGGAAACAATGAGAGATTTCGTGTGGGAAATGAATAATAGAAAAGAGGTACTTATGAAAAAAACAGTGAGAAAATGGTTACTGGGATTTGGAATGATGGTAATCATGCTTTGTTGCCAGAATAACAAAGCAAGTGCAGCTGAAGTAAAAGAAGTAAATATAGAAGGATATCGATTGGAAGAAAATCGTATGCACGTCTATTTTAATACCGATGCGGCTACAGAGCCTACTAACCAAAACTTGAGCTTGTTTTTAGGGGATTGGAAATGTGAGGCAGTGAAGGTATCTTCTTTTGATTCCTTAGGAGAAGGAGTATCATATCTGGTATTGGTGGATGTTTCAGGTTCTGTTACACAGTCAGATTTAGAAACAACGAAAGAAATTCTAAAAACATTGGTGGACTTAAAAACAAATAAAGATAATCTTTCCATTATGGAAATTAAAAATGAGATAGAATATACAGATTTTTCTTCTGATAAGGAACTTCTATTAGAACAGATACAAAACATTGAGCGTACTAAAGAAGATACGAATTTATATCTGGCTATACGGGAAGGCTTAAAACTTTTAGCGGAAGAAGAGGATTGTTTTGAAAAAAAATGTATGATCATTTTTTCAGACGGAATGGATGATCAGAAAAATGGAATTTTATTTGAAGATGTAAGAGATAGCATTAAAAATAGTAACGTACCTATTTGCACTCTTGCTATGCTCTTTAAAGGCAATGTAAAAGGAGAAGAAGCTCCTGACAAAGTAATGAAGAGTTTTACGGACAATGGGGCAGGTGGCCTTCATGTGCGTTTGGAAGATTCCGGGATGGAAGCAGAAGAAATAGCAACGCTTTTTTCACAATTTTCTCATAGCGGGCTGGTAGCGGAAGTTTCTTTAGAGGGATTTGAAACCAATGGTTCTCAAGTGGAATTAAATATAGGGATGAAAGCTGCCAATGAAAACATACAGTCAGATTCCTATACCATACCATCATATGAAATTGCTTCTGTATTAAAAGTTCCTGTGGAAGAAGTGGCAGAGGAAGTTTTGGAAGTGGAGGAAGAGACTAAGAATTCTAACTATTTGTTTGCTCTTCTTGCAGGAGGAATTTTTCTGGTAGTGGCAACCATTCTTGTTTTGATAAATAAGAAAAAAGAAGGAAAATCAGAAGTTATGGAAGAAGCAGAGGAAGAACAGACCGGAGCAGATGAGATAGAAGGGAATCTGGCAAAAAAACAAAAACCTGACAATCTGCAATCACAAAATCAAGAAGAAACAGAAAATGGTACATCCATAGAAGCAGAAGTGCAAGAAGCTAAAAGCGTTTTAATCGAGCTTACGGAAATCGGACCAAACAGCAATAGAGTGTTGAAAAAACAATGTACAGATATGGTAACTATCGGGAGAAGAAAAAATGCAGATCTCGTGATTGCTGAAGATTTACAGGTATCCGGGCAGCATTGTAAGTTAATTCTGGATGGAGACGGTCTCTATATTCAGGATTTGGAATCTACTAATGGCACTTTTTTAAATGGGGTTCCCTTAATCGAAAAAACCCGATTATCACAGGATGACATCCTATTCATTGGATCCTTTGAATACCGAATTTCCTGGGAGTAAAAAAGTGCAAAAAAATTTCGTTGCAAGATAATAAGATAAGAATAGAAAGAAACGTAATTGCAAAGAGATGGTGCAGTTACAAGAACAAAGTAAAAGAGAGGTATGAAATTATGGCTAGAGAAATGAAAACATGTGAAAACGGACACTTATACAATCCACAGACATACGAAAGATGCCCATATTGTTATGGTGAAGATGCAAATAAACAGGTTAATGTTACTATGCCTGCAAAAGAAGAAGAGGAGGAAATTACTCCGACTGTGGCAGGAAACTATGGAGCATATGCTAAAGAAGAAAGAAGATCTTTCTATGAAGAAGAGGATGATGAAAGAACAGTAGCTGCTTACTTTAAGGAAACAGGAATTGATCCGGTAGTGGGTTGGTTGGTAGCATTAAATGGTCCTTATAAAGGAACGGATTACAGAATTCATTCTGACAACAACTATATCGGAAGAAGCAGAAGTATGAGTATTTGCATCCATGGAGATGATACGATTTCTAAGGAAAATCATGCAAGCATTGCTTACGAAACAAGAAGCAGAAAATTTTATTTTACACCGGGGACAGGAAGAAATATTGTACGTGTGAATGATAATGCAATTTTTGCTACCATAGAGTTAAAGGCGTATGATATAATTGAGCTTGGAGTAACCAGCTTTGTATTTATTCCGTTCTGTAGCGAGTCCTTTGATTGGAATCAGACTTTGGTGCAGGAAGGAGAGGTGCAATAGCATGTATAAAATACCAAACATTTCCATACCACCAATGATTCCCCTGGAAGAGCTGGCAATAGAAAATAATGGGTGGTGTTTGGAAGAAATTGCAGGACCACATGGAAATGTAGCAATGAAATGTGAACGTAGTCTTATCTTTGGGCGTAGTGCAAGGAATTGCAATGTAGTATTTCCTACAGATACTAAAGGAGTCAGTGGTGTTCATTGTGAAGTGGTACCAATGAAGGATGGGTTACTTCTGAAAGACCTGAATTCAACCTATGGAACTTTTTTGATTGATGGAAGACGCGTTGAACCTAATCATGGGGTAATGTTAGAGCGTGGTGATGTATTCTATTTGGCTAGTAAGGAGGTTATGTTCAAGGTCGTATAATACAATAGGAGAAGGAACATGACCGAACCAAAGAATAATTATAAGATTAAACCTTATCGATCAGAAGAAGAAAACGAAAATCGTAATTTATATCGAAGCAAAGATAATATTCGTCGAAAATGGTTTTCTATTTGCAGTAATGTTAATGAGCATGACAATAAGGGGATTTATGAGAAGTGTCTTGTACAGGCATTTAACCTGACGGAGTTTGTCATGGATAATTTTATTGAACAGCTTTTTGACACGGCAAAAAATCAAAACAATATTAAAAAAATAGAAAACACAAATCCGGATAAAAAAGAAGACAAATGGAAAAAAGGAAAGAAAGAAGAAAGTGGAACATATTTTTTTATTAAAGAAAATGTTACCATTGATTTTGATACACAATTTAAAAATGGATATTTTGGGAAAACCCAAATTTTAGAAAAACTTGGATATAAGCTTCCGCAGCATATTCATGAGGTACGTAAAAACAGAAATAAATATGCCCATGGTACAGACACCTATAAAAATTCTATCAGGGACGAAGTAAATAACTTCGAAACCATCGTAAGATATATAAATACTATGGGTGAGCTGTTAGTAATGATGAAAAAATTAGCACCTAATCAGGTAAATCCTTCCTATGAAGAATTAAAGCTTCAAGTAGGAAAAGCGGTGGGACATGAAGATAAATATGTGGCACTGACTTTGGTAAGGGAAGATGAAAAAGAGCGAGTTTTTTATGGAAAAGACAGCAGCAATCAAAGGGAAGTTTGTATTTATGAATTAATACCCCCAAAAAACATTTTAGATGTTTATCATCAGAGTAAGAAAGAACTTGTCAAGGTTGCGGGCAGTGGAATTGTAAGAACCGAGGAAGTTTTATTAAAAAATAAGACTTGTTATATTATCAAAGAAAAGATTCAAGGGGATACTTTGCCGCAATATTTGCGTAAGCAAAACAAGGATATAGATGTTAGAAAAGACATGTTGTATCAGGTGGAAAAAATTATTCGAAATATTTATAAATATCCCAATATTTCGACTTCACTTCGAGAAACAGATCTGATAGTGGATGGGCAGGGGGATTTATGGCTGACCCAATATGAATTGGGGAAAAAACAGATTTCACAGCAGGAGTTCGTTCGTCGTTATCGTTTGATTTTAGATATCCAAGAAGAAATTACAGAAATGCCACAGGTATCATTAGCTTCTCCGGAGTCAGATGACAAGGCACAAAAGGAATCAGTGATTCCACCAAAAGCAGAAGAAAAGAGAATTCCTGTATCGGAAAAAAATACAGGTTTTTATAAAGAAGTCAAAGAAGAGAAGATGGTAGAGCTGAAGCAAAAAACAGAGGTAAAGGCACCGGAAGTTTTTGGAGAACCTACAGTTCATGAAGTAAAAAAAGAAACAGTCAGACAAAGCCAAGATAAAGTACAGAAAGAAAAATGTGCAGAGATAGAAAAAGTAACCGATGCTACAGTACAGATTGAGATAGGCAGTAATCCCAATAATTGGGCTAAGCTATGGGGAACGCTGGGAGTTTGCAGTGGAATTCTTCTTATTTTGTGGGCTGTGTCAGGATTGCTTACATAAAGAATCATAAAAGGACTGTTGCAAAATGTTAGTAACGGATGGAAGTAGATACAAGAAGTCTTAAACGAATCATTTTTGCATCGGTCCTTTCTCTTATATTTAGGGTAAAAGAGAAACAAGAAAAAAGTGCAAAAAAATTACCAGGGACATTGGTATGATAACTATAGATAAAAACAAGAGAGAACTTAAGAAAAGAGAGGGAATGAATTATGGCAAGACCAGGAGATATTGTAACATGTAAAAACGGACATCACTATGATGTATCAAGACATACCGAATGTCCGGTTTGTAAACAGGAAAGAGAACGTAAAGAGGTAGGCGTTACCAGAGGCGACAACAGTATGTATGTAGCAAAGCCAAGATATGCAAGTCGTCCTATGAATACAGCAGCAGATATGGATGGAGAAGAGACCGTTGCTGCTGTTCAAGTAAAGATGGGATTTTCACCGGTAGTAGGCTGGTTGGTTAGTGTAGACGGAACTAACAAAGGAAAGGATTATCGTATTGTAAATGGTCGTAATTTCATCGGAAGAGAACGCACCATGGATGTTTGTATTCCGGGAGACAATACTATTTCACGCCAGCAGCATGCCATTATCAGCTATGATGACAGAGCAAATAAATATTATTATTCACCGGGCATGGCTAGAAGTATCGACCACATCAATGAAGAACCGGTTTTTGCAACTGTAGAATTAAAAGCAGGTGATCTGATTGAAGTGGGAACTACAAAATTGAGATTTGTACCTTTATGTAGTGCGAAGTTCAGATGGGAGGACTGGAATGAAGCAGAATAAATGGAAGAAGCTTTGGGCTGGCTTGAAACATAAGATGACCAAAAAAGAAGAACCCATGAAATTGGAGGTAGATAATCTTCAGGGAATTGGCAAAAGGCATCAGCAGGAGGATAGCTTTTGTATGTCTGATTATACCAATGCAGAGCTGATGCAAGAAAAAGGATTTTTTGCAGTGGTGGCTGATGGTATGGGCGGTATGTTACATGGAGACAGAACCAGTGCCACCGTAACAGCAGCTGCCAAAGAATATTTTGATGCCTGTGTGATTCATAAAAATTCAGGATGTAATCAGATGTTAGATATGCTTGAGTTTATCGATGAAAAGGTAAAAAAATTACAAAAGGAAGAGGATATTTACGAAAGCGGATCTACTTTAACAGCAGTATGGATTCGTAACCATATGATGCATTTTATGACGGTAGGTGACAGCAGAATCTACTTATTCAGAGGAGGCAATTTGTATCAACTGAATCGAGATCATAATTTGAAGAATAAATTAATTGAAAAAGTAATCCAGGGAGAAATGGATCGGGAAATGTATCATGATATGATGGGAAAATCCGGTCTTACAAGTTATCTTGGTAAGGAAGAAATTGATTTGGTGGATGTATCTGTAAGACCATTTTTCTTAGAAAAAGATGATGTGATTTTGATGGCATCTGACGGAGTCTTTGGAACACTTTCAGATACGGAATTGATTGCCTTATTAAAACAGGATTTTGATTATGTGGCAGAAAATATGAAACTTGCTATTGAAAATGCCGGCAAGAAAAAACAGGATAACTACACAGCAATTATTGTGAAGTGTGTCAATGGGGAAGGAGAAGCGTAAGATAGATGAAAGCAGTAATAAGTGGCTGTGGCGGTCTTGGTGATTTAAGAAAAGATACAGACTATATAGTTCATAAAGGTGTTGCAGGTGGAATGATTATTGTTGCTGTAGATACTTCGGAAGCATTTGAAGACGGCATGGCGCAGGAAATTGCACAAAGAATTATTTATGAATGGGAAGGGGAACCACAATTAAGTGAAGAACGCTTGCAAGAATGTCTGCAAGTGGGAACTCAGATTTCTTCAAAGATTTCTGTTACTATTTTGGTTTTGGATAAAAAAGAAATGGGCATTGCTCATAACGGAAATAATAAGATTTTTCATATTATGGAGGGACAAATTGATGATTTGACCATACCGGAGGAAGAAACGGGAATGGTTGATATTTATGAATATACAGCAAAACCTGAGGATGCATTTGTAGTGATGACTGACGGATTTGCAAGTTATATTCAGGAACAAGAGGTTTTGATTGATTATACTAAGTCAAGGACGCCAAAAGATTTGATTTCTTATTTGAGTACCAGAGTGGGATTACGCCAGAAAGAATGTTTTGACAGTTATACGGCTATGGCTTTAATTTTTGAATAAAATGAATTGTTAAAAAAACAAAAGAAAATTTGAGGTGCAGATAGGAAGGAGTGAAAAGATTCTTTTTTAGGAAAGGAATCTTGAATTAGAATATGAATGTAAATCAACTTTGTATGAATTGTATGATGGGAATGGTAGATGAAAAGGGTGTATGTGCTATTTGTCATAGCTCAAATGATAGCATCCGTAATACCGACAGACATTTGCCTCTGGGCAGCATTCTTAGAGGAAAATATATAGTAGGAAGAGTTCTTGGAGAAGGAGGATTTGGAATTACTTATATTGGTTTAGATTTAGATTTGCAAGCTAGAGTAGCCATTAAGGAATTTTGTCCCAGAGACAGTGTTTCCAGAGAAACCACTAATCATTTAACACTTCTTCCTTACGATAAGGAAAGCGAAGAATTTTTTGAAGAAGAAAAAGAGAAGTTCTTAAATGAAGCCAGACGACTTGGTAAGTTCCGTGGACAAGAAGGTATCGTTTCCGTAATGGATTATTTTAAGGAAAACGGAACTGCCTATATTGTGATGGAATATATTGAGGGACTTAATTTAAAAAAATATTTAGGCTCCCTAGACAGCCGCATGAAGGTACAGGAAGTACTGACACTATTAAAGCCTGTTTTAAAAACCTTGAATATGATGCACGAAGAAAACTTGATACATAGAGATATTAGTCCGGATAACATTATGATTTGCAAAGATCAGAAGAGGGTATGTCTGATTGATTTTGGAAGCGCCAGAGAGGTGAATGGAGAACATTCACTATCTGTGTATAAAAAGGGAAGTTATACTCCGTTAGAACAGCAGAGTCGTAATGGCAAACAAGGTCCATGGACGGATGTATATGCTCTCTGTGCCATGATGTATTATTGTATTACAGGGCGCGATATACCGGAAGCCGTGGAAAGAACTATGGAAGAGAAACTGATTCCACCAAGTAAATTAGGTGTGGAAATTCCGGAACATGTGGAACAGGCTATTTTAAATGGATTAGTTTTAAATCCTTCTAATCGAACACAAAATGTGGGAGAATTGATGAAGGAATTATATGATTCTCAAGGAGCAGGAAAGGTTGCTGAAAAAAACCTAGCAACTCCTGTTATGGAAGTTGCTCCGGAGCCCAAGAAGGAAGAACAACAGAGGCAAGAAGTAGTACCACAGGAAGTGGTACAAAAGGATGCAATACAAACACCACCGGTCAAGGAACAATCCAACGGTCTTTTGAAACTCGGAATTGTTATTGCCATTGTTTTTGTTATCTTTAAAGTGATTCAAGCAGCAATCATCCTTCCGCAGTATCAAGAGATGCAACAAAGACAAGAGCAATTTCAACAGGAATATGAAGCTACGAAACAAAGAATAGAAGCTACCAAACAAGAGGTACAACAACAACAAGAACAATTTCAAAAAGATTACGAGGCTAATAAAAAGAAGATTGAAGAGATGCAACAAAAGTTTAATTGATTTTAGTAAAATATGTTGAGGAAAAAGTAGAAAGTGGTCTGTAGTGTTACATCCTTTTTAAAACGCAAAAAATTTCATGTTTTGTTATTATTATATTTTTAGAACACGAGAATAAACGAAAATACATAATGGAGGTCTTACATGAACGTAAATCAAATATGCATGAGTTGTATGAGCGAACTAAAAGGACAAGCAATATGTCCTAATTGTCAGACGGAAGATTCTTCTAATAAAAATCAGAGCAGACACCTACCTATAAGAACAATACTTAGAGGGAAATATCTTGTAGGAAAAGTTTTGGGAGAGGGAGGCTTTGGGATTACCTATATTGGTTATGATTTGGATTTACAGATTCGGGTAGCCATCAAAGAATTTTGTCCTCGTTCTTATGCTGGAAGAGAAGTAACTGACCAAATAACCTTACTTCCTTTTGATGAAAAAGCAGAAGAAATTTTTGAAGCAGAAAAAGAGAAGTTTATTAATGAAGCCAGACGTCTTGCGAAATTTCGAGATGAAGATGGTGTGGTTTCTGTATTGGATTATTTTAAGGAAAATGGAACTGCTTATATTGTAATGGAATATATTGATGGAGTTACTTTAAAAAATTATTTAAAGACTCTGGATGAAAAAATCAAAATTCAAGATGTACTGACATTATTACAACCTATCATGGTAGCCTTAAATATGATGCATAAGGAAAACTTGATACATAGAGATATCAGCCCGGATAATATCATGATTCGAAAGGATCTAAAAAAAGTATATTTGATTGATTTTGGAAATGCCAGAGATGTTCATGGAGAGCATTCCATGTCTATATACAAAAAAGGAAGTTATACACCGATAGAACAACAGAGTCGTCATGGGAAACAAGGCTCTTGGACGGATGTATATTCCTTGTGTGCTACTATTTATTATTGTATTACCGGTAGGAATATTCCGGAAGCAGCAGATAGGATCATAGAGGATAATTTGATTGCACCGAGCAAGATGGGGGTAGAGGTTCCACAAAAGGTAGAAGAAGTACTATTAAAAGGATTGGTTATAAATCCTAATCAACGTATCCAGACCATGGAAGAATTGATGGAAGAACTATATCAAGATAATCCGGAGGAGAAAAAGATAACAGACATAACATCAGTTACAGAGAATACAGAAGAAAAGATAGAAATTATAATAAAGAACCAAGATGAATCCAAGGAAGATGACATGAAAGATTCTGTGGAAGATGGCAGAATAGAGGCAAAAAAGACATCGGAAAATAAAATATGGAGATGGTTAATAGGATTAGGAATTTTGTTTTTATGTGGTTACTGGTTAATTTGGAGTGATGCGAATAAAACAACGGTAGTTTCACTTGAAGATGGCGGTACCCGTGAATGTGTGTATAAGGATGGAGGGATTGTTAGTCAGAAAGATTATTATCCGAACGGTGAACTCAAGTCACATATATATATGGAAGATGGCAATAAATATGAAGTATATTATAGAAGAGATGAAAGTGGTAAACTTTTAGGAACATTCAATCATGTGAATGATGTTCTTTTAGATGAAACGTGGTATAGGGAAAATGGACATATTGTATATTACGTGTTCAAAGATGGTGATGAAAATAATTATACCGGTGTAGAAAGAAATGAAAGTGGTAAAATAGTATTTAAATTAGTAGTAGAAGATGGTAGTAATAGTAGTTCTGTAAGATATGACTATCCGAAGGAAGGCTGGGAGATGCATATTGCATATATAGAAAATAAACATTGTTATATCTATTATGATGAATATGCAAAACTTATTGCAAGTACAACGTATGTAGATGATGTTTATGTGGGCGGAGAAATTTATGATGAGACAAAGTGGAATTCGATAGATTGGGAAAAAGCAGACGAAGATTGGGAGAGTCGTGCCAACTAATTAGTAGGTGGTTTGCAATCAAAACCGCAAAAATTTTCCATACCATGTAGTTATTATATTCTTAGAAACAAGAAAACAAAAACACTAAAACACAGCACATGATTCCATGTGCCAAAGGAGGAAGTTATGAGAAGTAATAACAACAAAAAGAGAAACACAGGTAGTTTTGCAGGATTAGGAAGAAGCATAGTCATCGGTTTTATTGTATTTAAAGTAATTCAGGCAGTAATTTTTTTACCACAATTTATGGAAACGCAGAAGGAAATTAACGCATCACAAAAACGAGTGGAAGGATACGGACATAGTCAAAGGGTTGGATTTATTGATATGGACATGGATGGAATACCGGATGAAAATATTGATATGACAGATCCTTATATCAGGAATATGGTGGAGATATGGGAAGTGAAAGCAAAATTTATACGGTAGAGTTCATAGATTATTTACAAAAAGTTAAGATTTCCAAGTGTTTCACCAGTTGAATAAAGAATTCATTTCTGTTACAATATACGTTGAATTTTCAGGCGATTACGGTGAAAAGTAGTCTTGTGGCACTTGAAAATATATTTATAAGAAAGGAAGCGTAGGGTGAGAGTAGAATATTTTCGCAAGTGAAATGTAATAACCTACGTACTATGTAAATGAAGATTTTTGATAAAGTGTTTGGTACTCATAGTGAACGCGAATTAAAACGTATCGCACCATTGGTGGATAAGATTGAAAATCTGAGACCGGCTATGCAAGCTCTCAGTGATGATGAACTTAGAGGAAAAACAAAAGAATTTAAAGAAAGACTTGGTGCAGGAGAAACACTGGATGATTTATTACCGGAAGCTTTTGCAGTAGTGAGAGAAGCAGGTAGAAGAGTTCTTAATATGGAACATTACCGTGTGCAGTTAATCGGTGGTATTATTCTTCATCAGGGGCGTATCTCAGAAATGAGAACAGGAGAAGGTAAAACATTGGTTTCTACACTTCCTGCCTACTTGAATGCGCTAGAAGGAAAAGGAGTTCATGTAGTAACAGTAAATGACTATCTTGCAAAGCGAGACGCAGAGTGGATGGGACAGATTCATGAATTCTTAGGTTTAAAGGTTGGTGTTGTTTTAAACAGCATGACCAGTGAAGAACGTAGGGAAGCATATAACTGTGATATTACTTATGTGACCAACAACGAACTTGGTTTCGACTACTTAAGAGATAACATGGTTATCTACAAGGAGCAATTGGTTTTAAGAGATTTGCATTATGCAATCATCGACGAAGTGGACTCTGTTTTAATTGACGAAGCCAGAACTCCACTTATTATCTCCGGACAGAGTGGTAAATCCACAAAACTTTATGAAGTGTGTGATATCTTAGCACGTCAGTTAGAACGTGGAGAAGATATGGAAGATTTATCCAAGATGGATGCCATCATGGGTATTATGCAGGAAGAAACCGGTGACTTTATTGTTAATGAAAAAGATAAGAACGTTAACTTAACAGAACGTGGTGTTACAAAAGTAGAACAGTTCTTCCATATCGAGAACTTAGCAGATCCTGAAAACTTAGAAATTCAGCACAACATTATTTTAGCCCTAAGAGCTCATAACTTGATGTTCCGTGATCAGGATTACGTTGTAAAAGACGATCAGGTTTTAATTGTAGACGAATTTACCGGACGTATTATGCCGGGACGTCGTTATTCCGATGGTCTTCATCAGGCAATTGAAGCAAAGGAACATGTGAAAGTTAAGAGAGAAAGTAAGACTCTTGCAAATATTACTTTCCAGAATTTCTTTAATAAATTTGAGAAAAAAGCAGGTATGACAGGTACCGCTTTAACAGAAGAACATGAATTCCGTGACATCTATGGAATGGACGTTATCGAGATTCCTACCAACAGACCGGTAGCCAGAATCGATCATCAGGATGCTGTTTATAAAACAAAAAAGGAAAAATTATATGCGATTTGTAATGCAGTAGAAGAAGCTCATAAAAAAGGACAGCCGGTATTGGTTGGTACCATCACCATTGAGTCTTCAGAAGAAATTAGTGCTCTCCTTAGAAAACGTGGTATTCCTCATAAAGTATTAAATGCTAAATTCCATGAAATGGAAGCGGAAATTGTAGCTGATGCAGGTGCTCATGGTGCTGTAACAATTGCTACAAACATGGCAGGTCGTGGTACAGACATTAAGTTGGATGATGCAGCCAAAGCAGCGGGTGGACTTAAGATTATTGGTACAGAACGACATGAATCCAGACGTATTGACAACCAGTTACGTGGTCGTTCCGGTCGTCAGGGAGATCCCGGAGAATCAAAATTCTATATTTCTTTGGAAGATGATTTAATGCGTTTGTTTGGTTCTGATAGAATGATTACCATGTTTAATACGCTTGGTATTCCTGAAAATCAGGAAATCGAACATAAGATGTTAAGTAATGCCATTGAGACTGCACAGAAGAAGATTGAAAATAATAACTATGGTATTCGTAAGAACCTGTTAGAATACGATCAGGTTATGAACGAACAAAGAGAAATTATTTACGCAGAAAGACGTCGAGTATTAGACGGAGAAAGTATGCGTGATGTTATCTATAAGATGATTACAGATATTGTAGATAATACGGTAGATATGGTAGTTGGAGAAGATACAGACAGTGAAGAATGGGATGTAAAAGAATTAAATCAGTTATTGCTTCCTATCCTTCCTATGAACAAAATTACCAGAGAAAAGATTTCAGACTTAAAGAAAAATGGTTTGAAACAGATGTTAAAAGAGGAAGCTGTAAAACTCTATGAAGCAAAAGAAGCAGAGTTCCCGGAAAGTGAAGCCATTCGTGAACTGGAACGAGTAATTCTTTTGAAAGTGATTGACCGTAAATGGATGGATCATATTGATGATATGGATCAGTTACGTCAGGGTATTTCTCTTCAGGCTTATGGTCAGAGAGATCCATTGGTAGAATACAAAATGAGTGGTTATGACATGTTTGATGCCATGACAGCTAATATTCAGGAAGATACAGTTAAACTTCTCTTACATGTAAAAGTGGAACAGAAGGTAGAACGTGAACAGGTAGCAAAAGTAACCGGAACAAATAAAGATGATTCCTTAGCAAAAGCACCTAAGAAACGAGCGGAAGAAAAAGTATATCCAAACGATCCATGTCCTTGCGGAAGCGGCAAGAAATATAAGCAGTGTTGTGGAAGAAAATAAAAATATATAAATGGAAAAATGCGCTAACTGGCGCATTTTTCTTAAAATAAAAGAAAGTGTGGTGAATGCAAGTGGTTGAATTAGACCAGATGAAGTCAGAACTTCTCTCATACAAAACACCATTAGCGGAAGTGAGGGATTCACTTTGACTTAGATAATAAGTCAAAGAAAATGGAAGAATTGGAACGTGAAATGGAGGCACCTTGGTTTTGGGATGATCCTGCAGTTTCCAATCAAAAGATGAAAGAATTTAAGAGTTTAAAAGATACCGTAGAAACATGTAATAAATTATTACAGCAATTCGAGGATATTGAAACTCTTATTGAAATGGGATATGAGGAAGAAGATCCGGATATGATTTCAGAAATCAGAAGTGAATTAGATGGATTTATTTCTGTTTTGGAAGAAATCCGAATTGGAACCCTTTTATCCGGAGAGTTTGATGATAACAATGCCATTTTAAAACTGAATGCAGGTGCCGGTGGAACGGAATCCTGTGACTGGGCAAGTATGCTTTACCGAATGTATACCCGTTGGGCAGAAAAAAGAGGTTTTTCTGTTGAGGTATTGGATTATCTGGATGGGGATGAAGCCGGAATTAAATCTGTTACTTTCCAGGTAAATGGAGAAAATGCTTATGGCTATTTAAAATCCGAAAAGGGAGTACACCGTTTGGTTCGTATTTCTCCATTTAATGCTCAGGGAAAACGACAGACATCTTTTGTATCCTTGGATGTTATGCCTGACATTGAAGCAGATTTGGAAGTAGAAGTAGACGAAAAAGATCTCCGTATCGATACCTATCGAAGTAGTGGTGCCGGTGGACAGCATATTAACAAAACATCTTCAGCTATCCGAATCACCCATATGCCAACAGGTATTGTAGTTCAATGTCAGAATGAACGAAGTCAGCATCAGAATAAAGATAAAGCCATGCAGATGTTAAAGGCAAAACTTTATATGTTGAAGCAGGAAGCAAATGCAGAAAAGTTATCCGATATTCGTGGTGAAGTAACAGAAATCGGTTGGGGGAACCAGATTCGTTCCTACGTATTTCAGCCATATACTATGGTAAAGGATCACAGAACCAATGTGGAAAGTGGAAATGTTGATGCCGTTATGGATGGAAGCATTGATACTTTTATCAACGGATATTTGAAGTGGATTAATTTGAAACCAGAGACGGAAAATTAAAATTTAAATATGACAGAAATGATGAATAAGCTGGGAGCAATCCCAGCTTATTTTAATGTTCCTTTGGTTTGTTCATGCTGTACAATAGCTTGACGAATTAAATATAGAACCTCTCCATTGATAGAGCGACCATCATATTCAGCAAGACTTTTTAGCTTTTTGTGTGTATCTGAATCAATCCTTAATCCTAAATGTTTATCTTTTTCCATAAAAACAACCTCCAAGAACTTAATATGAGTACACTTTAAGATTGCTGTATGATATAATGTTTCAAATGAACTTATTTTAAGTACATAAAATTGCAAAGAAAAGAAAAATACAAAAAACTGATTAAGGAGAAAATATGCGAAAGAATAAACAATTAACAAATTGGATTCTTAATGCGAAGCAAGAAAGCTTACTATCTATTGAGGAGCGTAGATTATATTATCAAAGATTAAGAGAGTATTGTAAAAATAGAAAACTAACGAATACAACACCGATGGCTACTAAAATCGGGCCGTTATTAAAGAAAACTACTGGAGCAATATGTAGAAAACTTTGTATAGTTTTGGCAGGTGGGGATGTAGAAGTTGTAACAGATGGGCTTGAAAATATACCAAAAGAACCAGTTATTTTTGCAAGTACACATCAAGGAATATTAGATAATTTTGTATGGATACCAGATTGTCCCAAACATGCCATTATTTTTCATGGAGCAGAAGTGAAAAAATGGCTATTATTTGCACAAATAAATACAGGCTTGATTTTGGTATCAAGGAATCATGCTAAAAAAGAAAATCGTTTAAATGCGAAGCTAGATATGATTTCTCTTTTGCTCTATGGACACTCCGTATTCATATGTCCGGAAGGTATATGGAATCTATCTCCGAATCGATTATATTTACCACTTAATTGGGGAATTGTAGATATAGCTCAAAAAGCAGAGGTGCCTATAGTGCCAGTGGTAATTGAAAATACTCATGATACTTCAAATGCTAAGGAAAGAATAACTAAAGTTCATATTCGATATGGGAGTCCTGTTATTGTAAAAGAGACAGATGAATTGTCTGTTAAATTAGAAGAGTATAAAGAAAAAATTTCTACAATCCGATGGGAGTTGATTGAGGAAAAAGGATTATATTTAAGAAGAAATATAACTAATATGGATTATATTAATTTCATAGAAGGAAATATGAAAAATCTCAAAATGGGTGGAATAAATATAGAATTAGAGAACGAACGAATACAAGGTGCTAATCAGGATTTTTTTGAATTTCATCATATTAATAATGTACCATGGGATGCGTGGGGCGAACTGTTGGAAACGGAAGAAGTGAGAAAAATAAAAAGAATAAATAAGGAGCATGAAATTTAAAAAATGAAGAGTGTTAAATTGCTAAGTTGAATTGCAAGTTGTACATTAATTGAGGAGGAAGTGAGATAAATGCGACGTAGATATAAGATGACAAGATTAAGTAAAACTAAAACAATAGTGCTAGGAAGCTTATTTACTATTTTAGTTACTATTGCTTATATTTGTGGGCAGTTATTATGCGACTGGGATAAATTTAATGAAACAGTCACAACTGTGCTTGCAATATTCGGTTGCACTGCGTTTTGGATAGAGTTTAAAAGTAATGAATATCTTAATGAGTCGCAATTTATAATGGAATTAAATAATCAATTTATAAGTAATTCAGAATTAACTCAAGTTGAAATGGATTTAGATAATTATTATGAGAAATATATAAAAAATGAATTGACAGATGAAATGCGTAATGAGTTTTTTGAAAAATATTCAAATGATAAGGGAAAACGGCAAAATCTTGTAAATTATCTTGTTCATTTGGAAGGGATTGCAGCAATTGTTAACAATGGTGTTTTACACTTAGATATTATTGATGATTTAATGACATATAGATATTTTATAGCAGTCAACAATCCAGAAGTTCAAAAAATAGAATTATTGCCATATAAAAATTATTATAGGGGATGTTTTGAAATATATGCAACGTGGAAACAAGTGTTAAAAAATATAGAAGTTCCTATGGGAGAATATGATTTAATAGGTGCAAAAGAAGGAGAGGGACCATGTCAGAAGAAAAGAAGTGTTTAACGGGATATTCGTCTGTTGATAAACCGTGGGAAAAGTTTTTTAAGCAGGATAAATTACATAAAATACATAATGACAAGACAGTTTATCAGGATATTGTTTGCGCTAATGAAAAACATTTGAGCGACTTGGCAATAATGTTTTTTGGAGCAAAAATTACTTATAAGGAACTATTTGCACAAATTGATGCTACTGCGAAATCACTAAAAAAATATGGTGTTAAAAAGGGAGATTATGTGACCGTTTGTTGTGCCGGCATTCCCGAAGTAATTTATGTTGTATATGCATTAGCTAAAATTGGAGCAATTGCAAATCTAATGGCCCCTTATTTTGACAGTATGCAAATGACGGACAGAATAAATGATTGTAAAAGTCGCCTTCTAATTGTTATGGACAGTTTTTATTCACAAATTAAAGAAGCGATAAATAGATCAAGTATTGAAACGATAATTGTTGTTCCTACATTAAATTCAAGCGTTTTGAGATTATTACCATCTAAAAACAAATTAATTCTTGATAAAGAGCTATTGTGGAACAAATTTATAAGGGATGGAAGAAAAACTGATTCTCCAGATACATTTGAATATGAAAAGGATTATCCGCTTTGTCTTGTATATTCTTCTGGTACAACAGGTGCGTCAAAAGCTATAGTTTTGACACATGATAGTTTTCAATATTCTGTTTTATCCTATGATGCAAATACAATTGATATTATTAGAGGACAAAAATTATATCAGATTGTTCCACCTTGGTATTCAACAGGTTTAAATACATCTATTCATTTGCCATTACATGGAGGAATTGCTATTTTTCAAGATCCGCGTTTTGAAAGAGAGATTTTTGTAAAAAATGTAATTAAACATCAGATAGAGTATACAATTGCGCCTACAAGTATGTATGAAGGATTCTTGGATGAGCAGCTGATAAAAGGAAAAAAGTTAAGAGGACTAAAGTATCCATTTGAAGGTGGAGAAGCGTTGACAAAAGAAGTTAAAGCTAAAATTGAGCAAAAATGGAGGGAAATGGGAAATGACGCTATTTTGAGAGTTGCTTATGGACAGTGTGAGTGTGGTGCCCAAGCTACGAGTCAATCACAAAACATAGAACATCCAGAGGGATCGGTTGGGATTCCTATTCCAGGTGTAATTATTGGTATATTTGATGATAGTTTCAAGGAACTAAAATATAATGAGCGTGGAAATATTTTAATCAATACTCCTTGTGGAATGAAAGAGTATTTTAACAAACCAGAAGAGACAGATAAATATTTTTATTATGATGAAAATAGCGTGAAATGGAGTTGTACAGGAGATATAGGATATATGTCTGAAAGTGGAGATTTGTTTGTTGAAGGTAGAAAAGAAGATTTCACGATTGTTAATAATAAAAAAATCTATAATTTTGATATAGAGAATGCAGTACGAGGTGAAAGTGATATAAAATTATGCGATTGTGTTGAAAATGAAAGTGAGATTGGTATCAAGGGATTAGCGCTTCATTTGATTTTTACGGAGGAATATGCGAATAACTATAATTCAAATCAAGAGCAACTTCTGTGTAGATTAAGAGAGATTCAAACAATTATTTTTGAAAAACATATGGATGTAGATATGGTACCAAAATTATTTAAAATAAGAAAATCGTTTCCTTATAAGCCTTCAGGGAAAAGAGATGTGGAGAGTTTGGCAAATGAAAAGGCTGATTTCGTTTATTTAAATTTCAATGAATAAAATGAGAAAATATAAAAATATGTAAAGAGAAGGAATATAGATCAAATAAGATAATTCCCTGAGACTAAACAGAAGAGAATGATATAAAGTAATCAAAAAGAATATTTTGAGGCACAAAGCTTCAACAAAGATAAATAGTTTCTATTAATAGATAATTTAGAATTGATTAGAAGTACAAAAGTAATTAGAAGCATAAAATTCTTTTGAAATCTTAACCTTCACTTCATAATTATTATTAAAACTTATAAACAGAGTTTGACCATTTCGTAGTGCATGAAAACCGGAAGCAGACACAATCTTATATTTGGTAGTAATTGAATTATCAATCATATCCTGGGGGATGGTTATAAACCATTCCCCTCTTTTTTTGCGAATCCATAAGAAACCAAGATAGTGGTATTTGTCTCCTTCATTATAATTATAGATTTTAACAGTACCATAATAGTAATAGATAGAAATCCAAATAAAATCCAATATGAATATAATGATACCCATATAATGTAGAGTAGTTAATTCCATTGTGATTCTCCTTTTTGATTTAAAATATTGTTATTAGGTGATATTTGCCTTTTGGCATAAGGTGATATAAAATACATATTTAGAATGAATAAATAAAAGTAAAACCATGGAGTAAATTATGAAAAAACTATATTATGAAGATGTACATATGACAGAGTTTGAAGCTACTGTTACAGAATGTACTTATGACGAAAAGAAAAAAATATATAAAATTGTTTTGGATCAGACTGCCTTTTTCCCAGAAGAAGGAGGACAGGTTGCAGATAAAGGAACCATAAGTTTTGTGCAGAAGTTGGGAGTTACCCCACAATGTCTGACGCTTCTTGATGCCCATATCAAAAATGATATCATTTATCATTATGTAGAACAGGAAATTCCCGTTGGTACAAAAGTAAAGGGATGTGTGGATTGGGGTCAGCGATTTGACTTTATGCAACAGCATTCCGGAGAACATATTGTATCAGGTTTGGTAAATAAACAGTATGGATTTGATAATGTAGGTTTCCATTTGGGGTTACAGGAAGTAACCTTGGATTTTAATGGTGTTCTTACATTGGAACAGCTCCGGGAAATTGAAGTTCTGGCAAACGAAGCAATCTGGGAAAATATCCCTGTCAATATTGAATTTCCAGATTCCGAGGTTCTGTCTTCTTTGGAATATAGAAGTAAATTAGAGTTAACGGAAAATGTACGTATCGTAACTATTCCGGGATATGATGTGTGCGCTTGTTGTGCACCGCACGTAGATACGACAGGTCAGATTGGCATGATTAAGATTACCAATGTGCAATCACATCGTGGTGGCATTCGTGTGAATATTTTATGTGGCAGACGTGCTTTGCAAGATTATACTGTGAAGCAAAATAATGCAGCTGCTATTTCTGCAAGTCTTTCTGTAAAACAGGATTGTATTGCAGAGGGTGTAGAAAGATTAAAAGAAGAAAACTTCAAACAAAAAGAAGTTGTGAATCGCCTTCAGGCAAATATGTTAAAGAACTTGGCAGAGAGTTTACCAACGCCGGAGGAATCTTTTCATGCAATTTTGTTTGTAGAACCTATGGATGATATTACGATTCGAAATCTAATTAATGATTTGGTACCGAAATACTCCGGTTACGTTGGAGTTTTTTGGGGAAATGATACAGATGGTTATCGCTACATTGTTGGCAGCACTTCACGAGATTGTCGTGAATTAGCAACCTTTCTTCGTGAAAAATTTGGTGCCAAAGGTGGCGGAAAAGCTCCAATGATTCAAGGAAATGTTGTGGCTGGTGAAGAACAGTTGCGAACAATCATTTTCAATTCATAATAGGGTAATAAGAGAAAGCTTAATGATTTGAGGAGAATTGTAAGTCATATGATTGTATTTTAGTTTGGTTTAGGGGTGCTGTCAATATTTTTTGAAATGAGAGCAGAAATCAGAAGTGATACACCAAAACTTGCTATCCAATCATTTCAATGGTAAAATCAGTAGCGACAGTAGTTTGGAGGAAAACAACATGAGTTGGATAAATAATGTAAGAAAAGTGGTGCCTTATGTTCCGGGAGAACAGCCAAAGGCAGAAAATTTGATTAAGTTAAATACCAATGAATGTCCCTATCCGCCAAGTCCTAGGGTGATGGAGGCCATGCAAACTTTATCGGCAAATTGTATGCGCCTTTACCCGGATCCGGCAGTCAGCGATTTGAGACAGGCATTGGCAGACTATTATAAAGTGAAGGTAGAACAGGTTTTTGTAGGAGTGGGCTCAGATGATGTCATTGCTAATGCATTTATGACATTTTTCAATAGCGAAAAACCAATTCTTTTCCCGGATATTACATATTCGTTTTACGATGTGTGGGCAGAATTGTTCCACATTCCTTATGAAAGAATTGCATTAACCGAAGATTTTAGAATTGATCCCAAGGATTATAAAAGAGAAAACGGAGGCATTATTTTCCCAAATCCAAATGCTCCTACCGGAGTTTTGGAAGATTTGTCCATGATTGAGGAAGTATTAGAAGCCAATCCCGATGTAGTAGTTATGGTGGATGAAGCTTACATTGATTTTGGCGGTGTCAGTGCATTATCGTTGTTGGAAAAATATGACAACCTATTGGTGGTACAGACCTTTTCCAAGTCCAGAGCTATGGCTGGAATGCGAATTGGATTTGCCATTGGTAGCGAAACCATGATTTCCTATTTGAACGATGTGAAGTTTTCTTTTAACTCCTATACCATGAATCAGACGTCCATTGCTATGGGTGTGGCATGTGTCAAAGATGATGCTTATTTTAAAGATATTGTAGGAAAAGTTGTGGCTACCAGAGAGCGGGTGAAAAAAGAATTAAGGGATTTAGGATTTTCATTCCCGGATTCCATGAGCAATTTTATTTTTGCAACCCATGAAACCATTCCGGCAGCAGAATTGTTTGAAGTATGTAAAAAGGAAAATATTTTTGTTCGTTACTTTAAGAAACCTCGTATTGATAATTATTTGAGAATTTCTATTGGAACTGACGAAGAAATGGACCAGCTGCTTCAGGTGTTGAAAACGTATATAAAACAATAAAAATGTTTTTATAATATAACTTAGAAGAGAAAGAAAGAGGAAAAACAGATGATTAAAATGATATTAAAAGGTGCTGTTATCGGAATTGCCAATATTATTCCGGGTGTCAGCGGTGGAACCATGATGGTTGTAATGGGGATTTATGATAAATTAATCCATGCCATTACTCATTTAAAAAGTGAATTTAAAAATGCCTTAAAATTGTTGATTCCGATTGCCATCGGAATGGCATTGGGGATTGTGGTATTAACAGAAATTATTACCCGTGCTTTGGAAAATTTCCCGGTACAGACCAACCTTATGTTTATTGGTTTGATTGTGGGAGGACTTCCGGTAATTATTCAGAAATTAAAAGAAACCGGAAAGAAAGTATCTGTAGGAAATATCGTTGCCATGATAGCTTTTTTTGCATTAGTAGTAGGCATGGCTTTGATGGGAGAAGCAGAAGGAAGTGCAGCGCAGATTACCTTAAATGTTGGAAGTATAATCAAATTGTTTTTTGTAGGTATTATTGCCAGCGCGACTATGGTGATTCCGGGTGTGAGTGGCTCCATGGTATTAATGTTATTAGGATATTATTATACTATCTTGGATTCTGTTTCTGCATTTTTACATGGATTATTAGAATTCGATATGCCGGTATTGCTTCAGAACTTTGGGATTTTATGTCCTTTTGGAATTGGCGTATTAGTAGGAATTGGTGTCATTGCCAAGTTAGTTGAAATTGTATTTGTAAAATTCCCTAACTATGCTTATTGTGCCATCATTGGTTTGATTCTTGCATCTCCTTTTGGAATCATCTTGATGTCAGATTTATCCAAATATAATGTAGTAGCAATTCTTACCGGTGTGGTAACCTTTGCTGTTGGTTTTGTGATTGCAAGAAAATTGGGAGAAGACTAAAATTCGCACAAACAAAGGTAGGATGAAATAAACGTTCACTGTAAGATGTGCGTTATACAAAGAAAGCAAGATGGAGGTTACAATGGAAGCATATACCGATTTTGCAAGTGTATATGACACCTTTATGGATGAAACACCTTATGAGGAATGGTGTGAATTTTTAGTTGAAAAATTGGAAGAATATAAGGTACCAAAAGGTTTGGTATTGGATCTTGGATGTGGTACTGGAACCTTGACAGAAATGCTTTCCGAAAAAGGCTATGATATGATTGGAGTAGATAATTCTGCTCAAATGTTGTCCATAGCGATGGAGAAGCAGGAGAAGTCTGAAACAAATATTTTGTATTTGATGCAGGATATGCGAGAGTTTGAATTGTATGGTACCGTAGGTGCTGTCATAAGTGTTTGTGATTCCCTGAATTATCTTTTGGAGGAAGAAGATTTAGTGGAAACCTTTCGCTTGGTAAATAATTACCTGGATCCTAAGGGGATTTTTATTTTTGATTTTAATACAGTATATAAATACAGCCAGGTGATTGGAGATACTACGATTGCAGAAAACAGAGAAGATTGTAGTTTTATTTGGGAAAATTATTATCATGAAGAGGAAGAAATTAACGAATATGATCTTACCATTTTTGTAAAGGAAGAAGAATTGTTTCGTAAGTTTCAGGAAAATCATTTTCAAAGAGGCTATCGTTTAGAACAGATGAAGAAAGCGTTAGCACAAGCCGGAATGGAATTTGTAATCGCTATGGATGCAGATACTCATGAAGGTGTGACTGCGGAAAGTGAGAGAATTTATTGCATTGCCAGAGAAAGTGGCAAATAAAGCTTTAAGGTAAAATTTCAAATTTAGAAAATTAAAAAGTAAATAAAACATTACGGCAAAAAATAAAATTCATAAAACAGAAAAAGTAAAATGAAAAACCACTGAAATAGAAAAGAAATTGGAGTAACGATGTCAGATTATTTAGTAAGAGCAATGGCTGCCAATGCGCAAATCAGAGCCTTTGCAGTATGTACAAAAGATGTAGTGGAAACTGCCAGAGCAGCCCACAATACCAGTCCCGTAGTAACTGCGGCATTGGGACGACTTTTAACAGCAGGAACCATGATGGGAAGTATGTTAAAAGGTGAAAAAGATATTTTAACATTGCAGGTAAACGGTAGTGGTCCTATGCAGGGCATGACTGTAACAGCAGATTCTCTTGGAAGAGTAAAGGGATACGCTAAAGTACCGGAGGTTATGATTCCGGCCAATAGTAAAGGCAAATTAGATGTAGCAGGTGCAGTAGGCATTGGTGTATTAAGTGTTATTAAGGATATGGGATTGAAGGATCCCTATGTAGGTCAGGTGGCACTGCAGACAAGTGAAATTGCAGAAGATTTAACTTATTATTTTGCTACCAGTGAACAGGTTCCAACTTCTGTAGGTCTAGGGGTATTAATGGACAAAGAAACTAATACGGTAAAACAAGCCGGTGGTTTTATTTTACAGTTGATGCCTTTTGCTGAGGATAGTGTAATTTCAAAATTAGAACAAAATTTAAGCAGCATTCATTCCGTAACTCAATTATTTGAAGATGGAAATACACCGGAGCAGATTTTGGAAATATTATTACAAGGATTTGACTTGGAAATTACAGATAAAACACCGGTTGAATTTTATTGTAACTGTACCAAAGACAGAGTAGAAAAAGCTCTGATTAGTATTGGGAAAAAAGATTTGCAGGAATTAATTGATGAAGGAAAAGAAATAGAAATGAATTGTCATTTCTGCAATACTAATTACGTATTTGAAGTGGAAGAATTAAAAGATATACTAAAAAAAGTAAAAAGATAGCATTTATGTCATATAGAAAAGGTGAATGACAAAAGTGTCAGAAATGATATGGCGCTATATAAGCAATTGTTTTAGTCAGAAAGGCTGGTACAAATTATGCAACATGGTTTTGTGAAGGTGGCAGCAGCAACCCCAAGAATTAAAGTGGCAAATCCTGAATTTAATGCCCAAAGAGCATTGGATGTGATACGGAAATGTGTGGAAAAGAGGGCAAAAATTATAGTGTTGCCAGAGCTTACCTTAACGGGAGTGACAAGCAATGATTTGTTTTTGCAAGATATTCTGATTCGAGAAAGCAAAAGTGCATTGCAGTGGTTGGCTTTAGAAACAAAAGAGTTAGATGCGTTGGTATTTGTTGGCCTTCCGTGGAAAAAGGGGAATAAACTTTACAATGTAGCGGCAGTATTGAATCATGGGAAAGTGTTAGCTTTGATTCCGCAGACTAAGATTCCTAATTATGGGGATCGTGATGGGATGAGATATTTTGCACCGGCAAGCGATAAAAATGAAACAGTATCCGCTTTTGGCTACGAAATCCCTTTTGGAAACAGGATATTATTTCAGGCTGAGGATATGGAAGAATTGGTGGTAGGTTGTGAGATTGGAGAAGATTTATTTGCAATCCAGCCACCGTCTATAGGTCATGTAATGGCAGGTGCTACAATCATTACTAATTTGTACGCCGGCGGTGAAATGGTAGCAGCAGAGGAGTATCGTAAAACTGCAGTGGTGGCGACCAGTAAGCGATTGGCGTCAGGATATATTATGTCTGGTGCAGGAGAAGGAGAATCTACCCAGGATTTAGTATTTTTTGGCCACAAAATCGTAGCGGAAAATGGGAATTTGTTGTCAGAAGGCTTTGATTATGATTGTGATATTTTGTGTCAGGATATTGATGTATTTCGATTGATACATGAGAGAGTGCGTAAAAATATCATAGAAAATGCAGATAGTAATTATCAAAAAATTGATTTTAAATTAGAAATAGAAGAATGTGTGTTGGAAAGAAAGTTTCCTCATATGCCATTTATTCCGACAGGCGAACAAGAACGAAAGAAACGTTTGTCTGATATTTTTAGGATTCAGGCCAGTGGTTTGAAAAAACGTTTGGCACATACCGGATGTGGGCATGCCATTATTGGAATTTCGGGGGGACTGGATTCTACCCTAGCGTTACTTGTAACGGCGAAAGCTTTTGATATGTTAGGTATTCCAAGAAAGCAGATACATTCCATTACAATGCCATGTTTTGGAACTACAGATAGAACCTATGACAATGCTTGCAAGATGGCATTGGCCTTAGGAACTGTTTTAGAAGAAGTAGATATCAAAGAGTCAGTGGATCTTCATTTTAGAGATATCAAACAAGATCGAGATAATCATAATGTGACTTATGAGAATAGTCAGGCAAGAGAACGTACTCAGGTATTAATGGATATTGCCAATAGAGAAAATGGCATGGTGATTGGAACCGGTGATATGTCAGAGTTGGCACTT
This sequence comes from Lachnospiraceae bacterium, assembly GCA_017558145.1. Lineage (GTDB taxonomy): Bacteria > Bacillota > Clostridia > Lachnospirales > Lachnospiraceae > SFDP01. Next base: position 79,426 of record JAFYWF010000063.1, read on the forward strand.
GGATGGGCAACGTATAATGGTGATCACATGTCTATGTATGGTGTCAATGCGGGTGTGCCTAAAACCCTGGTGCGTCATTTGGTGAAATATTATGCAGATACCTGCGGGGAAGAAGAATTAAAACAAATTCTTTTGGATGTTTTGGATACCCCGGTAAGTCCGGAACTGTTACCACCGGTAGATGGTGTTATTGCTCAGAAAACAGAAGATTTGGTAGGGCCTTACGAGTTGCATGACTTTTTCTTGTACTACATGATGCGTTTTGGTTATGAACCGGCAAAAATTTATCGTATTGCTATGATAGCATTTGCAAAGCAGTATGAAAAAGAAGTGATTTTAAAATGGTTAACCATATTTGTGCGAAGATTTTTCACACAGCAGTTCAAACGTTCCTGTTTACCAGATGGTCCGAAAGTGGGGAGTGTATCCTTATCTCCAAGAGGGGATTTACGTATGCCTTCAGATGCTGTGGCAGACATTTGGTTACAACAATTGGAAAAATGTAAAAAATAAATCGTAGACACGAGGCTGTTGCTTTTTGCAACAGCCTCGAATACATAAAGGAAAGAATAAAAAGAAAGTTATTCTAAAGAAGTGCTATTTTGCGGATTTTCAGCTTGTTCCAAAGAGGAAGCAATGGCATCCAAAAGAAGCAAGGAGGTATACTGGCGGTCTTCTGCATAAGAAATATTATCTAAGGATTGGGTTTCGATAATTTGAGAAGAAAGATCTTCCAAGGTAGGTTCCATTAAAGGAAACATAACGGAAACGGAGTCTTCCAAATGCTCTAAACCGATGGCAGTAATGGAGTTTTCATCTACTGTCACTTTCACATCCATAACGGTACCGTTTAATGTAAGAGACGTGGTGTATTGCCCTGGAGTGTATTTGGAATCAGAAACCAATTCAGAGTTTTTCCCGGAAAACATTAAGATTATGATAACAACCAATAGAACGCCTAAAATGAGAAATAAACCGGTATAAATTAATTCTTTCATATGTAAAACTACAATTTTTGCTTTTTTGTTCATAACATATTCCCCCTTTGCTATATCCTACGCATAAGGAAAAGGAATTATGACAAAAACTCTGTACGGAACAAAAAAACTAGTATATGATAGAGTGAGATGTTGTTTTTGAAATGATTTTGTACGATATAGGAACGATAGAAATATTATAAACGTTGGAAACGGAGAAGTGAAATGGAACTGGAATTTGACGTAAAAGTTAACTCTAAGGTATTATATGATTATATGTTGCATCACACCTATGGCAGTTTTCAAGGTGTTTTGGGCACCGCGGTGGGAGCGTTGATGTTAGTGGGATTTGCAGTAACTGGATATGTGATTTGGTTGATTGCAGGAATTGTTCTTTTGGCATATCTTCCATGGTCGTTATTCTTAAAAAGTAAACAGCAAATGTTAAGTACACCTGCTTTTAAAAATCCGTTGCATTATCGTATGACAGAGGAAGGTGTTGAAATTTCTCAAGGAGATGTCAAAGAATTTCAAAAATGGGAACACATGACAAAGGCTACGTCTACCGGAAAGAGTATTATTCTTTATACATCGCCGGTGAATGCTAGCATTTTCCCAAGAGCAGACTTAAAAGAAAAAGAAGTGGCAGTGATTGAAATGATTTCGAAACATTTGCCACCACAAAAAGTGAAAATTAAAGCGTAAAGGGTAAAATATATGGTTTTTGAAAGTTTTAGTGAGGCGGATACGTTTGCGTTAGGAGTGAAAATCGGGAAAGAAGCAAAACCCGGAGATGTCTATACTTTATTGGGGGATTTGGGAGTAGGGAAAACAGCACTTACCAAAGGTGTGGCTGAAGGCTTAGCAATCACAGAACCAATTTCCAGCCCCACATTTACTATTGTACAGGTTTATGAAGACGGAAGAATCCCTTTTTACCACTTTGATGTATATCGCATTGGAGATGTGGAGGAAATGGAAGAGATTGGATACGAAGATTATTTTTATGGAGAAGGCGTAACCTTTATTGAGTGGGCAAACCTGATCGAAGAAATTTTACCGGCTTCTTATCGTCAGATTGTGATTGAAAAAGATTTAGAAAAAGGGTTTGATTATCGCAAAATTACGATTGAAGAAATTGGATAAAAAGAAATTGGAAAGATAGAAAAAATAGATAGCAAACAACAACGAGTTGGTTGTTATGTAAAAAACAAGGGAGAATCCAAAAGTGAAAATATTAGCGTTAGACAGCTCGGGGTTAGTGGCCAGTGTAGCTGTTTTGGAAGAAGATAATTGTATTGCTGAATACACTATAAATTATAAAAAAACACATTCCCAGACGTTACTGCCTATGTTGGATGAAGTAAGTCGTATGATAGAATTGGATTTAAATACCATTGATGCTATTGCAGTTGCTGCAGGGCCGGGATCCTTTACCGGATTACGTATTGGATCTGCAACAGCCAAAGGTTTAGGGCAGGCTTTGGGAAAACCATTGATTGGAATTCCTACAGTGGATGGTCTTGCTTATAATCTTTATGGAACAGATAAGCTGGTTTGTCCTTTGATGGATGCCAGAAGAAATCAAACCTATACGGGATTGTATGAATTTGTAAAAAAAGATGATAAATATGAACTAGTTGTTCTAAAAGAACAATGTGCAGTGGCATTGGACGAAATGATAGATTGTATCAATAAAATGGGAAGAGAAGTCATCTTTTTAGGAGACGGAGTTCCTGTATTCAAGACGCAATTGGAAGAAAAAGTGAAAGTGGTATTTTCGTATGCTCCGGCAAGTTGTAATCGACAGAGGGCAGCAGCTGTAGGAAGTTTGGCATTTTCTTATGCAAAAAAAGGGAGAATGGAGACCGCAGCTGAACATAATCCGGATTATTTGAGACTTTCCCAGGCGGAGAGAGAACGAAAAGAGGAAATGGAACGTGGAACTGGTAATTAAGCCGTTAACGGAAGAATATGTGGATCAGGTATGCGTGTTGGAGGAAGAAGCTTTTTCTATGCCCTGGCACAAAGAATCTTTTATGGAAATGATTGAAAATGATAATGCCTGTTATCTAGTAGGTTTAATAGGAGAAGAAGTGGTTGCTTCTTGCGGTCTACGACATATTGTGGGTGAGGGAGAAATCACTAACGTAGTAACAAAAAATACCAAGCGGGGAATGGGCATAGGAAAGCAGATGCTTTTGCAACTATTAGAAGAAGGAAGTAAAATGGGAGCAAAAGAATTTTCCTTAGAAGTAAGAGTCAGCAATGTTTCAGCCATTCATTTATATGAATCTTTGGGATTTGTAACAGAAGGCGTTCGGAAAAATTTCTATGAGTACCCAACCGAAGATGCCCTGATTATGTGGAAGCGTTAGGGTTTAAGATTTAGATTAAGTGAAGAAATGGAAAATTTTGAGCTTTCAAAGATAAGAAGGCAGAGATTACCAAATACATAAGGAATGGAAAATTGTATACTTAAGGTTGACTAATGACTTGTTTAGAAAGGAAACCTATTCATGAGAGTATATAGAGAAGAAGAAATTTTGGAACCGAGGCTACAAAAGGTAACTTGTAATCAATGTGGAAAAGAACTTTTAGTAGAAGAGGGAATTGTAAAAGAAGGATGCTTTGGTGTCCATTATAAGTTTGATTATTTTAGCAATAAAGATGGTTATATTTATAATCTGGACTTGTGTGAAGAGTGTTTTGATCAGTGGATTCGACAGTTTAAGGTACCGGTGCAGATAGAAGAAACCAAAGAATTTTTATAGAAGATATAGATTCATTTTTGAAAATGAAGAAAGGTTGCACAGATGTTAGATGTTTGTTTGTTGGGAACCGGTGGAATGATGCCATTACCATATCGTTGGCTCACATCCATGATGGCAAGATATAATGGGAAAAGTATATTGATTGACTGTGGAGAAGGCACTCAAATTGCTATGAAAGAAAAGGGCTGGAGTCCGAAACCTATTGATATTATATGTTTTACCCATTATCATGCGGATCATATTAGTGGTCTTCCTGGAATGTTATTAACTATGGGGAATGCGGAAAGGACAGAACCGTTGTTATTAATCGGTCCTAAAGGACTTACTAAAGTAGTAAATTCTTTACGCGTAATTGCTCCAGAGCTTCCTTTTGAAATTATTTGTCAGGAAATTACAGAAACTACTCAGACTTTTTCTTTTGAGGGTTTTGATATTCAATGTTTTCGTGTGAATCACAATGTAGTTTGCTATGGTTATAATATTGTGGTTCATAGAGCAGGAAAATTTGATCCTGTGAAAGCGGAGAGTTTAGGATTGGAAAAACGTTATTGGGGACGTTTGCAAAAAGGGGAAGTAGTAGAATTAGAAGGGAAAACCTACACACCGGATATGGTTATGGGAGAAGCCAGAAAAGGATTGAAGGTTACCTATTGTACAGATACCCGTCCCACAGAAAGTATTGTAACGAATGCTTATAAAGCAGATTTGTTTATTTGTGAAGGGATGTATGGAGAACCGGAAAAAAAATCAAAAGCAAAAGAATATAAACATATGACCTTTTATGAAGCAGCAGAGATGGCTTCCAGAGCAGAAGTGGAACAGATGTGGCTGACACATTATAGTCCATCATTGATTCGTCCGGAAGAATATATGAAAGATGTAAAAGCTATTTTTGCCAATTCCAGAGCAGCTAAAGATGGTGTGAGTGTGGAATTGAAATTTGAAGAAGATTAAAAATATAAAAGATATGCAAGGAAGAGAAGGGAGAAAAGAATGAAGCGATTTAAAACTCCAAGAGGTGCCTTTTTCTTATTTTTAGCCATTGCCTGTGTGCTTTTGGCATACTATATGATCAATCTTAAGATTGAAAAGAGTAAACCGGAAGATTATGTGCAGCTAACCAAGGTGCAGGAAGTATTATCTAGAAATTTACAAACGAATTATCCACAGACACCCAAAGAAGTAATTAAGTATTATAGTGAAATTACAACGTGCTTTTATAACGAAGAGCACACGGAAGAAGAGTTATTGGCTTTGGCTGATAAGGCAAGTGAATTATATGATTATGATTTGGTAAATAATAAAACGGTGGAAGAATATTATAGAGACTTGAGAAGTGAAATAGAGGATTTTAAAGGAAAGAAGTATCATATTTCTTCTTATAGTACATCTTCCAGTACAGATGTGTATTATTTTACAGAGGATGGCCATGATTTTGCCAGATTGTATTGTACCTATAATGTACGTATGGGAACGGTCAAGCAACCAATTGAAGAAGTTTTTTTGTTACGTATGGATTTAGAAGGCCATTGGAAAATTTATGGTTGGGATTTGTCCCAAAATCATCAAAAGCTTCTTGAAGGGGAAACACAGGAATAAGATTGGAAATTGTTAGTGAAAAAGAAATAATTAGATAATCTAATTTTATCCAGGATAAAAACGAATGAATGGAGAAAACATGGAACAAAAAGATGTGTATATCTTAGCAATAGAAAGCTCCTGCGATGAAACTGCAGCAGCAGTGGTTAAAAACGGGAGAGAAGTTTTATCAAATGTAATTTCTTCTCAAATTGCATTGCATACACTTTATGGTGGTGTGGTGCCGGAAATTGCATCAAGAAAACATATTGAAAAAATAAACCAGGTGATAGAACAGGCTTTGGAAGAAGCAAAAGTTACTTTTGACAATATAGATGCCATTGCAGTCACCTATGGTCCGGGACTGGTTGGTGCTTTATTGGTAGGAGTGTCTGCAGCTAAGGCTTTGTCTTTTGCGTTAAAAAAACCATTAATTGGTGTGCATCATATTGAAGGACACATTAGTGCTAACTATATTGAAAATAAAGAGTTGAAGCCACCTTTTATTTGTCTTGTGGTTTCCGGTGGTCACTCTCACTTGGTAAAAGTGAAAGATTATGGTGAATATGAAATACTGGGAAGAACCAGAGATGATGCTGCGGGAGAAGCTTTTGATAAAGTGGCCAGAGCAATTGGATTAGGATATCCTGGCGGACCTAAGATTGATAAAGTGTCTAGAGAGGGAAATCCGGATGCTATCCGTTTCCCTAGAGCTAAAGTTGGAGAAAGTGAATACGATTTTAGCTTTAGTGGGTTGAAATCTGCAGTATTAAATTATTTGAATTCTTGTCAGATGAAGGGAGAAGAAGTGAATCAAGCTGATGTAGCAGCTTCTTTTCAAAAAGCGGTAGTTGATGTTTTGGTAGATCATTCTGTAAATGCAGTAAAGAAATATGGTTTTTCAACTTTTGCAATTGCAGGAGGTGTTGCGTCCAATTCACATTTAAGAGAAGCATTGGAAGTTGCATGCAAAGAAAATGGTATTGATTTTTATCATCCATCACCTGTGTATTGTACCGATAATGCAGCAATGATTGGAGTAGCTGCGTATTATGAATATATCAAAGGGGTTCGGCATGGATATGATTTGAATGCCGTACCCAATTTGAAATTGGGAGAGAGAATTTAGTATGATAGAGTAAGTGTTGTAGGTGAAATTGCAGCACTTACTTTTTCTTCAATTTACTATGGAGGACGATATGGGAATAGAAAAAATTGCAGCAGTATGTTTGGCGGCAGGTCAAGGTAAAAGAATGCAAAGTAATGTGCAAAAGCAATATTTATTAATTGAGGATAAACCAGTGTTATATTATGCGTTAAAAGCCTTCCAAAATAGTCCGGTAGATGAGGTTGTGTTAGTGGTTGGTGCAGGGGAAGAGGAATATTGTGCAAAAGAAATAGTAGAACGTTATGGTTTTACTAAAGTAAAAGCAGTAGTTGCAGGTGGAAAAGAGCGATATCATTCTGTTTTTTGCGGACTTACTGCGCTAGAAAAAGCGGATTATGTTTTAATTCATGATGGAGCAAGACCTTTTTTAACACTGGAAATTATTGAACGATGTATTGCGGGGGCAAAAGAATATCGTGCCTGTGTAGCAGGTATGCCTGTGAAAGATACGATTAAGCTGGCGGATGATGATTGCAATATAGAAAGTACACCGGAAAGAAGTAAAGTATGGCAGATTCAAACTCCACAGGCATTTTCCTACGATTTAATAAAAGAAGCGTATACTATTTTAATCAAACAGGAAGAAGAGGGGATAAGCACATCTATTCCTGTTACCGATGATGCTATGGTAGTGGAATATTTCTTAAATCAGAAAGTTCATTTGGTATATGGAAGTTATGAAAATATTAAAATAACAACACCGGAAGACATGTTGGTGGCATCTGCATTTTTAAAAAAATAAGAATAACATTCGAAACTTATACATAAAGAAGAAGGTTTTAGAAAAGAAAAAGCTGATAAAATAGCGGGTTTTAGGGTGAAAAAAAGACATTAAAAAAACTTTTTAAAAAAAATAAAAAAAGATGTTGACAGTTAACGACATCTTTGCTAGAATCATTTTTGCGCTCGACAAAAAGAGCGCGACAAAAATGGAGAGGTATCGAAGTGGTCATAACGAGGCGGTCTTGAAAACCGTTTGTCCGCAAGGGCGCGTGGGTTCGAATCCCACCCTCTCCGTTATGATGAAAATATCATCAATTAAATATTGAATAAAATGTTCAGTGATTTGGAGAAGTACCCAAGAGGCTGAAGGGACACCCCTGGAAAGGGTGCAGGTCGTTAATAGCGGCGCGAGGGTTCAAATCCCTCCTTCTCCGTTCGAAAACAAAGTTTTCGAATATGATAGTGAAAGCAAAACAAGCTCGTAAGTAAACTTACTCGCTTCTTGCTGGCGCAGAATAGTCCTTTGAAAATAATTTTTGGAATGCAAGCATTCCAAAAACATTTCCTAAAGAACTGCTTTGCTTGTACCTTGAAAATTAAACAGTAA
>JAFYWF010000064.1 GCA_017558145.1 Lachnospiraceae bacterium
GAAAATAAGATTTTTTGTTTCTACATTGAAACATATTCTATAACTAATAAACTCCAATAAATGAATAAATTTCCTCTAAATGACAAATCCTTTAAGCATGAGAATTGCTTAGGAGGATTGGTAAAATGGTACAGGGGAAAGTAGAGATATGTGGCGTAAATACAGCAAAGCTTCCGCTTCTGAAACAACAGGAGAAGGAAGCTTTGTTTGTGCGTATCAAAGAAGGAGATAACGAGGCGAGAGAAGAATTTATTAAGGGAAATCTAAGATTGGTGCTAAGTGTAATTAAGAGATTTTCATCTTCTAATGAAAATGTAGATGATTTGTTTCAGATTGGATGCATAGGGTTAATTAAGGCTATAGACAACTTTGATACCACCTTGCAGGTCAAATTTAGCACATATGCAGTGCCGATGATTATGGGGGAAATTCGTAGATTTTTAAGGGATAACAGTAGTATTCGTGTAAGCCGTTCTATCAAAGATACTGCATATAAGGCCATTTATACTAAGGAGAGTATGACAAAAAAAAGTTTGCGGGAACCAACCATTGCAGAGGTTGCAAAGGAAATCGGAGTCACCAAGGAAGAAATAGTATACGCTCTGGATGCCATCCAAAATCCAATGAGTTTATATGATCCGGTTTATTCAGATGGAGAAGATACCTTGTATGTAATGGACCAAATCAGCGATAAGAAAAATAAAGAGGAAAATTGGGTAGAACATCTATCCTTAAGTGAAGCTATGAAACAATTAAATTCCAGAGAACATGAGATTATTGTGTTACGTTTTTTTGAAGGAAAAACACAGATGGAAGTAGCTCAGATGGTAAAAATATCGCAGGCTCAGGTGAGCAGATTAGAAAAAAATGCTTTAAATGTGATGAAACGGTTTCTGATGGCATAACTTAAAGAAAAAGGATGTATTGAGTTATGTTGTATTCTGAACTTCGAAAAAAAGAAGTTATCAATATGCGAGACTGTAGAAAATTGGGGCATGTGGTGGATATAGATTTTGATGAATGCAGTGGGTGTGTCAGAAAAATTAAAGTATCCGCAAAAAGTAAATGTTTTTACTGTTTACCAGAGTGTTGTACCTGGATTTGTGGAGAACCCGATTATGTCATTGCATATAAGGAAATCAAACAGTTTGGACCGGATATTATAGTAGTAGATATTTGTTAAAAAATCAGTGAACAGATAAAAAACGCTTTGGCAAAAATATATATGCCAAAGCGTAATTTTTAGGAATGAGTCATAACCTTTTTTAGTTCATCCATGAAAGTATTGATGTCTTTAAATTCACGATATACGGAAGCAAAACGAACATAAGCCACGGTATCAAGATCTTTTAATTTGTTCATTACTAACTCACCAATGATACCACTGGAAATTTCTTTTTCTTCTCTATTAAATATGGAAGTTTCTACAGAGTCTACCAATTGACTAATTTGAGAGGCACTGATAGGACGTTTGTGACAGGCACGTAGTACACCGGCTTCTATTTTTGTACGATCATAGGTTTCACGATTATTATCTTTTTTGATAACGATTAAAGGAATTGTTTCAATTTTTTCATAAGTAGTAAATCTTTTACCACATTCATCACAAACTCTTCTTCGACGGATGGAATTGTTTTCATCTGCTGGTCTGGAATCGATTACACGAGTATTTTCATGGCTACAAAATGGGCACTTCATAAAGAGTCCTCCTGACGATATTTCATATATTAAAATTAGAAAATAGTATTTCTTATCTTTTTTATTCTACCTTAAAATAAATTTTCTGTCAATTTTGATTTTTTTGCGACAAATTCAAAGCTTGGCAAAGATGTAAGGATAGAGTATAATCAAAAAAATAAATTACGGGAGTAGAAAGAGAGAAAAAAGTGAGTTTTTTAGATGTTTTTTATCCTAATGAAATGATAGATTCTACCTATGATATTTCCTTTGAGGAATGGAAGAAGAAGGGGTATCAAGGTGTTATTTTTGATATTGATAATACTTTAGTGCCTCATGGAGCTGATGCGGATGAGAGAAGTTTGGCATTGTTTGCAAAATTGAAAGAACTGGGATTTCAGACCATGTTATTATCCAATAACAAAGAACCGAGAGTAAAGCGTTTTAATGAGAAAATAGGTTCCGGATATATTTATAAGGCAGGGAAACCCGGTGTTAAAAATTATCAGAAAGCTATGGAATTTATGGGCACCAAAGCAGAGAATACTTTATTTGTGGGAGACCAGTTGTTTACGGATGTATGGGGAGCCAAAAGAGTAGGGATTTATTCAATTTTGGTAAAACCGATTCATCCCAAGGAAGAAATTCAAATTGTATTAAAACGATATTTGGAAAAAATTGTATTGTATTTTTACTTAAAGGAAAAAAGAAAATAGAAAAAATTTTATTAGTACGAACAATTCGTAGGAGGAAGTTTTCGTGAAAATTAATGGCAAAACCAAGACTTGTGGTTTGATTGGAAAGCCGGTAGAACATACAATGTCACCAACCATACATAATACTCTTGCAAAAAAACTGGGAATAGATTTAGTATATGTTCCTTTTTTAGTAGAACAGAATTTAACGGCTGCAGTAAAAGGTGCTTATGCATTGAATGTATTAGGAATGAATGTCACTGTACCATATAAAAGTGATGTTTTAAAAGAAATATGTGAAGTGGATTCATTGGCAGGTCAGATTGGAGCTGTAAATACTTTGGTTCGAGTGAACGGTGGCTACAAAGGATATAATACCGATATGACAGGGTTATATCGTGCCATGACAGGGTATGGTATTAAGATAGAAGAGGAAGAAGTTATTATTTTGGGTGCCGGCGGTGCAGCTAGAGCAGTAGCTTATTTGTGTGTTCATTATGGTGCAAAAAAGGTTTATATCTTGAATCGCAGTGTAGATAAAGCTCTCAGTATTGCAGAAGAAATCAGGGAGACTACCGGAAAAAATTGTATCGAAGCTATGGCGTTACAAGATTATACTAAACTGAGCGAAGAAAAAAAGTTGTGTATTCAGGCTACCAGTGTAGGTCTCAGCCCCAATGAGGAAGAAGCGGTTATAGAGGAAGAAGCCTTTTATCAAAAAATACATACCGGATATGATTTGATTTATCGACCTACAAATACAAAATTTATGCAATTGGTAAAGGCCCAGGGGGGACAGGCGTATCATGGATTGAAAATGCTATTGTATCAGGGAATCGAAGCCTTTGAATTGTGGAATCAGGTTCAGGTCAGTGAAGCGTTGTGTGATGAAGTGTATGAAGTAATGAAAGGTGAAATGGGAATTGAGGAATAATTTAATTTTAATTGGATACATGGGCAGTGGAAAAAGTAGTGTAGGCAAGGAAATCGCGCAAAGCACGAACAGTTTATTTCTTGATACAGATGCTTGGATTGAAGAAAAGGAACAGATGACAATCTCTGATATTTTTGCATCAAAAGGAGAAGTATATTTTAGGGACATAGAAACTAAGTGCTTGAAGGAACTGTTAAAGGAAGAAGATATACATGCTTTTGAAAATAAAAAAGTTATTTCAGTGGGTGGAGGCCTTCCATTAAGAGAGGAAAATAGAACGCTATTAAGTAAGTTGGGGAATGTAATTTATTTAAAGGCATCTCCTGATACCATATACAATCGCCTAAAAGGGGATACTTCAAGACCTTTGTTACAAGGAGAAAATCCAAAGAAAAAAATTATGGACATGATGGCAGTACGTGAAGAGAAGTATCAGGATGCTGCTGATTTAGTCATTGATGTGGATGAAAAAACCATCACAGAAATAGTAGAAGAAATTAATTGGGGGAGAGAATAGACATGAAGATATTAGTTATCAACGGACCAAATTTAAATTTTCTGGGAATTCGTGAAAAAGGGATTTACGGGACTACTGATTATGCTGGCTTGGTGAAGATGATTGAAGACAAAGGAACTGAAACAGGAAATGAAATCACAGTATTTCAGAGTAATTATGAAGGTGCTATTATTGATAAAATTCAGGAAGCTTATTTTGATGGAACGCAGGGAATTGTAATCAATCCGGGAGCATTTACTCATTATAGCTATGCCATTCGAGATGCCCTTGCTAGTATTGTAGTTCCAAAAGTAGAAATTCACATTTCTGATATTACTCAAAGAGAAGAATTTCGTAAAATATCTGTGACAAAAGAGGTGTGTCAAAAACAGATTTATGGTCATGGACTACAAGGGTATTTGGAGGCCATTGATTATTTAATATCAATTCAAAATCCATCAATAGAGTAGGAAGTATTAGACAAAATAGATAGCTTAGAAATTGGAAAGTTTTAGGAGCTGATTCTAAAATTTTTTACAAGAAATTACATTTTTACAAAAAATACAAGTATTACTTGCCAAATGTGGTTTTCTAGTATAAAATATACTAGAATTGTAGTGCGAACTTTTTAGGAGGATAATAAGAATGATTTCAGCAGGTGATTTCAGAAACGGTATTACTATCGAAATCGATAGCAATATTTTTCAGATTATTGAATTTCAGCATGTAAAACCAGGTAAAGGTGCAGCTTTCGTTAGAACAAAGCTTAAAAATATCAA
>JAFYWF010000065.1 GCA_017558145.1 Lachnospiraceae bacterium
CAATCGTCAATAACAAAGTTATCAGCGAAACTCTTTTCATTGCTTTTGCCATAATAGCTACCTTTCGGATTATCCTTAGTATCTAAATTTACTTATTTTATTTCTTACTTTAGATATATCAATTAATTTCCAAAATACTTTCGATAGTTTCAAACATTCTGTTTTGGTCAATTGGTTTTAACAGATATCCTTCTGGTTTATATTTTAATACAGAATTAATACTATCTCTGTTTGCTACACTTGTCAGGAATACTACCGGAATATCCTTTAACTCATCATCCTGTCGAAGCACTTCCAAAGTTTCTTTTCCATCCATAACTGGCATTTCATAATCCAATAATATCAAATCCGGTTTTCTTCTTTTTACTCTTTCAATGGCTTTCTTCCCATCCACAGCAACTGCCACTTCATACTTGTCTGCAAGCATAGCTTTTACACTACGAAGTAAAATTCCACTATCATCAACTAATAAAATTCGTTTCTTAGATTCTACCTCTTGTTCTGGCTTTGCAGTTTCATCTACTTCAATCACAACAATCTCTTCTTCCGACTTTAACATAGAAGAACACTTATCCATTACATCTGTCAAAGTAGTCGGTCTTGTAAGGTAATCAAACTGTTCACCTTCATAATAGTTTTGGAAAAATTTACACTCTTCTTGTGTACCAATTAAAAGTACTGGAATAATACGTCTCTTGGTCTCAAAATAATCTAAAATTCTCTTATCTAATTCCCCTACACCCACGAGACAGATAACAGCCATGTCTGGTTCAAAAACCTTAGCCATACCTTTTACTAATTCCAAACTATCCATACACATTTGAGATTGAAATTTCGTTTCTAAATACCTATTTATGGTACTCACTGTTTGATTTAATTCTCCGATTAAAAGTACCCTTTTCATTCTTCTCTTCTCCCATTTCCATTATTCTTTTAACTGTTTTACTAATTCCCCTATTTTCTCTATTGCCTGGTCACAATCCATATTTATGATGAAAGCACTAAGTTCTTGTATCCCTACCTGCATTTCTTGTGGAAAATCAAATTCTTCAAGCAATGCCATCACTCGGTCCATTTCATCCATGTCCTGTTCATCTGTCGCAATTCTAAGTATTTCCAAATAAGCTGCAATTACGTTTTCATCTTCGATTGCTTTTGTTTTTTTTACTTCTTCAACTATAACAAGGTCTTTCAATTTATCTGTATAGCTTAACCATTCTTTGATAAAGATAGGATGTAAATTCTCTATATTCTGTATATCGGAATTTGCAGCTGCATTCTCAAGAACTTTTGCCATTCCACCTAATACAATTGCTCCAATCATATTTGCAGAACTCTTCATGCTATGTACTTTAATTCGATACTGTTCCCAATCATTTCCATAGAACTGTTCTAACTTGCTAGCTTCTACCGTAATTGCTTTGTAAAAATCCTTTACCGTTTCTTTTAAAAGTTCTTTTGTTGGAAAATGTAGGAATCCATAATTCCAATCTATTCCATCTACCATTGGGAATTCTTCAATATCCTCAACAATAGCATTCGATTTCTTATATCCGCCACCCATGCCATACTGTACTAAATTCTTAGGCAGTAATCGTACAATCATCTTCTCTAATTTTTCTGGATTAATTGGTTTTGATAAGAATTCCTCAAATCCTTCTTTCAGATACATTTCCTTTGCTCCTGAAATCGCATTGGCTGTTAATGCTACGACTGGAACATTTTGACATGCATGGTCTGTCATTTTCTTTATTCTATGTAAAGTTTCAATACCATCCATTTCTGGCATCATATGGTCAAGGAAAATAATGTCATAATGTTTATCTTTTATCATATCAAGGCATTCCATTCCACTTTCTGCCTCTTCTATCTTAACCTTAGTTTCTTTTAAAAGGCTGATAAACACCTTACGATTCATCATATTATCATCTACCACAAGTAATCTTACATCTGGTGCTACAAAGGATGCATCATAGGAATACTGCATAGATAAATTCTTAATTCTATTTTCTAAATCACCAATTGGTTCTTTATCAATAATCTGCTGTTTAAGTTCAAATGAAAACTTGGAACCTTTACCATAGATACTTTTCACATTAAGTTTACTATCCATGAGCTTTAAGAGTTGTATGGTAATACTCATTCCAAGACCAGTACCTTCTACGTTTCGGTTCCTCTCTACCTCAATTCGTTCAAATCTTTCAAATAACTTAAATAAATTCTCTTCTTTAATTCCTATTCCAGTATCTTCTACTTCAAAATAAAACTTCGCATTGTCTCCTTCTACCACTCCATCTACCGTAAGTGTTAAGCCACCTTCTTTGGTGTATTTAACAGCATTAGTTAAAAGATTTACCAATACTTGTCGAATACGAATTTCATCACCATATACTTTACATGGTAGATTTGGATTTACATTTACTTTCATATCCAAACCTTTGTCTTTTGCTTTGCCCATAATCATGGTAACCACATCGTGTACCATACTGCTGAAATCATATTCCACTGGTATGATTTCCATTTTACCGGATTCTATTTTCGAAAAATCTAAAATATCATTTATCAAATATAATAAGGTTTGACCTGCATTTTGAATATTCATGGCATATTCTTTAATGGTATCATCTTCACTTTCACGAAGAATCATGGCATCCATTCCAAGAATCGCGTTAATCGGTGTTCTAATTTCATGTGACATATTAGCAAGAAACTGCCCCTTAGCCTGATTGGATCCTACTGCCTTTTGCTTTTCTTTTTCAATATCAAGAATATCCTTCATGGTATTGATAAAGGAGATAACAAGTACAAATACCATTGCCACCGCAATTGCTGCTCCACTAAACTGTGTTGTCCATTTAAAATATAAAACAATCTGTATGACAGCCGATAAACATACTCCAAGAATACCTAATGCAACCAGTTTATATTCTTTGATATGACCAGTAATCACATCTCGAATCATAGTAATTCCCATTAGGGCCATAGAGGCACCTGCTATACTGACCATATACTTAATAGTATCTGAAAAATCAATTACATTTGCTATATGAAGTGAAGTACACACAATAAAATCAATCACATTAACAGCGATTGCAACAACATAAATTTTTGAATATCTTTCTGACTGTACTTGATTAAGATATAGCATAAATGGAATTGCAAGAAGCATTACCATAAAAAACGCCATATCGCTTATGGCAGATATGTTTGGGAAGATCATTTGTCTAAATACGGAATTGGCAATAATCCAGATAGCTGCCAAAAAGATTCCCCATCCCAGGTATTCCATTTCTACCTTTTTACGATAGCATATTCTCAAAGTAATACTTATCACAATACTGGAAATTCCAAGCACAAGAACAAACATGGCAATGATGAGCTCAACTCCACCCTTTTCAAACAGATATTTCCAAATATCTAACATTTCCCCATAAAAGACTTCATGCAAAACACCTGTATATGAAGAGTCTGTGGAAAACTCTACCCTGATTGGTTTTCCTGCATCATCACAATTAAGTTGAGCATATACAAAGGCAACTGCACTAACACGCCCGAAAGGTCTTGTGTCCTTTGTTGAATATTCTTGTCTTAATTCTCCATCTACATATATTTTCATTTCCTGTTTGGAGCTTCGAAAACACATATATAGATTATCTTCAAGATACTCTGGCAATGTATTTTCTATCACCATTACTTGGTTTCGTTCTACCTCATTTTTCCCTGGAAGTTGCGCTGGTATTTTTGTTCCATCTTCTTTTACCCATTCCCAACCATGAGAAAAGTCCATATGCCCCAAAGATTTTGTTTGATTTTCTGCCGGAAAATATATTTCACCACAAACCAAATACAAACATACACCAATGGCTAGTAATGTAAATATTATTTTAGATATGATAATTCCTTTGTTCTCTTTCATAAGTTCTCCATTTCGCAGACTTAATGTTTATATAGAGTTTATTATATCACTTATGATTGATAAAATTATGGTATTACTTAAAAAAACAAAAAGAAAACACGCTTTTTCCTAAATACTCTTTTCCATGACCGTATTCATTTCCTAATAAAGATAGTATAATTTATGACAAATAAACTCCGAAAAAGGATTCTAATTATTGATATGAAAAATAAATTTTTGTGGATATGTATGACATATATTTGTTTTATTTTAACAGCCTGCAATAATAACCCTGAAATTGCTTATAGTCAAACTGAAGCTGAAGCAACTAAGGAATCATCAGAAACAATAAAACCTGTAGCGACTGAACACCAAGAAATTGATTTGCCTGATGAGACTACATACGATATGACCGAATATGGTGAAATTAGAGAATATGGTGGGGAATTCTATTATGATGAAAACAACAAAGGATATTACTATAACCTAGAATGTTTTTATCTTAATTCAAATTTTCTATATACCATGAATGAGACTTTAGAAAAAATCTATGATAAATACTTGGAACAATACCTGGAAACCGAAGACTGGTATATGGAACAAGGACAACAGGATTTACCTAATGTACCATACTCAAAGTTACAATTCCTTGAAATTAAATATATAGATAATGACTATGTAAGTCTTTTGTTTGACGATATAACTCATATGGGTAGTGCTACTACATACTCTTTCTATGATGCTATTACGCTGGATCGTCATACAGGAGAAGAAATTTCTGCTTCTGAGGTTTTAGAAATGAATGATTCTGAAATTTTAGAAACCGTAAATGAATTAATGGAACTTGATGAATATGCTGATTGGAATGATTTAGATTTTTATTTAGAAGACAAACATATAGTATTCTTCTACCGAATGCCTGGTATCTGGGAAGATGTTATATTAGGCAGATAAATCATATTATTTATAATAACTACTTTTGTAAAACAAGAAATCCCAATGCTTTAAATCATTGGGATTTCTTTCTTGTTTTTGATGATTTTTTCATAATAAGGTAAAATATCTACTTATTCAAAACCATAGTAAGAAGATATTTTATGTACTATCTTATTAGCACGAAAAATAAAGTACCACATGTAAATATCTTTTTCAACATTATTTCTTATTTTACCTCTGTATCTTTAACCTTCAAGGCAATGTATAAAGCATATCCACCAGATACAATTATTAAAAACAGTGCACTAATAATACTTCTTTGATTTGTTATTGCTGCTTCATTAGCAAATGCACTTAACGAATTAAAAATACTATGCATAGCAATACAAACAATCATACTTTTTGTCTTATAGAAAATCATGACAAGCATAAAACCAA
>JAFYWF010000066.1 GCA_017558145.1 Lachnospiraceae bacterium
AAAAGAAACACCATCAACTGCTTTTAAGGGAACAGATTTCATAAATCCGGTCTTAATCGGGAAGTATTGTTTTAAATCTTTTACTTCAATAAGATATTCGCTTTTTTTTGTTGTTTCGTTACTCACAATCTTACGCCTTCCCTTCTTCCATACTTCTCTTTACGTTCATCCAACAGGATGCAAAATGTCCATCCGGCATTTGCATTTCTACCGGTTTTTCTTCCAAACAAATTTTCATGGCATTTTCGCATCTTGGACAAAATGCACATCCCTTAGGCATATTTAAAAGGTTAATAGGAGTTCCCGGAATTGGCACCAATTTTTGCCCCATTCTATCCACATTAGGAATGGAACGTAACAAGCCCTTTGTATATTCATGTCCCGGACGATAGAAAATATCCTCCGCAGTTCCCCTTTCACATACACTTCCACCGTACATAACAATAATTTCATCACACATATCTGCGATAACACCCAAATCATGGGTAACCATAATAATTGCCATGCCGAGTTTTTTCTGAAGTTCCTGCATCAGTTCCAAAATCTGTGCCTGAATGGTAACGTCTAAGGCTGTGGTTGGCTCATCTGCAATCAGAATGTCCGGTTCACAAGACAATGCCATAGCAATCATGACACGCTGACGCATACCGCCGGAAAGTTCAAATGGATATTGTTTCAAACGTTTTTCCGGTTCATTTACCCCTACTAATGTAAGCATCTCTACCGCTCTTGCTTCTGCTTCCTTTCCTTTTCTGGAAGTATGAAGTTCAATCGCTTCCGTTAACTGAGAGCCGATGGTAAATACCGGGTTCAAACTGGTCATCGGATCCTGGAAAATGATAGAACAGCATTTTCCACGAAATTCTCTCATCTCTTTTTCACTAAATTTTGTAATATCTTGACCTTTGTACAGAATTTTACCATCTGTAATACTACCATTACTTTCCAAAATACCCATAATGGAATACGCTGTTACGGATTTTCCGGAACCGGATTCTCCTACAATCCCCAGGATTTTCCCCGGTGATAAGTTGAAAGAAACTCCGTTTACAGCATGTACGTCCCCCTTGGGTGTCTTAAAGGAGGTATGCAGATTCTGTACAGAAAGTATATTTTCACTCATAATATTATCTCCTTAATTTTGGGTCAAACGCATCACGCAGACCATCTCCTAACAGGTTACATGCCAATGTAATCAAACAAATCATCATCGCCGGGAACAACAATTTATACGGATATTGTGTAATACCGGAACGGGCTGCATTTGCTAAGGAACCTAGAGATGGCATAGGCGCCTGAACTCCCAAACCGATAAAACTTAAGAAACTTTCCGTAAAGATTGCGGATGGAACCTGCAATGCTGCTGTAATGATAATAACACTAATAGTATTTGGCAAAATATGTTTGCGAATAATTCTTCCGGACTTGGCACCACTAACCTTTGCCGCCAAAACATATTCATTTTGTTTAATGGTAAGCACCTGGCCACGCACCATTCTTGCCATTCCTGTCCAGTACAATAATGCAAATACCATAAATAAGGAAATCATATTAGCACCAATTTTCTTTAAAACCGGGAAAGCACTTACATCCAAAACTTCTCGTAATACTACAGAAAGCAATACCACCATCAACATATCCGGCAGAGAGTATATGATATCTACAATACGCATCATAATCAAATCCACCTTACCGCCAAGATAACCGGCCACACTTCCGTAAGCAACCCCGATAAGCACTACCAGTAAGGCGGCAAACAGACCTACAATCAAGGATACCCTGGTACCATAAACAACACGGACAAAATAATCACGTCCCATTTCATCGGTTCCCATAATATGAGGAAATACTTCTCCCCCCTCATCAATATACGCCTGTTCCATTTCGGAATATTCAAAGGGAGCCATGTTAATTGCATTTTTATCACGTTTTCCATTTACACTTACGATTTCAGAATAACCGTAAGGTACCACACTAGGCACAACAATAATCATTACAATAATTGCAATCAACGCAATGATACTTCCTACTGCCAATGGATTTTTCATCAATTTACGCATTCCGTCCTTAAAGAAGGAAACGGATTCACTCATGACATCCTGCTGTCTTTTTTCATCGTCAGTTGCCTTTTCAAACTTCTTCAAGTCAATCTGAAAACTGAAAGGAGATTTTTCTGGCATCTGATTTACATCATATTTTTCATTACTCATGTCAAATTTCTCCTTCTATTTTAATCAAGTTTGATTCTAGGGTCTACCATTTTGTATACAATATCCGTAAGCAAATTGACTGTAATCATCAATGTAGCTAAGAAAATCGTAGTCCCCATAATCATAGGGTAATCTCGGTTTGTAATACAGCTTACAAACTTGGAACCAAGTCCTCCAATCGAGAAAATACTTTCGATTACAAGAGAGCCGGTTAAAATAGAGGCTGTCAAAGGTCCTACATAGGTAATAACCGGAATCATTGCATTTCTTAAAGTATGCTTAAAAATAACCTTCCACTGCACCACACCTTTTGCTCTGGCTGTACGTACATAATCCTGTCCCAGGGCATCCAGCATACTGGTTTTGGTAAGACGTGTTATATAAGCCATAGGAGATGCTGACAAAGCAATAATCGGAAGCACGTAGTTGGTTTTCTCTGCACTCCATGCCTGGAATAATCCTAATTTTGTACTAAAAACTAATAATAACAACGTACCAAACACGAAACTAGGTAAGGACGTAAACAGGGTGGATAAAAAGATAATCAATCGATCCGCCAATTTGTTACGGTTCAACGCTGCAATACATCCCAGCACTACACCACAGATGACAGCCACAATCACTGCCATTCCTCCTAATTTTGCAGAAACTGCAAAGGATTCGAAAATAGTCGTCTTAATGTCACGTCCTGTTTTGGTGGATACTCCAAAATCCCCATGTAACAGATTGTTTAAATACAGTACAAACTGCTCCGGCAATGGTTTGTCAAGATTAAATCTTTCTTCCAATAC